>JBOGDS010000181.1:0-1574 GCA_050743075.1 Jiangellaceae bacterium | reverse complement strand
ACGTCGGGGTCCCCCGACTGCCGCGCCCGCCGCCGGCGGCGCACCCGGACCGGACCGCCGGCGCCGACCGGCACGAGTTCCTGGACCCGCGCCGAGGGCACGAGCACCGGGACGGCGGGCAGGTCCGCGGTCGGGTCGTCCGGGTCGAGGTCGGCGGCGTCGTCGACGGAACCCCGCTCGCGGCGGATCCCGGGCAGGGCGAGCACCACCGCGACGAGGACGGCGACGAGCTGTGCCGTGAGCCAGGCCGAACGCTCGGAACCCCGGTGAGTGACCAGGACCTCGCCGCCGTCGACGGGCACGGTGAAACCCTGCGCCCAGCCGTCGACGGTGACCGGGTCCAGCTCGCTGCCGCCGAGCGTCGCGCGCCAGCCCGGGTCGGCTCGTTCGGCCAGCACGAGCTGGCGCTCGGCCGGCCCGGGCGGGATGACGCCGCGGGCGGTGATGTCCTCACTCGGCACGATCACCGGGCCGCTGTCGCCCCCGAGCAGCCGGACCCGGCCGATCCTGCCGTCGACCTGCCACATCACCGCGTCCTCGGGTGCGCTGGCCCGGACCAGGCCGGGCACGGCGCCGAGGACGTCGACCAGCGCCGGGTCCGCAGGCGCGGGGAGGTAGACGTACTTGGCCGCGAACGTGCCGAGCGCCGTCGCGTCGGCACCACCCCGGTCGGAGATCAAGTCGCCCACCAGCTCGTTCAGCGCGGCGTACTCCTCCGGCTCGGGACCGGTCTCGGCGTCGCCGAGCCGTGGACCGGCCTGTCGCAGCAGGGCGTACGTCACCAGACCGTCGTCGGTTCGGCTCAGCACCAGCGTGCGGACCCGCTCGGGCCGCTCACCTTCGTCGACGACATAGGTCGGCAGCACGGTCGGATCGCGGCGTTCCACCGGATCGTCGGCTCCGCGTACCAGCCACCAGCCGGCGCCGACGACGGGCGTCGCGACGGCCAGCACGAGCACTAGTACGGCCAGTGGCTGACGCCATCCGAAGCTGGCCCCGGACAGCCGCTCCCGGGAGGTCTCGGCGCCGACAACGGCTGCGGTCAGCAGTCCGCCACCGATCAGCACGGTGGCAAATCCCGGCCAACCGGCCACCGGCGTCTCGAGCGTCGGCCCGGTCACAGGTAGTCGGGACACGACCAGCCCCATCACCAGCGCGGTGCCGGCCACCGCCCAGCCGGCCAGCATCGCCAGCCGCCGGTCCGGCCGGTACAGGGCCGCCCAGCCGGCCAGCACCAGTCCCAGGCCCAACCAGAGCGGGGCGGCGCCCGGACCGCCGGGGTGCTGCAGCAGAACGGCCCAGGGCGCGAGCGCCGGGTCGGACAGGTCGGGACCGGGCACGCCGGCCTCGGTCACGAGCAGGACCGGCTCGCGGAGCAGCTGCGCGGTCCACGGAATCAGGACGACGGGCGTGACGGCCAGCGCGGCGGTCATCCGCAGGACGGAGCCGCGGTCGCCGTACGCGGTGACGACGGCGACGGTCGCGACCACGAGCGCGGCCATCCAGGCCAGCGGCACGAATGCCGCCGTCACGGCCAGCAGCAACCCCGCGCTCCACGCGGCGCGGAACGGACC
>JBOGDS010000180.1:0-1695 GCA_050743075.1 Jiangellaceae bacterium | reverse complement strand
GGCGAGCACGACGGCGCCGGCCACCGCCGACGTCACCCGGGGCACCCTGGTCGAGACCAAACAGGTCGACGGCACACTCGGCTACGGCGACCCGGACACGCTCGCCGGTCAGCTGCAGGGCATCCTCACCCGGCTCCCCGCCGAGGGCGCCACGGTCACCCGCGGCCAGCGGCTCTACGCCGTCGACGAGCAGCCGGTGATCCTTATGTACGGCACGCTGCCGGCGTACCGGGCGCTGAAGACCGGGGACTCCGGCGGTGACGTACGGCAGCTCGAGCAGAACCTACGCGCGCTCGGCTACACCGGCTTCACCGTCGACGACAGCTACACCGCCGCCACCGCCGACGCGGTACGCGACTGGCAGGACGACCTGGGGCTGACCGAGACCGGGACCGTCGAGCCGGGCCGGGTGGTCTTCCTGCCCTCGGCGGTACGGGTCGCCGAGCACAAGTCCGAGGTGGGCCAGCCGGCCGGCGGGGCGGTGTTCACGTACACCGGGACCGCGCGGCTGGTGACCGTCGACCTGGACGTGAACGACCGGCGGATCGCCCGCAAGGGTGCCCCGGTGGCCATCGAACTGCCCGGCGGGCAGACCGCGTCGGGCACCGTGGCCAGCGTCGGCGCGGTCGCCCACGCCGCGGAGAACGAGTCGCAGGCCCCCGAGTCCAAGAAGTCCACAGTGGACGTCATCGTGGCCGTGAAGGACACCAAGCAGCTCGGCGACCTGGCACAGGGCCCGGTACGGGTGCGGTTCGTCGCCGGGGAACGCAAGAACGTGCTGACCGTCCCGGTGGTCGCCCTGCTGGCACTGCGCGAGGGCGGATACGGCGTCGAGGTGGTCACCGGCTCCGGCACCCAGGTGGTGGAGGTCGAGCTGGGACTGTTCGCCGACGGCCGGGTCGAGATCACCGGCAAAGACATTTCCGAGGGTACGAAGGTGAGGGTCCCGGCATCATGACGACCCAAGACGTGGTGCGGCTGGAACGGGTCAGCCGGGTGTATCCGGGCGGCGTGACCGCCGTACACGAAGTGTCCCTGGCGATCCGGTACGGCGAGCTGGTCGCCGTGGTCGGGCCGTCCGGCTCCGGCAAGTCGACGCTGCTGCACCTGGTCGGCACCCTGGACCGGCCCAGCGCCGGCACGGTGGTGATCGACGGCCACGACGTGGCGGCACTGTCGGATCGGCAACTGTCGGGGCTACGGGCGTACCGGATCGGGTTCGTGTTCCAGCAGTTCCACCTGGCGATCGGCGTACCGGCGCTGGACAACGTCGCCGACGGCCTGCTCTACACCGGACTGTCGCTTGCCGAACGCCGGGAACGCGCCGAGATCGCGCTGCGCCGGGTCGGGCTGACACACCGGCTGAGCCACCGGCCGCACCAGCTCTCCGGCGGAGAGAAGCAGCGTACGGCGATCGCCCGGGCCGTGGTCGGCGGGCCGGTGCTACTGCTCGCCGACGAGCCGACCGGCAACCTGGACAGCCACTCCGGCGCCGGGGTGCTCGACATACTGCACGAGCTGCACGCCGCCGGTACCACGGTCGTGGTGATCACCCACGATCGTGACATCGCCGCCGACCTGCCCAGGCACATCGCCCTCCGCGACGGCGTCGTCGTCTCGGACTCGGCCGGGGGCGCTGGGCCGGCTCCAGGCGGCGCGGGCCCGGCTCCAGGCGGCGCTGGTGCGGCTCCGGGC
>JBOGDS010000179.1:0-1766 GCA_050743075.1 Jiangellaceae bacterium | reverse complement strand
AAGCCGCACCTCATCAGCCGCCACGATGCCCAGTATCGACCCCAAGGCCACATAGCTACCCTGGAACCGGTCTCGTCGACCAACCGCTGGCGAGACGTCCGCGTTGCGACAACCGCCAGAATCCGCCTAACCCTCAACGGCCAGCGTGCTCGCGAACCCCGACTCGTACGGCGCCAACGGACCGGTCACCCGGTCTCGTCTCGGCTTGCTCATGTGACCAGCTCCTTCTCTCGGTGAATCCTCGAGAGGAGCCTCGGTCAGATCACGCGATTATGCCGAGGGTCTCAAGTCGATCCCCGCCTGCCGGCAGGCGATCCGCGCCGTCCTCGGCATAAACGCATCCTCGGCATCGCGGATGGACATCACCGGCGCCCGGTGGGGACTCCACGGCGCCGAAGCCGTCCTCGAGCTACGCGCCCTGCGCACCAACGGAGACTGGGACGAGTACTGGGCGTTCCACCTTGTCAAGAAGCGACAACGAATCCACTCCTCTCGAACGCGGACAACCTCATCTCGCAGGCAGCGTGAAGTCACTCCAGAAGAGCCGCACCCTTTTGCAATGGTGCTCTCCTCCGGTCACGTGTGCGCAGACGCCTCCGCGCGGGCGGCCTCGTAGAGGCCCTGGATGTTGCCGATCGCGTGCAGGCGCCCGAGGGTCGCGTAGCCCGGGCGGTGGTTGGGCTCGCCGTGCAGCGTGGGCACGTGGTCGCTGCGGACCGGGCCTTCGAAGCCGACCTCGACCCAGGCGCGCATCGCCGCCCACATGTCGGTGCGGCCCTCGCTGATGAAGGTCTCCACGAACGACTCCGCCGTGCCGGCGATGTCGCGGAAGTGCACGAAGAACGTGCGTCGGCCCAGCCGCCGGATCGTGGCCGGCACGTCGGCGCCCATCGTCGCGATCGTGCCCTGGCAGAACGTGATGCCGTGGTTCGGGCTGTCGGACAGCGACAGGGCACGCTCGAGCGCGTCGGGCGTCCGGAGGATGCGGGCGACACCGCGCAGCGGGGACAGCGGCGTGTCGTCGGGGTGGAGCGCGAGGCGCACCCCGGCCTCCTCGGCGACCGGCACCACGGCGTGGAGGAAGTACCGGTAGTTGTCCCACAGCTGGTCGTCGTCGAGGCGCACGGCGGCGTCCGCGTCCGGCAGGTCGGCCCGGTCGAAGCCCGTGACCAGGGCGCCGCCCCGGGTGGTGAGGTCGAAGCGGGTGCGCATCCAGCCGTGGACGGCCATGAAGTTGTAGCAGAGGATCCCGATGCCGAGCTCGCCCATGCCGCGCAGCAGGTGGTTGACCTGCTCGAGCTGCTGGTCACGGCCGGGCAGGCCCTGCTTGACCTGCTCGAACGGTGGCGCCAGCGGCTCGATGACCTCGATGGTGAGGCCGTCCGCGGCGAACTCCTGCTGCAGCCGCGCGAGCCGGTGGAGGTCCACCGCCGTCGACCCGTCGTCCGCCTCGGGCAGCCGGAGCACCGCGTGGTCGACCCCGACCTGCTTGAACAGCCGACGCTGCGTGACGTCGTCGGCGTAGAAGTACTCGGCGATCCTCATGCCCGGCTCCGGTGGTCGGCGACGAGCACGTCCAGCTCGGCGAGCAGGTCGCCGGCGTCACGGGCGCCGTCGCGCAGGAACGCCCGGATCCACGCCCCGACCACCGGTTGGACGGTTGCGAACCACGCGGTGCCGGGACGGACGTACGCCTGCTCGAGCGACCGTCGGGTCGTGCTGAAGAAGCCACCGCACAGCTCGTCGAGCTCCGGGTCGGTCCAGGC
>JBOGDS010000178.1:0-1807 GCA_050743075.1 Jiangellaceae bacterium | reverse complement strand
GGCCGACGACCTGGGCGAGCGCACGATGCTCGGCGACGCCGGCGCCAACGCGCTGGGCGCGGTCCTGGGGCTCGCGCTGGTCGCGCGGGAAAGCCGGCCGGCCCGACTGGTCCATCTCGGCGTCGTCGCGGCGATGACCCTGGCCAGCGAGAAGGTGAGCTTCACGCAGGTGATCGAGCGGACGCCGGTCCTTCGGGGACTGGACCGGCTCGGACGCCGGCCCTAGCGGATTCGTTCGCAGCGTGACCACACATGATCGACTGGGCGCGTGTGGAGGCGCCACGCCGGCGTGTCGCCCGAGATACGACCAGTCGATCACGGGGGAGCGATCGCTGGCGGACCCAGGCCCGTGGACGTGCCCTCGATGAGCGCCCGGCGGGTGGCCGTGGGAGCCGCGGCCGGCATTGCCGGCGGGGCTGCTCTGATCGCGGCAGTCAGCCTGGTCGCACGCGTGGTCGGCCTCGGCCGGCAGCTCGTCTACCAGGGAACCGTGGGCGAGACCGCGCTCGGCACCGTCTACACGTCGGCCAACTACGTTCCGGCGATCCTGTTCGAGGTCGTGGCCGGGGGCGCCCTGGCCGGGGTCGTGGTGCCCCTGGTGGTCGCGGCCGTCGACCGGGGGGACCGGGACTCGGTCCGGGCTACCACGGGTGCACTCGTCGGCTGGGCCGTGCTGGTCCTGGTACCGGTGGCCGCCCTGGCCGCGGTGCTGGCGGGGCCGATCACGGCCGCGTTGGGCGTCGGTGGCGGCGCGGCGGAGGATGCCGCCGCCCGGATGCTGCGCGTCTTCCTGATCCAGGTGCCGCTGTACGGCCTGGCGGCGGTCACGGCTGGAGTTCTGCAGGCGCACCGCCGCTTCCTGGCGCCGGCGCTGGCGCCGATCATGTCCGCCGTCGTCGTGGCTGGGACCTACCTGATCTTCGCGAGGGGATTCGACGGCGACCCGCGGGACCTCGGCACCGTCGGCCGGTCGGACGAGCTCGTCCTGTCGGTCGGGACGATGCTCGGCGCGCTCGCGCTGGCGTTGACAACGTTGGTCCCGCTGTACGTGATCGGCGTCCGGGCCGTGCCGAGGCTGCGATTCCCGCAGGGTCAGGCGCGCCGTGCTGCGCGGCTGGCGGCCGCTGGGATCGCCATGGTCGCTGCGCAGCAGGTTGCGATGCTGCTGCTGATCCCGTTGGTCAACGCGGCCGGTGAGGGGCGCATCGTCACGTTCCAGAACTCGTGGATGGTGTACCTGCTTCCGTTCGCCGTCCTCGCTGTGCCGATCGCGACGAGCGCCTTCCCGGCCCTGGCCGGCCACGCCAGCCGCGGCGAGCGCACGGAGTGGGCTCGCACGACACTCGCATCCACGCGGGCGGTGGTGCTGGCCGCGGGCCTCGGTACGGCGGCACTGGTCGCTGCCGCATGGCCGATCGCGCGCGTGTTCGGAGCGTTGGGCGGGCAGGGGGCGGTGCCCGAGGCGGAGATGGCCCGCGCGCTGGTGGCCTTCGCTCCTGGGTTGTTGGGCTTCTGTCTCGTCTACCACCTGAACCGGGCGCTGCTCGCCACCGGCCGCGTCCGCCGGGTCGCGGCGGCCACGACCGTGGGCTGGGCGGTGGTGGTCCTGATCGCGTTCGTGTCGGCCGACGCCGTGCCACGCGGCTGGGTGGTTGCGGCCGTCGGGCTTGCGCACACCCTCGGCATGGCCGTCGCTGCGGTGCTGCTGCTGGTCGCGCTGCGACCAGGCACTCTCGGCGCCGGTTGGCGGCGGCTGGCCCGGGCCGGCGCGGTCTCGGCGGCCGGAGCGGCCATCGGCGGCGCGGCC
>JBOGDS010000177.1:0-2105 GCA_050743075.1 Jiangellaceae bacterium | reverse complement strand
CCCAGGCGGCGGCGCTCGCCGAGTAGGCGGCGCCGATCTGGGACGTCACAGACGTGCTGCGCCCTCGGTCGCCCGATCGCACCACCAGCCGAGCTCCTCGTCGTCGCCGAGTGCCTTCTCCCACCCGAAGATCACCGTACTGCCGAGCAGGCACACGGCAAGCTGCCGGTCGAACCATTCCGCTGGCGAGACCCCGTGGCGTTCGAGCGACGAGCGGAATGCCGCGACCGCGTCCTCCTTCGACTGCGGCAGCCGGGCGCGGTTGATGCACAGGTACCACGCGAGCTCGTAGCAGGGCGGCGCCTCGCCGGGGTAGGTCCAGTCGATCAGGATCGTCCGGCCGTCCGAGGCGGTCCCGACGTTGCCGAGCTTCCAGTCGCCGTGGACGAAGGTCGTCGGCGTCTGCCGGGCGGCCTCGACCAGTGGGCTGGGATCGCGGCGCAGCTCGTCGACGAGCCGCGACACGGCTCGCGGTACCCGCTCGTCGAACCGCCGCCAGCCGTCCGCCGCGAGTCGAGGCACCGGGTCCGGCCACCCCTTGGACTCCTCGACGGCCAGACACGCGTGGTTGAACCAGCGCCAACGGTTGGCCAGCGGCAGCAGTCCGACGTCGTCGCGCCAGCCGAGCATGCGTGCCGACAAGCCGGCCAGGTCGTCCAGGAAGCCGAGGTGCCGTGCCAACGGCAGGACGTCGTGGCCAGGCGGCACCAGCTCCGCGGACATGTCCCGCATGAGGATCGCTCCGCCCCAGCCGTTGCGTCCGAGGCCGGACGCGACGCCGACGACTCCGTGGTCGATCCGTTCCGGGTAGCAGTCCATCAGCCCGGCCGTCCAGACCTGGGCCGGGTTGCAGCCGACGTCGCCGGAGAAACGCATGGTCCAGTCGTTGTCGACGTGGACGTGCTTCAGGACATGCGCTCGGCCGTCGACGACCACCCGCTCGAAGCCCGAACCGGACTTCGAGTCGGTGCTCTGGAACGGCTCGCGGTGGGTCGCGGCGGCCAGCAGGCGGTCGAGCGAGTGTGCCACCGGCCGCGGCGTGAGCAGCGGAACGGTCACGGGCACAAGCATGCCGTCAGACCCACCCCGAGCGTCACACCCGGGCTGTACCGACCGACAGGAACAATGCTTGCCCGAGCCGCATGAGCGCAGGTCAGGAAGACCAAGATCGCAATTGTTCCTGTCGTTCGGTACCTATGCCCGGCCAAGAGGGCGGCTCGGCCGCGGACGTTGGTTCCGTCACGCGCAGAGAAGCCCGCTCCATTCGGCTGAGCGGCGGCTACGGCGCGATGGCCACTACGGCGGCCATCGGGGTCTCGAGGCGGTGCGGGCCCGGGGTCGCCGGGAAGCGGACCATTTCCGTGCGGACGACGTGCCGCTTCCCTTCGGCGTCGACCAGGACGGTGCCGTCAGCACCGAGCGCGACGAGCTCGTTCTCGACCCGCAGGAGCACGGGCGCATCGACGGAGACGGCGAGCGCAGTTCGCCCGGCGCGCAGCCCGTCGAGGACGTCTTCCGGCTCGGCTGATGCGCAGGCGACCCAGGTCACGGGCGACCCGAGTGGGCGGCCCTGGTCGGGAGCGTGGAAGTCGCTGCCGCCGACCGGAACGATGTCCGTACCCCACGCGGTCCACCAGGCCAGCGGACCGGTCCAGGTTCGGTCGAGCCAGGTCCAGTGCCAGACCTCCGCGAGCGGCGGGCGCCGGGTCAACCGGTGGTGCCAGGAGCAGTCCGCCGCCAGCGGATGGTTGACCGACATCAACCCGCCGCGGGCGTCGGCATCGGAGACCCACTGCGTGGCCGGCCGGCGGAAGTCGACCCAGCCGACGTCGCCGAACACGTTGGCGTGGCCGCGGTCGGTCGTGAGCTCCTGCCCGGGCACGAGGGTGACGCCGTATCGCGCGGTGGCGCCCGGCAGAGAAGGATGGTGGCTGACGGTGTTGTGGTCGGTGACGGCCAGCACGTCCAGGCCGGCCTCGGCGGCGGCTGCTGCCAGTCCGTCGACGCCCAGGGTGCCGTCGGAGTGCAGCGAGTGGGCGTGGAAGTCGGCGGCGAGCCAGGTCAGGCCCGGGTTGGCCGGGAGCCGCCGGCGTGGCGCGCGCGGC
>JBOGDS010000176.1:0-2137 GCA_050743075.1 Jiangellaceae bacterium | reverse complement strand
TGAACGCGCAGACCCACAACCTGCACAACCAGATCGCCGCCGCGCAGCACGCGCTGGCGAACCAGATCCGCCTGCTGTTCCTCGGCACGCTCGCCGCGATGACCGCGGCGGCGACGGTCGTGGTCACCTACGGCAACCTCGGGTAGGAGCGCCGGACCAGGGACGGGGCCGGATCCCTACTCGGACCAGGCGCCCTCGGCGCGGCACACCTCGATCATCTGGACGACGAGCCGTGCCATCGGGGCGGCGGCATCCCGCGGGTCGCCGGTGATCGCCTCGACCGTGAGCTGACGGAGGCCGGCCTCCATGTCCGCGGCGAGCGCCTGGAGCTCCTCGGAGTCGGTGTCGGCGGCGGCGTCCCGCAGCGCGAAGGCCCGGTTCACGACCGTGCCCGCGGCGCGCACCGCCGCCTCACGGTCGTCCGGGTCGGTGTTGAAGAGATCGAGGACGGCCTGCTCGAGCTCCTGCACGGTGCCGCAGGCCTCCACCATCTCCGGGTCGGGCGACGAGCACCCGGCGAGGGCGAGCAACGCCGCCGCGGCGAGCGTGGCGACCCGCCGCATCCCACCACCTGCCGCCGCGTTCATGGTCATGCCGCCACCGCGCCTCCGTCCGGGAGGCCGTCGTATATCAGCTCGACAGCTTGTGCGCCCGATCGAGGATCAGTCGCCGTAGCCGGTGCCGCCGACGCTGGTCGAAGGGCAGCCGATCGAGATCGTCGATCCACTCGTCGACGTGGGCGACCAGGCGATCCAGGGCGCGAACGACCGCTCGTGGGGGAAGGCCGAGCTCCTCGCCCAGCGAAAGGAACGAGGACGCGGTGATGTTCTCGCGGTCACGGCCGGCCACCGTCAGCGCCATCGTCGTGTCGCCATACGGGTGGGAGGAGGGGGCGTCGTAGAGCGGGATGGCCCGCCACTCGCCTTCGACCCGACCTGCCGAGAGGTTCTTCGCGTGCTGGTCGCCGTTGCCGGTCAGGTAGGCGAAGGCGACCTGTCGCAGGAGTTCCAGTGCCGCGACGGGCGCAGCACGACAGACCGACGCGAGTCCACCGAGAACAGCTTCGGTCGTGAGTGCGTACTTGTCGGCCGGGTAGCGGCCGAGCACCTGACAGCCGTCCTCCTGGGCACGCATCGCGATGGCGCCGTCGTCGCCGAGGAAGCGGTCGAAGCGACTCACGAGGAGTCCGAGGGCGCCGCTCGCGTCGGTGACGACGCGAGCATCAGCGACGGGCAGACCGGACCGACGGGCGATGTCGAGGAAGAAGGCCTCGTTCTCGACGAGGTGCGGGAACTCCGGCGGGTCCAGCTTGAGGATGAAGCCTCCGCCGGCGGCCGCCACGGGAGCGGCCAGCATCCGCGCCGAGACCTTGTCCTGCACGCCGGGGATGGCGACACGGTCGATCACGTCCCGCCCGCCAAAGGCGTCTGCGAGGACGTCGGAGAATCGAACCTCGTCGAAGCCGCCCGCGTCGACCATCGGCTCGGGGAGGTCCGGTGCCTCCCCGCGCGGCACGACCTGGACGTCGCCGACGGTGTCACGACCCACGGCAAGGAGCAGACTGAGCTCGTCGTCGGCCGAGGTCTTCACGGCGGTCCGCAGCGCGGTGAGCCTCCGCCCTTCGGGCAGCAGCCCGGCGAAGAACGCAGGGACCGCCCCCGCCGGCGTCAAGACCGGTTCGCTGCCGAGCGGGAGGGTGGTCGCCACCGGAGGGCCATCGAAGTCCTCCCGGTAGGAGAAGACCGTGCCCGCGGGAGTCCGTCGCAGCACCGCGGCGAGCCGCCCGGCCTTGTACACGTCCGCCACATCGACCCGACGGAGCCTCTCCAGGCCGGCGGCCATCAGTCGTCCGTTTCGACGACGCCGCTCCCGGTGACGACGCGTAGTCCAAGCCCCAGCACTCCCAGCACCCGCAGGACCTGCTCGAGTTGAACCGTGGGCTTGCCGTGCTCGAGCGCGTGGACGAACCGGACCGACACCTCGGCCAAGTCGGCGAGGTCCTCCTGGGTGAGGCCGAGCGCCCGACGACGCCGGCGCACGGACGCACCGAGTGCCATGGTGCCCCGCCCCGGCGTCACGCTCATCCGATCACTCCCGCACGTACGTTCATATGTCGGACATGATCGCAGATTCCCGG
>JBOGDS010000175.1:0-2375 GCA_050743075.1 Jiangellaceae bacterium | reverse complement strand
GACCTGCTGTTCGCGCCGACTCGGCCGGCCGCGCTGGGCCGCTGGACCGGCGCCGCGCGGGCCGTGCTCCGCCCGTCGGGCGGGCACCGGGGCCTCCCCGGCTTCGGTGGCTGGGACCGGCCATGGTCAGGCCGTGAACCTCGGGAAGGCACCGGCACCGGCGTAGCGGGCGGCGTCGTCGAGCTCCTCCTCGATCCGCAGCAACTGGTTGTACTTGGCGACCCGCTCGGACCGTGCCGGCGCGCCCGCCTTGATCTGTCCGCAGTCGGTCGCAACGGCGAGGTCGGCGATCGTGGTGTCCTCGGTCTCGCCGGACCGGTGGCTCATCACGCAGCGGTAGCCGGAGCGGTGCGCGAGTGAGACGGCGTCGAGCGTCTCGGTGAGCGTGCCGATCTGGTTGACCTTGACCAGCAGCGCGTTGGCGGCGCCCTCCGCGATCCCCCGGCGCAGCCGCTCGGGGTTGGTGACGAACAGGTCGTCGCCGACGATCTGGACCTTGTCGCCGAGCGACGACGTCAACGCGGTCCAGCCGGCCCAGTCGTCTTCCGCGAGCGGGTCCTCGAGGGAGACCAGCGGGTAGCTCGAGACGAGCTCGGCGTAATAGGCCGTGAGCTCGTCGGCGCTGCTGGCGGCGCCCTCGAACGTGTAGGTGCCGCCGGCGTAGAACTCGGAGGCGGCGACGTCGAGCGCCAGGGCGATGTCGCCGCCCAGTGCGAAGCCGGCCTTCTCGACGGCGACGCCGATCAGGTCGAGAGCGTCGCGGTTGGTCGGCAGGTTCGGCGCGAAACCGCCTTCGTCGCCCAGCCCGGTCGCGTAGCCCTTCTCCTTCAGCACCGACCTCAGCGCGTGGTACACCTCGGCGCCCCAGCGCAGGGCGTCACGGAACGTCGACGCACCGATCGGCGCCACCATGAACTCCTGGATGTCGACGTTGCTGTCGGCGTGGGCGCCGCCGTTGAGGATGTTCAGCATCGGCACGGGGAGCAGGTGGGCGTTGGGCCCGCCGACGTAACGGAACAGCGGCAGTTCGGCGGAGTCCGCGGCAGCCTTCGCGACTGCGAGCGACACGCCCAGCATGGCGTTGGCGCCCAGCCGCTCCTTGTTCGGCGTGCCGTCGAGGTCGAGCAGCGCCTGGTCGATCAGCCGCTGCTCGCTGGCGTCGAAACCGAGCAACTCCGGCCCGATCTCGTCGAGCACCGCGGTGACGGCCTTCTCGACCCCCGTGCCGCCGTACCGGTCGGCGTCTCCGTCGCGCAGTTCGACGGCCTCGAAGGCGCCCGTCGACGCGCCGCTGGGCACGGCGGCCCGGGCGATCGTCGCGTCGTCGAGCGCGACTTCGACCTCGACCGTGGGGTTGCCCCGCGAGTCGAGGATCTCGCGGGCGCCGACAGCGTCGATCGTGGCCACGTGTGGTCGTCTCCTGCATGCTCGCCGAGGTTCGGGGTACGCCGAAGCCTAGCGGCGCGACGTCGCCCGGCCTGGGAGCGCCACCGCGTTCCCCCTGATCATGTCGACGCTTCGGCGTCGCGGACACGCTCGGCGTACCGCCGGGCTGCGTCGCGCAAGGCCTGCTCGGCGTCCACGTGCCGCCGGTGTGCCGCGGCGACCAGGGCCAGCAACGCGTCGCCGACCGCCGCGGTGTCGCCCGGGTCGGGCAGCGCGAGCTCCGGCACCCTCACGTCTACGCCCGCGCGACGGGCCCGGCCGACCAGCTTGGCGGCGAGGGTCAATGCGGGCAGCGCGAGGGGCACGCCGTCCATCGCCGACGTGCGCCCCTTCTCGGCCCGCTTGAGGTCGTGCCAGCGGGCCTCGACGTGCTCGGCGGTGGTGGCGTCGCCGTCGCCGAACACGTGTGGATGGCGGCTGACCAGCTTGTCGACGATCCCGGCCGCGACGTCGTCGATCGTCCAGGGGTCGACGTCGTGCTCCTCGGCGATCCGGGCATGGAATGCCACCTGGAGCATGAGGTCGCCCAACTCCTCACGAAGGTGCGCGGGATCGGCCTCGATCGCCTCGAGGGTCTCGTACGTCTCCTCCAGGAGGTACGTCGCAAGCGACAGGTGGGTCTGCTCGCGGTCCCAGGGGCAGCCGCCCGGTGAGCGCAGCCGGTCCATCACGGCGACGAGATCCAGCAGCCGCGCGCCCGGGAGGTCGTACGAGCCGGTCAGCACCTCCACCTCGGGCACCGGCACGCCGCGACCGGCCCGGACGGCGACCTCGCCGGCCAGGCCGTCGGCCAGGCCGGGATCGCCGTCTGGTGAGCCCAGCCACACGACCGTCCCGGTCGCCGCGGCGTCGAGCAGGCCGGCCGGGTCCGGCGCACCGACCGGCTCCGGCTCGATCCCGCTGGCGCGCAGGGCCGGTGTCTGCGGGTG
>JBOGDS010000174.1:0-2390 GCA_050743075.1 Jiangellaceae bacterium | reverse complement strand
GTCGAGTACACACACCTAATGCTGTGTGTACTCGACATGATCATGGGCAGGCCCGGTCAGGCGGCGAAGAGCAGCAGCAGGCCGCCGACGGTGTAGGCGACCATGACGCCCAGCAGGGGCAGCTGCGCCGCGAGCGCCGAGCGCCGGGGGAACAGCCGTATCGCCCGGTCGTGCGCGGACACGATCCCCAGCACGTGGCCGAGGACCACGGCGCCGACCTGGATGCTCGCGACCAGCGTCGCCTGGTCGGCGATCCAGCGGTTCTCGGTCAGGCCCGCGGTGCCGAGCCAGTCCGCGCCGGTGCCGAGCGGGTCCGAGAGCAGCACCAGCGTGCGCTGACCTTCCAGGATGAACAGCGTCACGTAGTGCGCGACGACGTACCCGACGGCGATCGGCACCACCGAGTGGGCGAACCGGTCCGGCAGCCCGGGAAGGTCCACGCCTGCGATCCGGCCGGCCCACCGCACGGCACCGCAGAACGTCAGGTACACCAGCGCGACTACCACGAGCAGCCCGGCGGTCCCGGCAAGCGTCGGCGAGATCCCCGAGTCCTGGATCGCCCGTGCCCACCAGGGCGACGCCGACGCGCTGTCGTACATCGTCGACCCCAGCAACGCCGCGACGGCCGCGGTCAGGCCCGGCCGGGCAACCAGTCCGTCGAGGTTCTCCAGCGGCCGCCGGGCCACCACCTCCCCGTCGCTGCGGCGGCCGATCCAGGACAGCCGGGCGACGAGCGACGAGTACGCCTCGAACGGATCGGCGTGGTCGAACCACCGCGAGCCACACAGCACAGCCCCCACCAGCGAGACCGCGACGAAGACCGCGAACCAGCTCCGGATCACCGGCACCGTGGCCCGGTCCGGCGCGTCGAGCTCGAGCCAGGTGAACGCCACCAGCCAGCCCGCAGCCGGCCACAGCCCGACCCGCGCCAGCAGGTGCAGGACGCCGTCGGCCGGGTCCAGGCGCAATGCCCGGCAGAGCAGCAGATGCACGGTCCGCAACGGGTTGACCAGCCGCCACACCGGCCCGAACAGCAGCGACGCCGGCACGATGCCGACCCAGAGAAGTACGTAGACGACACCGGCCGTGGGGTTTGTCGCGAGGTCCGGTCCGAACACCATCGCCAGGCCGAGGTAGGCCGCGCCGGCCAGCCCGAGCACGCGCAGCGCCCAGCGGGTCCACGGCGAGTCGACCGCCCTGGTCACGCCCAGCGGGCGCCCGCTGTCCTCGCCGCGGTACCGCGACCGCCGCCAGGCCAGCCCGAGCACGGCGAAGGAGAGCACCAGGGCGACGGCGGCGCCGGCGACCGCGAGCTCGAACGGGATGGGCAGGTCCTGGCGGCCGCCGACCCCGTGGGCGGGGAGAACCCGCCCAGTCACCGGACGAGCAGCTGGACGAGCAAGGTGCCGCTCCGGTGCGTCTCGACGTCGTAGCTGCCGGGCTCGTCCACCGTGAACTCCAGCGTGGTCGGTTCGCCCGCGACCAGGTCCGCGGTCTCGTCGACGCCGTGGACGTGCAACTCGTCGTCGATGTCGCTGGTGACGACGAGCCGCACGGTGCTGCCCGACGCGACCTCGACCCGGTCCTCGGCGGTGTCGACCCGCCCGTCGCTGATCGTGATCTCGACCTCGCGCGCCGCGGCGTCATCGGGCGACGGCGCGTCGTCGCCGCAGGTCGCCAGCAGACCCACAAGAACGAACGACGCGAGCAGGCGGCGGACTCGGGACGATCGCATCGGTGGAGGGGCTCCTGCGGGTCGGGGTTCCTGCGGGGTCGGCGGGCAACGCCCTATCTTCGCCTACATGGACCGGCTGAGCCCGCTCGACGCCTCGTTCCTCTACTTCGAGGAAGCCGAGACCCCGATGCACGTCGGCAGCGTCGCGGTGTTCCAGGCACTCGACGGCGGATTCGACCACGACCGCCTGGTCAGCCTGATCGGCGACCGGATCGCGTTCGTCCCGCGGTACCGCCAGCGCATCAAGCCGGTTCCCGGCCGGCTGGCCAACCCGGTCTGGGTCGACGACGAGGCCTTCGACCTCGCCTACCACCACTGGACCGGGCCCGGCCGCTGTGGGAGATGTACCTGGTCGAAGGGCTGCGCGACGGCCGGTTCGCCGTGCTCTCCAAGACCCATCACGCCGTGGTCGAGGGCGCCGCTGCCGTCGACATCGGGCAGGTCGTGCTCGATGAGACCACCCAGCCGCGCGACACGCCGCCGGACACCTGGCGGCCGACCCCCGAGCCGGGCTGGGCCGAGCTGGTGACCGCCGCCGTGGCCGAGGCCGTGCGCCGTCCGGCCACGGTCGTCGACAGCGTCCGGGCCGGTCTCGCCGACGTCGAGCACACCGCGACCCGCGCGCTGGGAGCCCTCGGCGGGCTCGCAGCCGCGG
>JBOGDS010000173.1:0-2596 GCA_050743075.1 Jiangellaceae bacterium | reverse complement strand
GGTACGCCAGCGCGGCCGGCAGTTGCTCGTCGGCCACGTCCGCGACGAGCGCCCCGGTGCGCGCCAGGTTGACGTAACCGGGCGCGCAGCCGAGCGCCTGCGCGAGCAGTGCTGCCCAGCCGCGCCAGGTGCCGTCAGGGAGTGGGTCTCCGAGCCCCACGGTCGTGCTGTCGCCGAGCGCCACGAAGCGATGCACCGGGCGCTGCCGCGGGAGCCGGTCGAGCCGGCGAGGTCTGGTTGCGATCAATTCGGTCGCCACGGTGACGACCGTGACGGGCACAGTCGGAAGATCGCCAAAGCGAAGTTGACGCGCCGGAGAACCTCACGGGAAACCTCGGACGCCTCACAACTCGTAGCTGCGGCCCGGCTTGGCAAGGTCGGTCGGACCGTCGTACGCAGGAGCCGCCTCGGCCAGCGTCCGCGCCGGGTCGTTCCACGGCGGGATGTGCGTCAGCACCAGCCGTTGCGCGCCCGCCTCGCGGGCGGCCTCCGCAGCCTCGCGGCCGTTGAGGTGGATGTCAGGGATGGTGTCCCGGCCCTCGTGGAAGGACGCCTCGCACAGGAACAGGTCGGCGCCCTTGGCCAGCCGCTGCAGCGCGTCGCAGGACGCGGTGTCCCCCGAGTACGTCAGCGCGTGGCCGTCGTGCTCGAGCCGGATGCCGTACGCCGGAATCGGGTGGTTCATCAGCTCCGTCACGACCCGCAACGGCCCCAGGACGAACGGCTCACTGCCGTAGTTGCTGAAGCAGAACTCCTCGGTCATGCCCGGGTCGACCGGCAGGTCGTACGCGCACGCCGTGCGCTGGGCGATGTCCTCCGGCCCGTAGACCGGAATGCGCGGAGCCGGGCCGGCCGGGCGGTACTTGCGGGCGACGTAGTAGCCGCACAGGTCCATGTAGTGGTCGGGGTGCAGGTGGCTGATCAGGACGGCGTCGATGTCGTAGATCCCGACGTAGCGCTGCAACTCCCCCAACGCGCCGTTGCCGAGGTCCAGGAGCACGCGAAAGCCGTCCGCCTCGACCAGGTAGCACGAGGCGGCGGACCCCGGGCCAGGGAAGGAGCCGGAGCACCCGACGACGGTCAACTTCACGCGATCGCTCCCATTACCTCGACCGCGCCGAGCGCCTCGACGACGCCGATGTCCGGGCCGAGGAAGCGGCGGCCGAGCGCGGCGAACGGCTGCCGGTCGCCGGTGGCGAGGAAGCGGTGCCGCGGCTCGGGCAGCGACTCGTGACGCAGCAGGTCCCCTTCGACCAGGGTGCGGTAGACGTCCTTGGCCGTCTCGTCAGCGCTCGAGACCAGCGTGACGTCCGCTCCCAGAACGTACGAGATCACACCCGTCAGCAGCGGGTAATGCGTGCAACCGAGGATCACCGTGTCGGCGCCGGTTGCCGCGATCGGGTCGAGGTACTCGTGCGCGATCTCGAGCACGCGGTCCCCGGTGGTCTCCCCCCGCTCGACGAACTCCACGAACCTGGGGCAGGCCTGCACGGTCAGCTGGATGTCCGGGGCCGCCGCGAACGCGTCGTCGTACGCCTGCGACGTCTTGGTCGCCTGGGTGCAGATCACGCCCACATGTCCGTTTCGGCTGACGGCTACGGCATGTCGTACGGCCGGCCGGATCACCTCGACCACGGGTACGTCGTACCGCTCCCGTGCATCGCGCAGCACCGCCGCGGAGGCGCTGTTGCAGGCGATGACCAGCGCCTTCACGCCCTCGTCGACCAGGTGGTCCATCACGTCCAGGGCGAAGGCGCGCACCTCGGCGATCGGCCGCGGCCCGTAGGGGCCCCGTTTCGTGTCTCCCACGTAGAGGACCGGCTCGTGCGGAAGCTGGTCCAGCACGGCGCGCGCGACGGTGAGCCCGCCCACGCCGCTGTCGAAGATCCCGATCGGCCGGTCTGCCACGCGTCACAGGTTACGGGCCGAACATCGCCCTAGCCCCGTTTTCCGCACCGGTTGGCCGTAGGGCGTGATCTTCGCCCGCGCGTGGGTCGTTCTGGTTGTGATGCGGATGGCCTTACTGGGCTGTGCTTTTGGTCGCTTCCTGCTGCGACGCCGGGGTCGCGAGATGGTGGCTTCGGCTCGTCTATGTAGGGCCAAATTGGATCCGTGATCGCCGGTGAAGACACGGGGAATTACATGCTTGTAGCGCCTCTTCGGAGTGGTTAGTGTAGGGCCAACCGAGCGAGGGTGGGCGGGCATGTACGTCAAGCGGCACACGGTGGTCAGGCGGGGCCGGCGGTACGTGTACCTGCGGCTGGTCGAGGCCTACCGGGACGAGCACGGCAGGGTGCGGCACCGGGTGCTGCGCACGCTCGGGCGCGAGGACGAGCTGAAGGCGTCGGGCCAACTGGACCAGCTGGCCGCCTCGTTCGCCCGGCTCGACCCGCCGCCGGTGGGCACCCGCCGGCACGTCGGCCCGCTGCTGCTGGTCGGTCACTACCTGGACCGGCTCGGCCTGGTCAAGCTGATCGACGCCGCGGCGCCGATGCGGGGTCGGGCCCAGCTGACCCACGGGGAGGTGATCGGCGCGCTGGTGGCCAACCGGCTGTGCGGTCCGGCGCCGCTGTACGACGTGGCCGGCTGGGCGTCC
>JBOGDS010000172.1:0-2791 GCA_050743075.1 Jiangellaceae bacterium | reverse complement strand
GCTCGGTGTGGCGGCGGGCGCGGATGGCGTCGGCGAGCCGGTCGAGGCCGGCGGTGTCGGTGCCGCGACGGGGCCTGACCCCTCGACCGCCCGCAGGTGGCGGCGGTGTCGGGCCGCATAGGCAGCGAGGGGCTGCTCCAAACCGGGGTGCCGGCCGGTCGTCGCCGCGTACAGGAGGAGTAGCGAGCGTTCGGCTGCGGCCACCTCTCCGCGGAGGAGATCGTCGAGCTGCGGGGGCGGCGGCACGGTTGGCGCCGGCGCAGGCGATGGGTCACCCGTGCATGCCGCCAGCGTCGCGACGGCCATGGCGAAGAGCATTGAGCGGCGCGTCGTCGTCGAGATCTGCCCGGCTGGCACCGGGACACCGTAGGGCACGCGGCAGGCGCGCCCACGCACCGACCACGTCGAGGCGCGACGCCTGTGGATACTGATCGTCGTTGTCAACCCCCGAGCGGTACGCTGACCAGGACCGGCACCGCGCGCGGCTGGCGCCCGTGCGTGCGTTGCCCGACAACTCGACAGCGGAGGAGGCGCCCTCGATGAGCACTCCGAGCGGCGACTTCCTCCACGGCGTGGTCCAGCCTGTCTGCGCCGCCGCGGGCCTTGATCTCGAAGGCCTCGACGTGACTCCGGCGGGCCGCCGGCGCCGGGTGAGCGTCGTTGTCGATGCCGACGGCGGCGTCGACCTCGACCGGTGCGCGGCCCTGTCACATGCGCTGTCCAAGGCGTTCGACAGCACTGACGTGATGGGCCAGGCTCCGTACGTCCTCGAGGTCAGCTCACGTGGGGTGTCCAGGCCGTTGACGCTGCCGCGGCACTGGCGGCGCAGCGTCGGCCGGCTCGTCCGGCTGGAACTGCTCGGCGGCGGTGAGCTCACCGGCCGCGTCACCGACGCCGATGAGCGCCATGTCGTTCTCGACGTCGACGACGGCGAGCGGCAGGTGCCCTACGAGCGGGTTGGCAAGGCCCGCGTCCAGGTCGAGTTTCGCCGAGTGGACGAGGCAGTGGAGTGACGCCATGGACATCGACCTGTCGGTCCTGCGTGCCCTCGAGCGGGAGAAGGAGATCTCCTTCGACCTCGTCGTCGAGGCGCTGGAGCAGGCGCTGCACGTCGCGTACGAACGCACCGGCGGCGCGCAACCCCATGCCCGGGTCGAGCTCGACCGCAAGAGTGGTCATGTCACCGTCTGGGCCCAGGAGGTCGACGAGGACGGCACCGTCCTGAGGGAGTGGGACGACACGCCGGAGGGTTTCGGGCGGATCGCCGCGACGACGGCCAAGCAGGTGATCCTTCAGCGGCTGCGCGACGCCGAGGACGAGGTGACCTTCGGCGAGTTTCTCGGCAAGGAAGGCGACGCCGTATCGGGGACGATCCAGCAGGGCCGGGACCCACGCGCCGTACTGGTCAACCTGGGCAAGGTCGAGGCCGTGCTCCCGGCCCAGGAGCAGGTGCCGGGTGAGCGGTACGAGCACGGCAGCCGGATCAAGTGCTACGTCCTTCAGGTCCGCAGGGGCCTTCGCGGGCCGGTCATCACGCTGTCGCGAACCCACCCGAACCTGGTGAAGAAGCTGTTCGCGCTCGAGGTTCCCGAGATCGCGGACGGCACGGTGGAGATCGCCGGCATCGCGCGTGAGGCCGGTCACCGCAGCAAGATCGCGGTGCGGTCCACGGTCTCCGGTGTCAACGCCAAGGGCGCCTGCATCGGCCCCATGGGCGCCCGGGTCCGGGCCGTCATGGCCGAGCTGCACGGCGAGAAGATCGACATCGTGGACTGGTCGGACGATCCGGCTGAGCTTGTGGCCCACGCGCTGTCGCCGGCACGGGTCCAGCACGTCGAGGTCGTCGACGCGGAGGCGCGGGCCGCCCGGGTCACGGTCCCGGACTACCAGCTGTCGCTCGCGATCGGCAGGGAGGGCCAGAACGCCCGGCTGGCGGCGCGGCTGACCGGCTGGCGTATCGACATTCGGCCCGACACCGGTGCGGCGGCGGTGGACTCGGGAGGGGTCGGCGTCACACCGGACTCGGCGGACGCGTGAGCAGGCGGTAGACTGACCGGTGGAACACCGTGCGACAGCTCGGCGTCCCGCGCGGATGTGCGTGGGTTGCCGGGTTCGCGCGGAGAAGTCCGACCTGCTGCGTGTCGTGGCAGTCGAGGGCGACGCGCTCGTCCCCGATCGCCGCGGCCGGCTCCCGGGTCGGGGCGCTTACGTGCACCCTGACCCGCGGTGCCTCGACCTCGCCGTGCGCCGTCGGGCGTTCCCGCGGGCCTTGCGCCTGACGGGGCCGCTCGACATGTCCGCGCTGCGACGGTGGATCGAGGAGCAGGGGGCCGCCGACCGGCGCACCGGTGCGGTGGCGACTGGCCAGGAAGAAGGAGACGTGACGTGACGCTCGTGGGCATTCGATGAGCACGCAGCGATGAGCAAGCGCACCACCTAGCCGGTCCGAGCCGACGCCCGGGCCGAGAAGGAGAGCAGTGGCTAAGGTCCGGGTATACGAGCTCGCCAAGGAGTTCGGAGTAGAGAGCAAGGTCGTACTGGCCAAGCTGGGCGATCTTGGGGAGTTCGTCCGATCTGCCTCGTCGACGATCGAAGCACCGGTCGTCCGAAGGCTGAAGGAAGCCCTCGAAAACGAGCCGGTGCCCGCGCCGGCGGCGAAGTCTGCGGCCCCGATGGCGGCGAAGAAGGCGGCGCCGGCCGCTGTCGCCGAGCCGGCCGCTGTAGCCGAGCCGGCCGCTCCGGTGCTGGAAGTCGAGGTCCCCTCTGCCGGACCGGCGCCGGCCGCGCAGCC
>JBOGDS010000171.1:0-2834 GCA_050743075.1 Jiangellaceae bacterium | reverse complement strand
GAATAGCACCGCCCAGCCGGCCGCGTAGTAACACGACCCCACAGCCCCCGCACGAGCAAAAGCCCAGGCCACCCACCCCTTCCGGGTCCCACTCGTGCCTACATTCTGCGGAAGTCAGGTCGTGCTGGGCGAGCAATGATCGCGCATCCGGGCACGGTCGCGAGACGAGGAGGCAGGATGAAGACCGTCAGACGCATCGTCGCCATCGCCGCGCTGAGCGCGGTCACGACGGTAGGTGGCGTGACTGTGGCAATGGCCGGGGGGTCCGACGACCCGGCGGGCAACAGCGAGTGGGCCGAGCGGGCCGACCGGATCTGTGAGCGGGCGCCGAACGTGCAGGACCGCGTCGGCAACCTCCTGGAGCGCATCCATGGCGGCGACGACGTCCGCGGGTCGATCGCCTGGCTGACGGCTCGGGCAGAGCAGGCGCGCGAGGAAGGCCACGAGAACGTGGCGAACTTCCTGGAGCACCGCGCGACCATCCGGGCCGAGCGCGTCGACGTGCTGATCGCGCGCCAGGATGCCCTCGGTGACGCAGCCGCGTGGTGTTCCGAGCGGGGCGACGACACGTGAGTCGTGATCGATGGGCTGGCCTGGCGGTCGTCGTCGCCCTCGTCACCACCGGTTGTGTCGACGGTGCGACGTGCCCGACCGACCAGGACCAGCTCACCGAGCTCGAACAGCTCCTCGAGGAAACCGAGGACCTGGTGACCGAGACCGAGCAGGAGCTCGACGCCGATCCAGGCTAACGATCAGGGCGCGGGCGGCCGGTCGTCGTATACTCTGCGCTCCTCGACGCCGCCGCCCCGCTCCACCCGCCGTCGTGGTGCCCAGACCGTCAGGAACAGGATGATCGCCAACGCCCCGGCGGCCATCAGGATCCAGCCGACCGTCGACAGCTCGACGCCCGAGATGTCGGTCTCGACGGCGAAGGCCAGAATTGCACCCGCTGCGAGCAGGAAGATCCCAGTACCGATACCCATGTCCAACCTCTCGTCGACGTGATGACGCGCACTCCGCCGGCAGGGACCTACCCGGTTGCCGCCACGCCCAACCAGGTCAGACGCCGCAGCCCAGCGGCGAAATGCACTAGCGATCGGTGCGACGGTCGGATAGACACACGATGTGACCGACGACGATCTCGAACTGCGGACCGGCACCGTCGACGACGTCCGCCAGCATGCCGAGCTCGTCGCGGCCGCGTTCCTGATGGACGTCGACGACGAGGCCATCGAGGCCCGCGGCCTGGTACGCGAGCTCGACCGGATCCACGTGGTCACCGACGAAGGCCACCTGGTGGCCTCCTCCGCGATCCTGACCCGGGACATGTCGGTACCCGGTGCGGTCATCCCGGTCGCGCACGTCACCGGCGTGGCCGTCGCGCCGACGCATCGCCGGCGCGGGCTGCTGAGCCGGCTCATGGCGGCACAGTTCGACGAGATCCGGCAGCGTGGCACCGAGCCGGTGGCTGCGCTGTGGGCCAGCGAAGGCGTCATCTACGGACGGTTCGGCTACGGCCTGTCGTCCTGGCACGTCCCGTACGAGGTCAAGAACGCCGAGACCACGATGACCGCTGCCCCGCCGGCCGGACGGATCAGGCAGGCCGCGCCGCGGGACGTCATCGACCGGCTGGCTGAGGTCTATGACCGCGCCCAACGTCTGCGGCCGGGAATCTCTGGTCGGAGCAAGGCGTGGTGGGAGTACCTGACCACCGAGATGCCATCCCGGCGCCACGGCCGCACGGCCGAGCGCGTCGCGATGTACGAGGTGGACGGCGAGGTCCAGGGCTACGCGAGCTACCGGGTCAAGCAGGACTGGGGCGACACCGGACCGAAGGGCGAGGTGTTCGTCCGCGAGGTCGTCGTCACATCCGCGGAGTCCTACGCGGCACTCTGGCGGTTCCTGCTCTCCATCGATCTGACGCGCTCCGTCACGTACGAGTTCGCGTCCGCCGACGAGCCGCTGCCCCACCTGCTGACGAACCCGAACGCGATCCGCACATCGGTGGAGCCGGCGCTGTGGATCCGGCTGATCGACCTGCCCACCGCGCTGACGGCCCGCCGGTACGCGGTGCCCGTCGACGTCGTGCTGGACGTGTCGGACGACATGCTGCCGGACAACACCGGCCGTTGGCGGCTGTGCGCCGACGGCGAGAAGGCGACCTGCGAGCCCAGTGACTACGAGCCCGACCTCAGCCTCCACGTCCGCGAGCTCGGTGCCGCATACCTGGGCGGGATGTCGCTGCTCTCGCTGGCCGGCGCTGGGCGTGTCGCCGAGCACACGCCGGGCAGCCTGCAGGCCGCGTCGGCGGCCTTCGGCTGGCACCGGGCCCCGCTCTCCTTCGAGATCTTCTAGCCCTAGACGACCCGCCCCACTTGCCGTCACTGGAGGGTTTCCCGCCCTTCGCCGACAATGAAAGGCGGAGAACCCTCCACTGACGGACGTGTGGCAGCCGAAGCCCTCGGCGAGCGGCTACGGCTACGGCACCGGCCGCTTCGACAGCGGCTCCTCGAGCAGCCGGCCAGCTTCTCGGTCCCATCCGACCCGGTTCGGCCGTGTCGACGGTCAGCGCCAGGTTGGGTTCGCTGTCGAGGTACAGCGTCGTTCCCTCGAACGAGAGCCGACCGACGGTCGGATGCATCACCTCGCAGTGCCCGTCGAACTGTCCGGCCACCTCGTGCCGGGGCGCCCTTGAGGTCCTTGGCCGCCGCCTTCTGGCCGTTGCGCCGGGCCGCGTTCCAGACCTCGCGGCGGACCTCGTCGAGCGCCTTGGTCGCCCAGGACACGATGTGAAACGGGTCCAGGCACAACTCGGCGTTGGGGCAGCGAGCCTC
>JBOGDS010000170.1:0-3070 GCA_050743075.1 Jiangellaceae bacterium | reverse complement strand
CCGGAGCGGTTCGGTGCCTACGTACCAGGGGTGGGTCAGGGCCCAGAGCCGGAAGGTCGCGGCCCCGTCGCTGGCCACCCAGTCGTTCCATTCCGCCATCGACGGGTCGTCCTCGGGCACGAGTAGCAGCGGCGGCATGCCGGGCTCGACGTTCCTCGGCCGGCGGTACGGCCCGACGAACTGGTCCTCCTGGGGCATCCCGTGGTCGGCGAACCAGGCGGCCCGGTCGGGGTAGGGAAGGACCCGCGCCTGGTAGACGTTGCGGGTCGGGAAGTCCGACCGATGGCCGTGGTTGGCGGAGAGAATGCCCAGCACGGCTAGGGCCGACACCGCAGCGATACACGCCCAGACCGGCAGTGGCCACACCACTCGTCGCGCCGCTCGTCGCGTCGCTATGCCGGCGAACGCCGCCAGCAGGGCCACCCCGGTCACGGCGAGGACCAGCCAGGCGTGGGTGTCCCGGGTCGTCATCCACAGCGCCGAGGCGCCGGCGACGAACCCCGCGCTCGCCCACGTGGTCTTACGCAGCGAGCGCAGCAGGGCCGCGACCAACAGTGCCAGCGTGGAGAAGGCCAGCGACTCGGACAGCACCGACCGGTCCCACATCGTGACCGGCGCCGCCAGCGACAAGGCCAGGACGCCCAAACCGAGGACCCAGCGCGCCCCGGACGCCGGCATCAGGCTCATCACTTGTTTCGCGAGGATCGCCCAGCACAGCGCGGCCAAGCCGACCTGCACCTCCATGAAGCCCATGTCGTCGCCGCCGACCATCTTGAGCAGCAGCGGTACGGCGACGGTCCGTTCTCCCGCCCAGAGCGCAAGCGTCCCGAGCCCGTGCCGCGACGCCGCGAGGTAGTCGTGGGAGTCCTGCCACCACGACGGCACCCGGGAGGAGATCAGCCAGTACCGCACCACCAGCCCGACGATCAGCACCGGTGCGAACTCCCCGACCCACCTCAGCGCGGCAACCGGCACGGTGGCGGCGGCGCCGTCCTCCCGCGCTTCGGGCGGCGGGGCTCCCGCTGCCTCGTCGGTCCCCTCGGCGACGAGTTCGCCCTCGCGGCCGCCGGTCTCCGGCACCGCTTGGTCCGCTCCTACCGCCATCTCAACCCCTTGCCTCGCGTCAATTGCCAGCGCCTCCACCGGGTCGACGAACCCGGCCCGGATCGCGGGTGCGATTCCTCCCAGCAACGCGGCAACCAGGCCTCCGGACGCCGGCAGCCACAGCGCGACAGGCGGCAGCACAGGCGTCCAGCCGTTCACTTTGCACACCGGTTCCCCGGAGAAGCCCGCACAGGCGGCAGCGGCAGGACCTGCCGTCCCCACGCTGTATGCCGCTACCGTGAGGGGCAGAGCGACCGCGGCACCCCAGCGCAACGATCCTCCGGCCACTGATGCCCTTGCCGTCATCTCATGTCGTCATCTATGACCCCTTCGTCGATGGACCCTTCGTCGATGGACCCTTCGTCGATGGGCCCTGCTGCAGGCATGCCTGCCCTGTCGATGTCCACCGGCAGCGCAGTCTGAAACGCGTGCTATACACGCACTGGGTGGTGTCGCGGTTCCTCGTCACGGCGACGCCATCGCCTCGGCAAGTCGCCGACGGGCCCGCGAGAGCCGCTTGGCGGCGGCCGCTGGGGAGCAGTCGAGGTATCCCGCCAGGTCCTCCAGGCTCGTCTCGAACAGCGCCGCTTGCTGTTCAGGAGGGTGTGGCGGGCCGTCACGCAGAGCCAACCGAAAACCGCAGCATCGGCGTGGGGTAGCACGTCGAGCCGGCGCCACACGACGAGATCGCCCTGTGCGCTGGATGTCGTATCAGTCGGAGGCCGAGGCGTCTCCCGCGATGCTGCGGCCGATGCGGACGCGGTTGCCGCTGGGGTCGGTAAGGGTGAACTCGCGCATGCCCCACGGCTGGTCGGCGATCGGTGTGATTGGCAGGTTGGCCGCGGCCATGCGGGCGTGCCAGGCGTCGGCTTCCTTGGCGATGAGGTAGCAGCCGGCGCGGTTCGCGACGGCGTCCATGGCGGCGGCGGTATCGAGGTCGAAGACGCTCTGCCCGTCGTAGTCGACGAACGCGAACCCGTCGCCGCCGTCACCGTGCTCGTCGGTGTAGACGCGGACTCCGAACCCGGCCCGCTCGTAGAACGCGACCGCTTCGGCCAGGTCCACGACCGGGAGCGTCGGGGTGGCGATCACGCCGAGGCGGCCGAGCAGCCACAGTCAGCGCAGGTGATCTCCATCTAGTGCCCTGGCCATGAACGTTCGCCCTGTCCACGCCGAGTCAGATTCGGCGCTGGCAAGGACGCAGGAGGAAGGCGCAGCCGTAGCTGCGGCGACGACGAGGACGCAGTCCAGCGGCGGATCTGGCCGGCGTGGCGGGGCGCAAACGTTTGTGGCCAGGGCACTAGTGCCGTGACCGTGTGTGCGGCTGAGCCCGGCCCTGCAGGTCAATGGCGATGGACGTCGCGGCGATGCCCGATCCGAACCACCTGCACCACCAGACGCTCGTCGACCGCCTCGTAGACGATGCGGTAGGCGCCGATCCGCACCCGGTACGCGCCCGCTTCGCCCGTCAGCTTGGTGCAGCTCGGTGGCCGGGGATCAACGGCCAACAGATCGATGGCGGCGCGCACGCGCTGCTGCTCAGGCTTCGGCAATGCCGCGAGGGCCTTGACTGCCCGGCGTGCGATGGCGACCTGGTAGCGCCGAGTCACCAACGGTGCGTGCGTCAAACCAGTCCGAGGTCGGCCTTGACCTCGTCCCAGGGCACGAAATCGTCATCGTCGCGGGCGGCGCGCAGCTCGGCGCGATCGAGTGCGTCTTCGGCTTGGTCGACCAGGCGATCGTAGATCTCCGGGTCGAGGATGACCGCGACTCGGTGGCCGTGGCGAGTCACGTAGACGGGCTGGCCCGACCGGCGGGTGCTGTCGATCAGATCGGCCAGATGCTCCCGCGCCTCGCTCACAGCGATATCGGTCATGTACAAATTGTACACGCCGTGGAGAGACGGGCCACCTGCGCTAATCTGACACACCGTCAGATTCGTGGACCCACCGGCGACAGGGGCACC
>JBOGDS010000169.1:0-3148 GCA_050743075.1 Jiangellaceae bacterium | reverse complement strand
GCACGGTTCCGTCACCGTCGACCTCAACCGCCGAAGCTGCCCACCGTCGCCTGGATCAACGAACCATCACCCGAAGCACTCATCAAATCCGCATGAGAAGTTGTCTCAAACGCCTTGACAGGTTCCGGACACCTGCGACCAGAGTTCCGAGCTACGCTGTGTCGTAGCGGAGGTCGGTCGGTGTTGCTGTTCGAGCTGTTGCCAGGGGTGGCTTGTGGAGGGGGCATGGCGCTGGCCATGTGGTTCGTCACGCGTCACGCCACCGAGGCGCAGTCGACCGGTGGCGACGACCATCATCGACGGTTCGGAGAACTGGAAGCGGAGATCGCCCGGCTCCGAGAGACGCAGGCTCGGTCGCACGCCGTCGTCGACTAGAGAGTCGCCGTCTACCTCACGCACACGCGGCGCCCGTCGCTGCGACCGCACCAAGGAACAACGAGGAGAGACCTATGGAGACGATCGCCGCTGTGGCACCTGCGCTCGGCTGTGTCTTGATGATGGCCCCGTTGATGTGGCTCATGACTCGCGCAGCGCGGCCGAGCGACAGTGGTGGAGCGGCGCCCTCGGCGTCAGAGCTGGCGACGCTGCGGGAGGAGGTCGCGCGCCTGCGGGAGGCCCAGCCCCGAGCGGGCGTCGGTGAGTAGAGCGGGGACATCAACCACTACGTCGTTCCCGCCGCGGCAGGGCAATCGAGCCTCCGGGCCCCTCGCGAGGCGGCAAGCCGACGCCGTTGGTTGTCGGGCAAGGGAATCGGGCTCGCCGCGGTCGCCGTGCTCGTCCTCGTCGGAGTGAGTCATCGGCGCGTCTCGGGGGCGACCAAGACGGTGCGGGCAGGCTGGCCGGGGGCGACTTCTACGCGGTCGCCGTCGACCGACGCAGCCTGGGCGTTCCAGCAGGGCAACGCGGCAGTCCCAACATCCACGTGCACCTCTTCGGAAGCACCGAGCACGTTCTCCACGGCGCACCCCTGCCGACGGCCGGTGCGTCTCGACGAGCGGTCCGGGTCCCGGGGACGAGTGCACGTCGCCGGTGGGTCGGTCGTTCTCCGGCCGCATCGTGGGGGATCTCGACGACCGTGGCAACGTCCTCCCCGCCGGCACCAGCGCCGGCGTGGCCGAGACGACCGATGCGGGCGGAACTAGCGATCGTTCGACCCCGGCGTGCCCCCGGGGACGTGGCGTGGCCCCGGTGCTGATGGACCCCGATGTCTTCGTTGCCTCCGGTCCGGCGGGCCCGGCTCGCAGCTCCCACGGCGGACGAAGCTGGAAGCGGCTCGAGCTTCCAGGCGGCGCCGCTCCGGTCGAGGCGGTGCCTGGTCAGCCCGACCTGCTCGACGCCGGCGTCCGCGACGGCGGCCGTGTCCAGGTGCGGATCGGCCACGGCGGAGGAGACAGTTGGTTCTGAGCGGCCGGTACCCGTCGCCGCTGCACGTGAGGCGGTGGGGTGACGGGCGGCCGGTCGTGTTCCTCCACGGCCTCGGCGCCTCGTCACGGTACTGGAACCGCATCGCCGGCACCGCCGAGCGCTACTCGGGGATCGCCCCCGACCTGTTGGGATTCGGCCGCTCACCCAAGCCCCGCACGGCCGCCTACGACGTGGCAGTCCACGTCGAGTCGCTGCTGCCGGTCGTGCCCGACGGAAGCGTCGTTGTCGGGCACTCGACCGGTGCTGTGCTCGCAGCCGCGCTCGCGGCCTGCTTCCCTGAGAAGGTCGACGGCCTGCTTCTTCTTGGACTGCCGGCTTATCCAGACGAGGCGACCGCCCGCTTCGAGATCGCCCAGCTGGGCACTCTGGCCAGCCTCACCGTCGACGCCCGGCTCGTGGCTCGGGTCGCGTGCGAGCTCATGTGCGCATTTCGGCCACTGGCCATGCTCGCTACCCGCCTGCTGGCACGGAACGTGCCGGCGGACGTGGCGGTAGACGGCGTCCGCCACACCTGGCCGTCGTACAGCCGCACCCTGGACCGGGTCACGGTAGGGCACCGGGCAGCCGACGACCTGTTGGAGGTTTGCTGCCCGGTGGTGCTCATGCATGGCCGAGATGACCCGGTTGCGCCGCCGTCGCTGACCCGGGCGCTGGCGTCGGCGCTCGTCTCTGCGGGACGGCAGGTGACGTACCGAGAGGTTGACGGAGATCATCACCTTGCCTTACGCCGGGTTGACGTCGTGGCGGCGGCGGTCACCGGCCTCGTGCTCCGTCACGATGCCCCTTGACGAGCGGCCGGGCACCAGCGGCCACGGCTGGGGCCTCGCCGTCGACGCCGACCTCGACCCTGCATCGATGTTCTGACCCAGATCTCGGCAGCGACAAAGGCGCTGCAGAGCGTCGCCGTCGGGCTTTTCGACGACCACCTCCGCCACTGCGTCGCCGACGCCGTCGCCGCTGGCGGACCTGACGCCAACCGCAAGCTCACGGAGGCGACCGCAGCCGTGGACCGGTTGCTCAAGAGCTGACTGCCCGACCGGCGCCCGTCCTCTCGCCGACCGGTGGTGACGAGGATCAGTCCCCCGAGGCAACGAGCATCAGGATGGCGACGGCGAGGATCCTCGTCTCGTCCGTGTGTGGACGCCTTCCTAGCGTCGCTTTTACTACGCGTTGTCACTGCTCGTGCGTCCGAGACCAGCGAGTTTGCCGAGATCGGATGCCGCCGCCGGATGTAGGGCTTGGCGAGTGCGAGGCTGACATCGTCCCCGAGCGAGCGCGTACGACGACAAGGTGTAGTGGAGCGGGCATCCTCGCGAAGGGGGAGCCCCCCGCCCCCCAGCAGGGCCCGCCGGATCTACCGCTGGCGGGTCCCTGCGCGTCTGCAGCCGCTCCCTCAGGGCACCACCGTCGGGGTGAGTAGGCCGGATCAGGTTCGGTTGCGGCGTCGGCACCGGTGGGGCTGGTGCTCGTCCTCGTTCTGGCGCCTGGCGGCCCCCGGCGCGGCGTCGGCCGTCCAGCTCCTGCTCAACTGGTCGGACCTGTCGTCGACCGGCTACGGGCGCCTGCTGCTGGTCATTCCGGACAACGGGTCCATCAGAGGTTGACCCGGGCGTCGTAGAAGTTCAGTGGCGGTCCTCCGCCTCGTTCGTGCTGTGAGGCACGCTCGGGGTTCTCGAATCCAACCGAGTGAAACGGAGGACCACCAATGAAGAAGGAAGCATCA
>JBOGDS010000168.1:0-3211 GCA_050743075.1 Jiangellaceae bacterium | reverse complement strand
TGAGCGCCGGATCGTAGTAGTCGGTGAACGCGTCGATGCCGCGAACCTCGTGCCCGCTCTCGAGCAACGCCATGCCGACGTGGTGGCCAATGAAACCAGCCGCGCCCGTCACCACGTACTTCATAGATCCGCCTTACCCGTGTCCGCGCCGGGATCGCCGGCCGGTTACCGGCTGGTCCCGTGACAAGCGTACGGCCTGCACGCGCTGCAGTCGACTCCCGCCTCTGCGCGGCCATCGGCCATTCATCACGAGTTCACTACCGCACCCGCCGCTCGGTCAGGCACCCTCGATGAGCTGTGGGAGCTGCTCCGCCCGGTGCCGCCAGGTGTGCCGCGAGCGGGCGAGATCCGCCGCGACGAGGCCGACCTCCCGGAGCCGATCAGGATCCACCCGCCGGACGGTGCTGACGGCCTCGTCCAGTGTGCGATAGGTGAGGCAGCTCCGGCCGCTCACGAACCCGAGGTCGGCCAGCTCGTCGATGTGGTCGACGATCGGCGCGCAGCCGGCGCCGGCCACCTCGAACGTCTTGATCATCGGCTCCACCCCGGGCCAGGCGCGAACGAACCCCGGTCGCCACCGCCGGATCGCCCGGCCGACCTTGCCCAGGGGTGTCGTGCCGGGCATGTTGCATACGAGCGCGCCCGCGTACCGGTTGAGGCCCTCGTTCAGGGTGGCGTAGGGCGCGGACACGTCGGTCACGAGACCGCCGAGCTGCGCGATGAGCGCCCGTCGCGTCGGCCAGGCGGACCCGAAGGTGCACACATCCGATCGTGCACCGCCGAGGTCGCTGAAACTGGACGAGTCGTAGGCCTTGGGCATCCAGGCGGCGTGGACGCCATCGGCGACCAGCCGGGCGGTCGTGTCCTTGCCCGTCGAGATCATCAGGTCGAAGTTGTCGCGGCGGTACACGGCGGCGAACCTCCCGTGCCACTCGCGATGGGCGGGCGAGTAGCCGAACCAGGCGTCGGGTTCGTACAGCACGCGTCGTCCGTCGAATCCCGACCAGTCGAACGGCTCGAGCATGAAGTACCGGAAGCGCACGTAGATCATGCAGGCGTCGACGTGCGCGAGGTCCACCTGGGCCACCTCGCCCGCGGCCCGGACCGACCGTTCGGCCATCTGGTCCCAGTCGGCCACCGAGAGGTCGGTCGTCTCCGTCAGGCCGGCGAAGAGCTGCCGACTCGACTTGCGGTGGGTGTGGGAGGAGTGGGTGACGACCAGCAGTCGCATCGCTACCGACGCTAGGTCGCCGGTGTCGAATGGGGGGTTCGACACAGAGCTAGCCCGGAACTAGCCCTCGGGGGTCAGCGGCCTCTGACGCGCAGCGTGAACACCATGCGCGAATCGGTGTACCGGCTCCGTTCGACAGCGAAACCGGTCGACAGCAACAACAGCTCGAACTCGTCGTAGGTCCACTCGCGACGATGAGCCGGGTTGCTGGGAGGCCCGAAAGGTCGGTCCGGGTCGGTCATGGCTCGGTCGGGCGTCGACACGACGATCGAGCCGCCGGCCGACGTCGCCGCCAGTCGACGGAGCACGTCGACCGGATCGTCCGCCCGCTCGAGCAGGGGTGTGCCGCCGGGGCCGTCCCCGCCGGCGGTTCCCTCCGGACCAGGCGGCGCGTTCTCCCGGTAGCGCCAGGGCAGGAACAGCTCGCGGTCGGGTCCTATGTCGTCTCCGTCCTGGCGCAGCACACCGACCTCGGACGTGTCGTGGCTGGCGAAAGCGCCGTGCCGGTTCCAGACCCACCCCCCCACGGCGGGTACCGACGCCAGGGCCACGCGACCCCAGAGCTTCGGTGAACGAGGCATCGCTCGCGCCGACCGGACGAAATGCCGCCGCGCCGACCGCCAGTCGCCGAGCCGAGCGGCGGCCGTGCCGACGACGCTCTCGTAGAGTGCGACGGTGCTCCGCCGGCCCGCGAACGCTTCGGCGTGGCGGGCGAGGATCCAGCGGGTGGCGTCGTAGAGGCGGCGGGGGTTGACGCCCGGACGCTCGGTCGGCGGTCGGCCCTCGATGCGGACGCCGAGGACATCGCTGGTGGCAATGCCGAGCCCGGCGGCCCGCGCCGCAGGCACCAGGCGTAAGAACAACTCCGTCTGGTGGCGCGCACCCAGCCCGGGGAGGTAGCCGCCGCAGCGGCGGACGAGGTCGCTGCGGGCGGCGAAGGTGCCCGCCAGCCACATGCCGCGAACATCGTCGAACAGCTCGCCCAGTGACTTCGGCAGGTGCGTGTGGAGCAGGTTGCCGTCGACGTCGACGAAGCTGCAGCCGCAACAGCTGATGCCGACGGTGGGGTCGTCGCTCGGGCTGAGGAGGGTGGCGAGCCAGCCGGGCTCGGCCTCGTCATCGTCGTCGAGGAACACGACCCAGCGACCGTGGGCGGCGGCCAACCCCGAGTTGCGCGCCCGCGACAACCCGCCGTTGGGGCGACGGATCACCCGCAGCCGGTCGTCGTCGATCCCCGCCAGCACCTTGGGCGTGGCGTCGGTCGAGCCGTCGTCGACCACCACCAGCTCGAGGTCACAGCCCTGTTGGCCGAGCACGGCCCGCACGGCGCGCTCGATCCGCTCCGCTCTGTTGTAGGTGCAGAGGACGACGGTGATGTCCGGTGCGGGGGCCGTCATGTCGCGACGAACACGCCGTGCCCGGGGACGATCGGTGGTCGGGCGCGGTCGATCAGAGGATCTCGCCACGAATGTCGCGGTGGCGCATGGCGCCCTTCGTGTCGAGGACCAGCGCGGCGTGCTCGGCGATCTCGTCGAGCGGGAAGTCGGGGTGGTCGACCAACAACACCACGAGGTCGGCTGCCACCACCTCGTCGACCGTGCAGTCGACGACCGTGACCGGCACCCCGGGGGCGCCCACCGCCGGGAGGTACGGCTCGCAGGCCCGCACGTCGGCACCGAGGGCGACGAGCCGCTCGACCACCGCGATCGACGGCGACTCGCGCCAGTCGGACGTACCCGCCTTGTAGCTGAGCCCCAGCACCAGCACGCGGCTGCCGTTGACCGGCTTACGCTGCTTGTTGAGCAGCGTCACCACGCGGGTCACGACGTAGTCGGGCATGTGCTCGTTGACGTCGTTGGCCAGCTCGACGAAGCGGAACGTGCGTCCCAGGCTGCGCTTGACCCGCCACGACAGGTACGACGGGTCGACCGGTAGGCAGTGGCCGCCCACGCCCGGGCCGGGCGTGAACCGCATGTACCC
>JBOGDS010000167.1:0-3223 GCA_050743075.1 Jiangellaceae bacterium | reverse complement strand
CCGTCGGGCGGCGCCGACGCCGGCAGCTCGATGTCGACCTCGACGTCGAGCCCGGCAGCCGGGATCCGGTGCAGCCCCAGCAGAACCGTCCACTGGCCGGGTTCCAGGTCGCCCGGCAGGTACCCAGGTGTGGCAGCCGTGGCGGTGATCGTGAACCGGGACCGGGCACCTCCCGACCAGCCGCGGAAGCCGGACGGGCTCCAGCAGCCCAAGTCGACCACTCCGGACGACCGGTCGTACGCCAGCCGGACCTCCAGCGAGCCAACGCCGGCGGCGACCTCGAACGGCAGCTCCAGGTACGGCGACGCTGCCTGATCGTCCTGCGTCAGCCGCCGCCGCACTCCCATGATCATGTCGACTTCGCCTCCCTACGAGGTGGCAAGTCGACATGATCACGGGGAGTGGGGGTGGGCGTCGCGGCCTGGATCAGGGTGCCACTCTCGGCGTCGAAGAGCAGCGTGCGCGCCGCGCGGGCGATCACCCAGCCGCGGCTGCCGATGGGCGGCTCGTCGTCTTCGTCGACGACGAACTGGACGAGCGCACCGTCGGCGGCAAGCGTCACGAGCACCGACGCACCGAGGTTCTCGACGATCGTGACCTCGCCCGCGATCGCGTCGTCGGCCTCACCGGCCGACCACTGGAGGTACTCCGGCCGCGCACCCCACACGACCTGCCGGCCCGCGGAGACCGCACCGGCCGCAGTGGCCGGCACCGGCACCCGGGCGCCGGCGACCTCCACCTGCTCGCCCCGCACGACGGCCGGGTGCAGGTTCATCGGGGTGGAGCCGACGAACCCGGCCACGAACGTGTTGGCGGGACGGCTGAAGACGTCGCGCGGCCCGCCGACCTGCTGGATCCTGCCGTCCTTCATGATCGCGATCCGGTCGGCGAGGGCGAGCGCCTCGGCCTGGTCGTGCGTGACGAAGACCGTCGTGACCCCGAGGTCGCGCTGGAGCTGCTTGAGGAACGTCCGCGCCTCCAGCCGCAGCCGCGCGTCGAGGTTCGACAGCGGCTCGTCGAACAGGAACACCGACGGGTTGCTGGCCACCGCACGGGCCAGCGCGACCCGCTGCTGCTGGCCGCCGGAGAGCTGGGCCGGGCGGCGCTCCATCAGGCCGTGCAGCGACAGCCCGTCGCCCACCTCGACCGCCGTCGCCAGCCGGGAAGCCCGGGCAACCTTCTGGATCCGCAGCGGGTAGGCGATGTTGTCGGCGACCGACATGTGCGGGAACAACGCGTAGTCCTGGAACACCATCGCGACCTTGCGCTCGCCCGGCGGCAGGTCGGTGACGTCCCGGCCGCCGATCGACAGGCGGCCCTCGGTCGCGGTCTCCAGGCCGGCGATCGTGCGCAGCAGTGTCGTCTTGCCGCAGCCCGACGGCCCGAGCAACGCGAAGAACTCGCCGTCCTCGATCGTGATCGACAGCCCGTCGACGGCGCGCACCCCGCCCGGGAACTCCTTCACCAGGTCGTGGGTCGTGATCGCCGTCATCAGCGCTTGATCCCTCCGTGGAAGCGGAAACCGTAGCGACGGTTGACGAACAGGTACAGCGCCACGACGGGGATGGAGAACAGCAGCGAGAACGCCGAGATCAGCGCCAGGTTCGGCTGCCCGCCCTCGGTGTAGAAGGTGTACATGACGACGGCGGCCGGCTGCTTGTCCGGCGAGCGGAGCAGGATGAACGGCACCAGGAAGTTCCCCCACACCTGCACCACGGACCAGACCGCGATGGCCGCGAGCCCGGGCCGGGCGAGGGGCACGACCACGTGTCGCAGGATCTGCAGAGGCGACGCCCCGTACACGCGGGCCGACTCCTCGTAGGACCGCGGCGTCGAGTCCATGAAGTCCTTGAGGATGAAGATCGCGGCCGGCAGCAGCCCGCCGGCCATGACCAGCACGACGCCGAGCTGGCGGTCGATCAGCCCGAGCTCGAACAGCAGCAGGAAGGTCGGCACCATGGCCGCGGTCCCGGTGACGATCGACGAGAACAGCAGCAGGAGGTAGAGGAGGGTGTCGCGGCCGGGGATACGCACCCGCGACAGTGCGTACGACGCCAGCGAGGCCAGCACAAGCACGAGCGCCATGGCGCCGAGCGAGATGAGCACGGAGTTTCCCAGCGACTGCAACGCGTACTCGTTGTCGAGCAGGGTCTGGAAGTTCTGGAGGGTGAACTCGGGGAACGACACCCGCAGGCCGGGTGCGCGGTCGAATGGCGCCGTCACCAGCCACAGCAGCGGCAGCGCGAAGAAGACGATGACGAAGCCGAGGAAAACGTACCGGCCGATCCGCCCGAGCGTGGCCCGCACGACGGTGCCTCCGTCGGCGAGTCGCGCCGACCTCGCCTGATCGACGGTGCTCATGGGCGACGCTCCCGGAGCAGCCGCAGGTATACCAGTGCGATCACCAGGTTGATGACCAGCATGATCAGCGAGATCGCCGACCCGGCACCGAGCGCGCCGTCGCGCAATGCCACGCGCCAGATGAAGACCGGCAGGATCTCCGACCGCCCTTCCGGGCCGCCCTGGGTGATCAGGAACGGCGCGAACACGTTGAAGGTCCACAGCGTGATGAGCAGCGTGTTGGTCAGCAGGTGGCCGCGGATGTTCGGGAACACCACGTCCCGCAGTGTCGCCCACGTACCCGCTCCGACCAGCCGGGCCGTCTCGAGCTGGGACGGCGGGATCGACGCGAGCGCCGAGCTGAACAGCAGCATGGAGAACGCGGTGCCGTTCCAGGTGTTGAACACGATGATCGACTGCATGGGGTACTCGAGCAGCCAGCCGGTGCCCTCGGTGCCGAGGATCGCGTTGAGCGTGCCGTTGCGCCGGTCCAGCAGCGCGATCCAGAGGAACGCCACGACCGAGGCCGGCATGATCCAGGCCAGCAGGACCAGGCTCTCGACGATGGTGCGGACCCGCTTCGACGCTGGCCGCATCGCCCAGGCGATCGTGAACCCCAGCACGGTCTGCCCGAGGATCGCCGAACCGAAGACGAAGATCAACGTGAGGACGAGCGAGGACACGAAGCGGTCGTCGGTCAGCGCGTCGACGTAGTTGTCGATGCCGACGAACTCCGGCTCCGCCGCTGCGAGACCGGTGAGCCGGTAGTTCGTCAGCCCGAGGTAGAGCGTCCACAGGGCCGGGAACAGCAGGAAGATCGCGATGACGACGAGCGCCGGCGCGACGAACGCGACGGCGCGCCGCCGGCCCAGGCCGGCGGCAT
>JBOGDS010000166.1:0-3360 GCA_050743075.1 Jiangellaceae bacterium | reverse complement strand
CACCAGGCCACCGGAGCCGTGCTCGGCGCGGTCGCGGTCGTCGCGGGCGGCGTCTTCGCGTTCGCCCAGCCGACGCCGCCCACTGCGCCAGACGTGGCCGACACGCCATCGGACTCCGCGTCGCCCAGCCCGACGACGACGCCGAGCCTGAGCCCCAGCGACGTCACGCCGGACGATCTCCTGCTTCCCGCCAGCGAGCTCGAACCGGTCGAGGAGACGCGCGACGGCACTTTCGTGGAGTGGGCCGAGAGCGACCCGCTGCCCGACCTCGGCCTGGACACCTGCGGCCCGCCGGACCTGGCCTACGAGCAGCGCTGGTTCGCCCCGGTGCAACCTGTGCCCGCGGACAGCCCACAGTGGACCGGCGCCACCCAGTTGGCCGGTCAGCCCGGCGACGCCGAGGTGGCGTTCGACACCATCAGCGGCATGTACGCCAGGTGTGCGGCCATGCCGACCGGCGAGATCCGGTACGCAGTGCAGTGGGACGTCGGCCGGGTCGGGGACCAGGCGTACCTCGCGACGTACCTGATCCGCACCGACGACGCGGAACTGGGGCGGGAGATGCAGGTGGGCGTCGCTCGCACCGGCCCGTACGTCACCACTTTGATCCGGCAGGTGGCCCAACAGGAGATCGGCACGCCGGATCGGATGGTGCACGACCTGTCCGCCGCCGTCAACCGGCTGTGTGCCCTCACCGGCGGGGGCGCGTGCGCCGGAGAAGCGGAGCTGACCCCGGTCGTCGTTGGCGCCGCGCCACCGGCGGGTTACCTCACACCCGGGGACGCCGAGTCCACCCTGGGTACGACGGGCGCCTGGGAGGTCCTCGTCGAAGCGTTCGAACCGGGTCCGGGTGCCTACGGCCACGCCTGCGCCGAGTTCGACGAGGTTGCCGGCTTGCAGGTCTTCGAGTACTCCGTGGGCACCCGCAGCCAGGGGGAAGCCACGCGCGAGGTCCTTGAGACCGTCCTGATCTTCCCCGACGAAGACAGCGCCGCCGCTGCCGCCGCCGCGATGACTGCCAGCTTCGACGCGTGCGAGCAGACCCATCCGCAGCTCGAGGTGAACCCGGTTGGCGAGGCGGTGTGGTCGTGGGCCGTCGTCGACGGTGGGGACGCGTCCCAGTGGTGGGGGCTGGTGCGCAGCGGCTCGACTGTCGCCATGGTCGCCGTCGGCGTCCAAGAAACCGACGGCGTGACCGACGAGGCGGTGGTTGACCTGGTCGAGCTAGCGGGAGCACGCCTCGGCGAGCTCGAGTAGCAGGGGCTGACGCGGATCGTAGGGTTCGTCCATGACGACCCGCGCTGACGCGGAAGCACGAGACCGGGCCGATCCGCTTCGGCCCATGCGGGAACGGTTCGAGCTGCCGGACGGGCTCGTCTACCTGGACGGCAACTCGCTCGGGCCGCTCCCCGTGGGGGTCCGTGAGCGAGTCGCCTCCGTCGTGCAGCAGGAGTGGGGCCGCGACCTCATCTCGTCGTGGACCAGCCACGACTGGATCGGGCTGCCGGCGCGGGTAGGCGCGAAGATCGCCCGCCTGGTCGGCGCCCCGGCGGACTGTGTCATCGTCGGCGACTCGACCAGCGTCCAGCTGTTCAAGCTCCTCGTCGCCGCGACCCGGCTGCGCCCGGACCGCCGCGTCATAGTCACCGAGCCGGGCAACTTCCCGTCCGACTCCTACATCATCGCCAGCGTGGCGCGCCTGACCGGTCTGGAACTGCGATGGTGCGATCCCGCCGACGTCGCCGCATGGCTGGACGACGACGTCGCCGTGCTCGCCCTGACCCACGTCGACTACCGGACCGGCCGCATGCACGACGCGGCGTCGATCACCGCCGCAGCACACGATACCGGCGCCCTCGCCCTGTGGGATCTCTGTCACTCCGCCGGAGCCGTCCCGGTCGATCTGGAAGGCTGGGACGCCGACCTCGGGGTCGGCTGCGGCTACAAGTACCTCAACGGCGGACCCGGCGCGCCGGCATTCGCCTACGCACACCGCCGCTGGCACGACGAGCTCGACCAGCCGCTCTCCGGCTGGTTGGGCCATGCCGACCCGTTTGCGCTCGAACGCGACTACCGGCCCGCGCCGGGCATCGCGCGGGTGCAGACCGGCACACCGGCCGTGCTCTCGTTGGCCGCACTCGACACGGCGCTGGACGTCTTCGACGAGGTGTCGCAGGACGGTCTGCGGGCGAAGTCGCTGGCGCTGACGGACCACTTCGTGGCGCTGGTCGAGGAGCGGCTCGCGGCGTACGGCGTGACGGTGGAGGTCCCCCGCGACCACGCGTCCCGGGGCTCGCAGGTCTGCTTGCGGCATCCGGGCGCATACGGGCTCGTACAGGCGCTGATCGCCCGAGGAGTCGTCGGTGACTTCCGCGCGCCCGACTACGCGAGGTTCGGCTTCGCACCGCTTTATCTGCGGTTCGTCGACGTGTGGGACGCCGTCGAGCACATGGACGACGTCCTGCGGACCGGCGAGTGGGAGGCACCCGCCTTCAGTGTGCGGGCAGCCGTCACCTGAGCTGAGGCGGGACGGCGGAGCGGGTTGGCGGACTCGTACGGGGCATCTCGGCACCTTCCGCCGCACCGGTAGTCGGGCCGACCTCGCTCCCCTGACCGGACCTCGCTGGCAGGAGGGGCGCTATACGGGCGGGATCGCAGTTTCGCCGCCCGTTCAAACAGCGAGGTCCGTCCAGGTTGGCGAGGTCCCACGAGAGCGAGAACGCCATGGCCGGGCGAAACAGCTCCACGGCAACCGGGAGAACGCGGAGCCGAGCATGGGTCCGGTTGCCGATGACGACGAGCACCCCGACCATGGGCTTGTACGGCGACGTCAGGAGGCCAGCGTGACCGGTCCGGCCGATCCCGATCAATCCTGGCCCGAGGACGGGCGGGCCCCGACCTCGCCGACCGAGCCGTCCCCATCCTCGGTCGGCGCCAGGTCAGCGTCCGCTCCTGGTGCGACGGCGCTGGCACCCTGGTCGCAGCGGGCCCAGTCGGCGCTCGTCGACTGGTTCGGCCCAGGCGCCATCGCCTGGGTGCTGTTCCGGAACGCCGACCTCTACGTGTGGATCAGCCTCGTGGTCTTCGCGTGGACCCTCTACAACCGGTACCTGGAGGGCCAGACCGGTCAGTCGACCGGCCGGAGGCTCGCCGGCACCCGCCTGGTGCGCGCGTCCGACGGTCGGCCGATCGGTCCCGCACTCGCGATCGTGCGGCATTTCGTCCACGTCCTCGACCTGAGTTCCGCAGAATGTAGGCAGATTGGGCTTGTTGCAGACCCGTTTGTACTGGTCACAGGGTTGGGCCGGTCCCCGGATTCCCGAACTCTGTAGACACACGACTTGTGGCGTGATAGTGGAC
>JBOGDS010000165.1:0-3364 GCA_050743075.1 Jiangellaceae bacterium | reverse complement strand
TGGGTGTCACCGGAGCTGCCGGTCGCCAAGCGGCAAAGGTTGGCGGATCGGCAGAGCCGTCCGCCCGACCTCGTCGTGATTTCGCCGGTCAACGAGTGGACGTGCACGACATGCTCGGGCACGGGCGCCCTGCTCATGATGGAGGAAGCGGGGCCGGTGTGCATGCGCTGCGCCGATCTCGATCGTCTCGTCTTCTTGCCGGCCGGTGACGCGGCGTTGACCCGCAGGGCGAAGAAGGCCAGTCGGCTCTCTGCCGTCGTCGTCCGGTTCAGCAGGTCACGAGGTAGGTACGAGCGGCAGGGTTTGCTGGTGGAGGAGGAGGCGTTGGCGGCTGCCGAGCAGGCGTGCCTTGCCGACGAGGAAGTCCGCCGCCGTCGTCGCGAGCGAGACGAGCCGGCGCGAGCCAGGCATGACGAGGCGTTCCACGTGGCCTTCGGATCGGAGATCTCGCGGTTGTTCCCCGGCTGCCCGCCGAAGAGAGCGGCCGCCATCGCGCGACATGCGGCGACGCGAGACAGCGGCCGGGTCGGGAGAACGGGCGCCGGCCGTGCCCTCGACGAGCGGGCGATCACCTTGGCCGTCGTGGCCTCGGTTCGCCATATCGACACCGCCTATGACGATCTCTTGATGGCCGGGGTCGACCGATCGGACGCGCGAGAACGCGTCCGTGACGACGTCGACCGGGTGCTGGAGAACTGGAGGCACGCCCAGGTCGCGGATCCCCGTTGAGCAGCCACGCACCCGCAGGGTCGGTGACACGTTGGCGCATCGCGGGCCAGCGGCCCGGCCTACGGTGAAGTGGTGCTGCCCGAGACCGACGTGGCCCGGGTCCGCCGGTGGGTCGAGGCGCGAAACGATCGTCTACCCGAGCGGGCCCGAGGACAGATCCGCTACGAGCTCGACGTCGCAGATCGCCATGTCACGCTCTACGAATGCCGTCCCCCATGGCGGCCGGAGTATGGACCGGAGTGGACCCGCTTCCCGATCGTCCGCTTCCACTACCGGCAAGGCCCGCCGCGAGTGGGCGACGTACTGGCGGGACCGCAATCTCCGTTTCCACCGCTTCGATCCGCTCCCACGGTCCCACCAAGTCGAGGATCTGCTTGCCGCAGTCGATGCCGATTCGACCGGCATCTTCTGGGGGTGACGGCAGTGTCGCGACCGGTCCATCCCGACGACGGCCTTCAGGAGTTGTTCGATCTCTGGTCGGCGCCGACCGCCGACGTGCTGCACCGCGTCCTGGTGTTGCACCAGCCCGTACGGGGCGGCGCCGACGCGTTCGAACCCTTCGCCCTGCTGCGGAAGCATCACGAGGCGGAGCCGGCGGGCTCGCTGACCACCGCGCTGTTGTTTTTGACCGACCGTCGATGGCGGAATGGCTCCGCGCATCTCGTCCGCCAGATCGCGGACTCCGGGATCCTCGACGCGGACCAGCTCCGGTGGCTGGCCCGCACATTCCTCGCTGCTGAGGATTCGATCTACTGGCGGGTGCCCGACGAATGGTTCGCCGGCGGTGAGCACTTCGTGATCGAGCTCGACGACGGAGGACCGGACGACACCACGGACGAAGACCCGAGCGGCGTCGCGGAGGAGGGCCCGACGGTCGCCAGGCGAGCGGTCTTCCCGCCGTTGCGCCGATGGGCGGCCGCCCACGAGCTCGCCCGGGAACCGGCCGCTTGGGCGTCGCTGCTTGCCCGAGGGGGTGAGCTGGATTCACGCAACGCCGCCGCCGTCGTGGCCGGGATGCTCGACCGCATCGACGTGCTCACCCCCGACGCGCAAGGGTCGCAGTCGGCTGCTCGTCGCGGGGCACGTTCAGCACCCGCTTCACGGAGCTGGTCGGCATGCCGCCCAGCGCCTACCGGCACCACGCGGCCCGGGCGACCGCGGGGATGCCGCCGTGCGTGGCGAAACAGGTGACCAGACCGATCAGGAATCGAGAAGCGCCGGCCCCCGAGCCGCATTTAGCGTGACCGCCATGGACATCACCATTCACGCGAGCTTCCTCCCCCACAACGACCCGGACGCCTCCGTGGCCTTCTACCGCGACACCCTCGGCTTCGAGGTCCGCGACGACGTCGGATACGACGGGATGCGCTGGATCACGGTCGGCCCCGCCGACCAGCCCGGCACGTCCATCGTCCTGGAGCCGCCGGCGCCGCCGGGCTGCGGCATCACGGACGACGAGCGCCACACCATCGCCGAGATGATGGCCAAGGGCACCTACGCCGGCATCAATCTGGCCACCGCCGACCTCGACCGCACCTTCGAGCGGCTGCAGGCCAGCGACGCCGAGGTCGTCCAGGAGCCGACCGACCAGCCGTACGGCGTTCGCGACTGCGCCGTCCGCGATCCCGCGGGCAACCTGATCCGCATCCAGGAGCTGCGCTGAGCCGTCCGGCAGTCGCAGCCATGACCTGCACAGACGGCACCGTGAAGGAGCCCGCGCCCGACGCCGGTGACGGCGGCCTGGTCTGATGCGCGACGGCCGCTGGTTGGTCTGACGCCTCGGCCGGGCGCGCCGCGTGGGCGGGCACCGCCGATCACGTCGACGGCGGACCGTTGCCGCGACCGCGCGCACGAAGGAGAGCCGGACGTACTGCTGAAGCTGGTTAGATCGAGCCGGGCGACGCCGACGAGGACCGCGAAGGCGGCCCCGCCTTACAGATGGAGACACGATGAGCATGGCCACGAGGACGGACACGCAGTCGCCTGCGCTGCCCGTTGCCGACACCCACGATCTGATCCGCGTGCAGGGCGCGCGCGTGAACAACCTCAAGGACGTCAGCGTCGAGCTCCCGAAACGCCGGCTGACGGTGTTCACCGGCGTCTCCGGCTCGGGCAAGAGCTCGCTGGTGTTCGGCACGATCGCCGCGGAGTCGCAGCGGCTGATCAACGAGACCTACAGCGCCTTTGTGCAGGGCTTCATGCCGACGCTGGCGCGGCCGGAGGTCGACCTGCTGCAGGGGCTGACCACGGCGATCCTCGTCGACCAGGAGAGAATGGGCTCGAACCCACGCTCCACCGTCGGCACCGCCACCGACGCCAACGCGATGCTGCGCATCCTGTTCAGCCGGCTCGGGCAGCCGCACATCGGCTCGCCCAACGCGTACTCGTTCAACGTCCCCTCGGTGAAGGCCAGCGGTGCGATCACCGTCGAGCGCGGCGCCGGCAAGACGAAGACCGAGAGGGCGACCTTCACCCGTCTTGGCGGCATGTGTCCGCGCTGCGAGGGCATGGGCTCGGTCACCGACTTCGACCTGGCTGCGCTGTACGACGACAGCCTGTCGCTCAACGAGGGCGCGCTCACGATCCCGGGCTACAGCATGGACGGCTGGTACGGCCGAATCTTCCGCGGCTGCGG
>JBOGDS010000164.1:0-3420 GCA_050743075.1 Jiangellaceae bacterium | reverse complement strand
GCACCGAAGGCACCGGCCGCGACGACGACGGCCACCGACCACCAGCCGGACGCCAGCAACACGGCCGGCGCGGCAACGGCGGCAAGCCCGAGCACGGCGAGCACGTCGGCAGCGCGCAGGGTCACCGCCGACGCGGCCACCGGGCGCAGCGGAAGCTCGGTGCGGCGCTGCACGCTCGTGACCCGCAGCACCTCGCCGAGCCGGAGCGGCAGGACGTGGTTGCCGAGCAAGGAGACGTGCAGTGCGGACCACGCGTGCCGGCGGGACAGGCCCGGCAAGGCTCGCTGCCACGCCCAGGCACGCAGCGCGAAGGCGGCCGCATAGGCGCCCAGTGCCAGCACCAGGCCGGCCGGGTCCGCGAGCACGGCGGAGACGACCCGCGAGATCTCGCCGGCCTCGGCCGCTCCGGCCAGGTAGAACGCGGCCGCGACCAGCGCGCCGGCCCCGAGGACGAGTCCGGCGACACGCAGCGGAGGTCTGCTCTTCCGTCTCATGGTCGGCAAGGGTAGCCTCTCCGTCGTTTGGTAAGGCTTACCTTAAGGAGCGGGCAGGATGCCGGTGGTCGTGACGGGGGCAGCCGGGTTCATCGGCACGGCCGTCGTCTCGTGCCTGCTGGGCCGCGGTGACCGCGTCGTCGCGATCGACCGCCGCCCGCTGGCGGAGCGGACCGGCCTGGTGAGCCTGCAGGCGGATCTGTGCGACGACGAGGCGATGGTCGTCGCGGCGCTGCGGTCGGCCGACGCGGTCGTGCACCTGGCCGGCTGCCCGGGCGTACGCGACCGGCTTCCCGACGTGGAGCGGCGGCGGCAGTGGGACAACGTCGAGGCAACGCGGGCGGTGCTCGCGGCGACGCCGGTCGACGTGCCGGTCGTCGTGGTGTCGTCCTCGTCGGTGTACGGTGGCGCACGGCTCGGCCGCGCCAGTCGCGAGGACGACCCCTGCCGGCCGGTGGGCGGCTACGCGGCCAGCAAGGTGCGCGCCGAGCAGGTGTGCGCGGGTCGGCTGGCGTCGGGGGCGCCGCTGGTCGTAGCCCGGCCGTTCACCGCGGTCGGGGAGGGGCAGCGCCCGGACATGGCGATCGCCCGGTGGGTTGCCGCTGCCCGGACCGGCCAGCCACTGCGGATCCTCGGTGGCCTGGACCGCACCCGCGACTTCACCGACGTCCGCGAGGTGGCGCGCGCCCTCACGGCACTGGTGGGCGCGACCGGCGTCGTCAACGTCGGCACCGGTCGTCCCCGGACCCTCGGCGAGGCTGTCGAGACCGTCCGGGCCGTCGTCGGCGTCGAGCCGGTGGTGACGGTGGCACCTGCCGCTCCAGAAGAAGTGCGCGACACGTGGGCGGACACGTCGAGGCTGGCCGAGCTCACCGGCCTCTCCTTGCGAACAAACCTGCTCGACGCCGTATCCCGCGCTGCCGCGACCCCGGTGCTCGAGGCGGTCGGATGACCGGCCGGCGACTCCGTCTCGCCATGGCCGCAGCGGCCGCGGCGACGTTGGTGGCTGCGCTGCTCGGGATCGGGGTGCGGGCCACGTTCGGCGGCCACGCTGCCGTCGACGAGCCGCAGTACCTGCTGACGGCGCTCTCGCTGTGGGAGGACCACGACCTCGACATCGCCGACGAGCTGGCAGACCAGCGCTACCGCGACTTCTTCGACGCGGAGCTGCCGGTCCAGACCAGCGAACTGCCCGACGGCACCCAGCGCAGCCCGCACGACCCGCTGCTGGCGTTGTTGCTCGCCGCGCCGATGGGCCTCGCCGGCTGGGTGGGTGCCAAGGTCGCTCTCGCCGTGCTGGCGGCGTCGACGTCGGCCTTGCTGGTGTGGGTGGCGGTGCGCCGCTTCGACGTGCCGGCCGTCGTGGCCGGTGTGGGCGCGGCACTCGCCGGGGCGTCGCCCCCGCTGGCGGTGTACGGCCAGCAGGTCTACCCCGAGCTGCCCGCGGCGTTGGCGCTGCTGGCCGGCGTCGCACTCGCGACCGGACCATTGCGCCGCCCGGGCCTGATCGGGCTCGGGCTGGCCGTCACGGCCCTGCCGTGGCTCGGCGTCAAGTACCTGCCCGTGGCTGCGGCCCTGGCCGTCGTGGTGCTGGTACGCCTGGTCCGCTCGGGGCGGGCAGGGGCCGCGGGGCGGCTGGGCCTCGGGCTGGCGGCGGCGGGCGCATTCTATCTCGTCGTGCACCGGTTGGTCTGGGGCGGGTGGACGGTGTACGCGACGGGCGACCACTTCGAGCCGACCGGCGAGTTCTCGGTCGTCGGCGTGGAGCCCGACTACGTCGGCCGTTCGCTGCGCCTTGTGGGGCTGCTGGTCGACCGCGCCTATGGACTCGTCTCGTGGCAGCCCGCGTGGCTGCTTGCCGTACCGGCGGTGGGCGCACTGCTTGCCTGGCGGAGAGGCGCCGGCGGGCGGCTCGACCGCGCCGCCGTCGTCGTCCCGCTGCTCGCGGGGTGGGCCGTGGCGACGTGGCCTGCCCTGACCATGCACGGCTACTGGTGGCCCGGCCGCCAGGTCGTCGTCGTGCTACCCCTGGCCGCGCTGGTGGTGCTGTGGTGGCTCGGCCGGGTCGTGCCGCGGCTGCAGGCTCTCGGGGCAGCTCTCGCCGCCTTCGGCCTCGTGCACCTCGGTGCGCTGCTGCTCGACGGCTGGGCGCGCGAGATCACCTGGGTCGTGGGGTTCGAAGCCGTCGACGACCCCGTGCACCAGGCGCTGCGCCCGCTCTTTCCCGACTACCGGGCTCAAGGTCCCGGGTTCTGGCCGCTTCACATCGGGTGGGTGGCCGCCGTCCTCGTCCTGCTGGTCGTCGGAGCGCGCTCGGCGCGGCTGCGCCGGCCGCAGGTGGGGACCGTCCTACAGAGAGGATTCCCGTCCCATGACTCACTCCCGTTCCCGCGCGGCCACCTGGGTCGCCGCCACCGTCGCCGTCCTCGCGCTCGGCCTGGCCGGGTGCTCCGACGACGGCGCCGACTCCGGCTCCGGTTCGGGATCCGGCTCGGGCTCCGGTTCGGGCTCGGGCTCGGGCTCCGGCTCGGCCTCGGAGTAACCGCCTCAGCCCTCCCACGATCACGTCGATGAGGTCCACTCGTTGCTGTACGTAGTCGACATGATCATGGGGAGGATGGGGCGGGGGCGGCGGGAGTTGCGGGGGTGGCGGAAGCTGCGGCGGCGAACGCCTCCGCGACGGCGGCGGCCGTCAGCCTGACCTGCCACTCGCGGGCACCACGGTCGCGGAACGCCGCTGCGACCGCATCCGCGGTCAGGGGGTCCGGCGGCGACCAGGCGGCCCTACGCAGCGTTTCCGGCGACAGCAGGTTCTCGACGGGCAGGCCGTGGGACTCCGCGATCTCCGCGACGGCGCTGCGGGCAGCGGCCAGCCGGGCCGCAGCCGCCGGGTCACGCGACGGCCAGGACCGCGCCGGCGGGGGAC
>JBOGDS010000163.1:0-3477 GCA_050743075.1 Jiangellaceae bacterium | reverse complement strand
GCCGTCGCCACCGGGCCGGCGGCGACGGCCATCCCGACGGCGATCCGGGCCAGCCGACGGGCCGCGACCGGCGTCAGGGCCGCGGCCAGCACGTGCGATGTCCGGCCGATGGCGCCGGGAACGCCGGCAAGTGCGGTGGCCGCGAGCACGAGGACGGTCCACCCCAGCACCACCCAGGCCAGGAACGCGGCAAGGAGTCCGATGAGCTCGTCGAACGTCGCCGCTCCCGCCTGGGTGGCCGCCAGCGGCGCTGAGCCTCCCCACGCGAGTACCCGCGACGCGATCAGCAGAAGAGCTGCCGTCGATAGCGGCAGAAGCAGCCGTCTCACCGCCAGACTCGTCCTTCCTTGAGACTTTACCTTTGTTTGTATGTGTTTGCTTAGTGATACCGTGAGCCGGTGTCAAGTGGTTTCCACGAATTTGTGGGCTCGCCACCGGTCGGGGGTACCGTCACCGGCCTGGACGACGCGGGCGGAGGCGGGCATGCGCTGGCAGCGGCTCTTCGAGGATCTCGAGGCTCAGGTGGAACAGGCCGACCAGGCGGAGCTCGGCGCGGAGGTCGCCGACCGGACACGTCGTGAGCTGGCGAGGGTCCGGCTGGCGGACCGGTTGCGCGCCGCCGTGGGCGGGCAGGTGACCGTCCGGGTCGCCGGCGTGGGGTTGCTGCAGGCGACGGTCCAGGCGGTCGGGCCGGACTGGCTGCTGCTGGCCGAACGTGCCGGTTTCGAGGCGCTCGTCCCGCTGGGGTCGGTCGTCGGCATCACGGGGCTCGGGCCTCGATCCTCGGTTCCCGGCACGGAGGGCGTGGTGGTGGCGCGGCTCGGCCTTGCCCATGCGCTGCGCGGCGTGGCCCGAGACCGGTCGGACGTCAGGGTGACGCTGGTCGACGGATCCGGTGCGAGCGGGACCGTGGACCGCGTCGGCACGGACTTCTTCGAGCTGGCCGAACGCGGCCTGCACGACGCTCGGCGGCCCGTGGTCGGGCACACCGTCCAGACGGTGCCGTTCGCCGGACTCGGGATCCTTCGGCGGGCGGTCTAGCGACGCCCGGCGTCATCGGGCGAACTGCTCTCCGGTGCAGCCTCGTCGTCGGCCGAGGTCGTCAACGGGTGCCGGCTGACGAACTCGCGGGTCTCGGCATACAGGCGCTGGATGTACTCCTCCAGGACGCTGGCCTCGACCCGCCACTGACCGCGGCCGCCGACCTTGATCGCCGGCAGGTGCCCGCCACGCACCAGGGCGTACACCTGCGCGGAGGACACGTTGAGAACCTCCGCGACGTCGGCAAGGTGGAGGAAACGTGGGCTGCCCTGGGCCATGGATTCTCCTCGCCGACGTCAGCATCCGTGCTGTTACGGCAGTGTGCCACGGGTTGCCTGTGGACGACTCTGGTTGTCCACAGGGCCCAAAGGGCTACTGTCGTCCGCGGCAGTGGCCACCATTCCAGGGAGCACCGGTGTCTCACACCGCAACCGGGCCCATCGCCCATCGGTCCCTCTCCAGCCCACCGGCCGACGCCCCGTCCCCCAAGGCGGCCCGGCTGGCGCGGCCCAGGTGGCTCGACCCCCGCCTTGTCACCGGAGTGCTGCTCGTGCTGGGTTCTGTCGTCGTGGGCACGCGGGTGATCACGGCGGCCGACGACACCGTGCCGGTGCTGGTCGCGGCGACGGACCTCGCACCCGGGCAGCCGCTCACAGAAGCCATGGTCCAGACCCGCAACGTCATTCTCGAGGGGAACATCGATCTGTACTACACCGGGTCGGTGGGCGACGGGTACATCGTCGTCCGGCCGGTTGGCGAAGGGGAGTTGCTGCCGCGCGCCGCGGTGGCGTCGGCGGCCGACGGCGATGCCGTCCGCTACGTCACCGTGGCCGTGCCGTCCGCCGAGGTGCCGATCGGGATCGGTGCCGGAACGGTCGTCGACGTCTGGCGGGCCGCCTCCGAACAGGACGCCGAGCGCACGGCTACCCGGATCCTGGCCGCGGTGACCGTCACGGCGGCCGACTCCGGCGGCGGCGGTCTGGCCGGCACCGGCAGCGAGGCTCGGGTCACGCTCGCCGTGGCGGGCGGCAACGAGTTGCTGGAAGAGTCGACGGCTGCACTGGTGGCCGCGGCACGCGACGGCCTGGTCTACCTGACCGAGGTGCCCGAGGCACAGCGGTGACCGTTCCCGTCCTGACCGCCGTCACGGGCGCCGCCTGGGAGTCGACGCTGGTCGCCGCGCTCGAGCGGGGCAGCGATCTGTCGGTGGTGCGGCGTTGTGTCGACGTTGCCGACCTGCTCGCAGCCGCGGCCGCCGGACACGGGCGAGCCGTCCTGCTGGCGGCCGACCTGCGTCGCCTCGACCGCGAGGTCCTCGGCCGGCTGGCCGCCGGCGGGATCGCCGTCGTCGGCGTCGCACCGGCAGGTGACGACGACGCGGAGCGCCGGCTGCGCCAGCTCGGCATCACCCACGTCGTCGCGGCAGACGCGGCCGCCGACGAGGTCGCGCGGGCGGTGCACTCCGCTGTCGACGGCGTGAGCCGCGCCGACGATGCTCCGGATGTCGGCGACCACCTGGCCGCCGTCGAGTCGCTGCCGGAACCGGTGCCCGACCCGGGCCAGTTGGTCGCCGTGTGGGGCCCCGCCGGGGGGCCCGGGCGTACGACGATCGCGGTCAACCTCGCGGCTGAGTCGGCGCTGCTCGGCAAGGCGACGCTGCTGGCCGACGCCGACACCTACGGCGGAGCCGTCGCACAGCTGCTCGGCCTGCTCGACGAAGCGCCAGGGCTGGCCGCTGCGACCCGGGCGGCCAACAACGGCCAGCTCGACCTGATCTCGCTCGTGCGGTTCGCCCGCCAGGTGACACCCCGGCTCCGGGTCCTGACCGGGATCACCCGGACCGACCGCTGGCCCGAGCTGCGGCCGGCCTCGCTGGAGGTCGTGTGGTCGCTGGCCCGGGCGCTGGCCGAGGTGACGGTGGTGGACTGCGGCTTCTCCCTCGAACAGGACGAGGAGCTCAGCTTCGACACGGCGGCCCCGCGTCGCAACGGAGCGACGCTGACCACGCTCGCGCAGGCCGACGTCGTCATCGCGGTGGGCTCGGCCGACCCGGTCGGCCTGCAGCGGTTCGTCCGCACCCTGCCCGAGCTGCGCGAGATGACGCCGACCGCTGATCTGCGGGTGGTCGTCAACCGGCTGCGCGCCTCGGTCGTCGGCGCCGACCCGGAGGGCCAGGTGCGCGCAGTGCTCCACCGGTACGCGGGCGTCCAGCGGGTGAGCTTCGTGCCTGACGACCCGCCGGCTGTCGATGCCGCCATCATGCGGGGGCAGATGCTCGCCGAGGCGGCCGCCAACTCACGGGCGCGGCAGGCGCTGGCCACCCTCGCGGCCGACCTGGCCGGCGTCCCGCTTCCCGCACGCAAGCCGCGTCACCGCACGCGCGCCCAACCCCGCCCATGATCATGTCGAGTACACACACCTAATGCTGTGTGTACT
>JBOGDS010000162.1:0-3823 GCA_050743075.1 Jiangellaceae bacterium | reverse complement strand
GGCCTGCCCTGCGAGCGCGGCGCGGGCCTCGAGGGGCAGACGATCGAGACGCGCCTCGAGCGCGGCTGCGGTCCGTTGGTGCAGCTCGATGCGCCGCCCAGCCGGCTGGGTGTCGAGCAACGTCTCGCGAATCAACGCGTGCGCGAACCGGTAGCCGTCGTCGTCCATGACGACGAGTCGAGCCTCGAGCGCCTCGCCGAGGCCGTCCCCGACGTCGGCAACGGTCATGTCGGTCAGCGCCGCGAGCAGCTCAGGGTCGAAGTCGTCGGCCACCGACGCCGCGGCCAGGACGGTGTAGGCACCTTCAGGCAGGCGGGCCACGCGCCGGGTGATGACCTGGCGCACCCGGTCGGGAACGACGACGGTGGCGGACCCGCCTTGCTCGGCGGCCAGCTGGGCGCACTCCTTGACGAACAACGGGTTGCCACCAGTCCGGGCATGTAGCTCCTCCACCATCGCCGGCGGAGGCGCATAGGCGAGGACGTTGTGCAGCAGCTCGGAGGTCGCGGACGCGTCGAGGCCGGAGAGTGGGAGGCGGACGACGTCGGCGGGCAGCACGGCCAGCGAGTCCCTCAGCGCCGGGGTTATCTCCGCTGGCTCATCGCGCACGCCGAATGCCAGCCCGATCCGCAGTCCTGCGGCTGCGGCGACGAGGAACGACCCAAGCGCGAGGGAGGACTCGTCGGCCCATTGCAGGTCGTCGATGGCGACGAACACTGGGCGCTCGGCGCTCGACTGCTCGAGCCGGTCAGCGGCTGCGGCGAACAACGCCGCCCGTCCACCCACCCTCGGTTCGGCGACCTGCTCGTCTGAGCCGGCGAGGGTGTGCAGCACCCGGGGCCAGGGCCAGTACGGCGGAGACTCGCTGGCGGCACACCGGCCGAGCGCGACAGCGAAGCCGCGGTTGTCTGCCCGACGGGTCATCGCGTCGAGCAGGGCGGTCTTGCCGACGCCCGCCTCACCGGTCACCACGACGACTGAGGCGTGACCGTCAGCGACCCGATCGAGCAACGCGTCGATCTGGGCCAGCTCGCTGTCCCTGCCCACGAGATCGGCGTCCACCAACGGCATCGCCACCGATCGTAGAGAGCCATGGCGATGCCATGGCCGCCGTGGCGCCTACGGGGTGAAGCACCGCTCCAACAGAGAGGACACACCCATGCCCAAGGCACCAAGGACCACCGCCTCGGAGACCGTCGAGGTGCCCGGCTACGAGGGGCCACCTCGAGGACTTCGACGGCGGCTACACCGTCGACTTCGAGCGCTACAGCGAAGACGCCGACCTCGCCCCCGCGTACGCCGGGCTGCCCGATGACCGCTGCCCGTGCGAGCACTGGGGCTACGTCCTGAGCGGCAGCGTCACCTACCGCACCGCGGCCGGCGAGGAGACCTTCCAGGCCGGCGACGCCTACTACGTCGCTCCCGGCCACACCCCGGTCCTCACGCGCGGGACCGAGGTCGTCGAGTTCAGCCCCACCATCGAGCTGCGGCGCACGCTCGAGGTCGTCACCAAGAACATGGAAGCCGCCGGCGCCTGACGCAGCTCGTTTCCCAACACCCTCCGAGCAACCCGAGACAGGAGATCGAACATGACAACGACCACCACCAACCTGACCGACACCGTGCGGCGCTGCTACGAGACCCAGGACTGGGACGGCCTTGCCGCCCTGTACGCACCCGACGTGCTGCTCGACATGCACCCGCCGGGCTGGCGCTACCAGATGCAGGGCGCCGACGCCGCCTCGGCGCAGTGGAAGGCGATCATCGAGCAGTTCGACGACTTCCGCGTCACCTGGCTACGGGCAACGCCCACCGACCGAGGCGTCCTCGTCGAGTGGGAGATGCACACCGGACACGGCGACAACGAGCACCTCTGCCGCCAGGCCGACGTCCTCCACAGCGACGGCGACAAGATCACCGAACACGTCGTCTTCTGCACCGGCATGTGGGACGCCGCCACCATCGCCCGCCAGCAGGCCGAAGCACCCATGGTGCGTTGGTGAGGCGACGATGGACCTCCATGAACTGATCGAGGCGTGCCACGAGGCGGCCGCCGGAGAGGACCCGGCACTCGAGGTCGCAGACCTGCTCGGCGGGTTTCTCCGCCAGCGCGACCTCAGCACACTGGTCGGTACGGGTGATCGCTCGATCTTCGAAGCGGTCCATCGCAGTGACGACCTGCTCCTGCTGCACGCCGTCATACCCCCCATTCCCGCACCAGTGGATCCGCACAACCACCGCATGTGGGCGGTCGTCGGCGTGTACCAAGGGCAGGAGGACACCCAGCTGTTCACCCGCACCGACGATGACACCCTCGAGCCCACCGAGCGGTTCTCGGTGGCGCCCGGCGACGTTCGAGCGCTCGACGTGTCCGCGATCCACTCGATCCAGCCGGGCCGCGGCGAGTACCTCGGAGCGCTCCACATCTACGGCGGTGACCTGCTCGCGACGCCGCGCAGCTCCTGGCGCGGCGGCATCGAACGGCCCTATGACGAGACTGCCGTCCTTCGCCTCTTCGACGGCATCCGCCGACACGAAGATGAGCTCGGTCGACCCATGACCGCCGACGAGACCGCGACGCTCCTCGCTGCCACTACGACAACGTGAGCGTCCCGGCGCCGGCAGCCAATCCCGGGCCGGGACTCGGTGTTCGAGGCCCGGCCGTGAGCCCTGACGCTGCACGCCCCGGATCCGTGGCCAGTTCCGTGGGACTCACGGATGTCGCGTGCCCCGACAAGACAGATGCTGCCCCATGACGACCCACCACAGAGGGGCCAGGACAGCGATCCCGACCTGAATCCACGGCGGCAGCGGCGACGACCAGATCTTCGGTGACGGCAGGAACAACACGCTCCACGGCGGCACGGCAACCATTCTGTTGTTCGGCGATGCGGGCGACGACGTGCTGCTCGGCGGGCCCGGCTACGACCATCTGGCAAACGACGGGTTCGACCACTGCAACCGCGGTCCCGGCGGTGGTCACCTGTATTCGTGCGAGTCGCGGCTGTGGCCGCACTCGCGGAGCCAGCCGTGTCGTACCCGCCATACGTTCGATTAGTTCCGGCCGCAAGAGAACGGAGGACAAACCATGACCTCGAGATCCAGCGAAGCCAACGCCTCGCACCGCGACGGCAAGCGGCGTCGATCGGGACAGGCGCTCATCGCCGCGGTCGTCGTCACCGCCGGCGCCACCGGCGGCGTCGCGTGGGCGACAACGTCCACGAGCGATCACAGCTCGGTCATCCACGCGTGTGTCAGCAAGGGGCTAACTAATCGGGCTGGGCCGCGGCAACGTTCGCATCATCGACAGTCCCGGGCACTGCCGTGCGAACGAGGACCCCATCAGCTGGAACCAGCGTGGCGAGGGCGGCGTGGCGGGACCAAGAGGGCCGGGCGGTGCGCAGGGCCCCCAGGGCTCTGAAGGTCCCGCCGGACCAGCCGGCGAACTCCAAGAGCGAGGCTGCGAGGCTGCGGGCGACCGACTCTCGGGCAACAAGCTCGAGCACGTCTCGGCACCTCTACGGCGACGACCGGCTGCTGACCGTCTGGCCGGAGGACGACCGCGTCGTCATCGTCCTCGTCGGTCCGCACAGCGGGACGACGGCCGACTTGTACGACAAGCTCCTCGGTGCGCTGGGCATCGACATGCCGACAGACGAGCGCGAGAAGCCCTCATGCTGCGACGAGGAGGGCGCGCCGCCGGTCTACGTCGATGCGGCGGAAGCCATAGCGGACGCGGTCGAGAGCCGGGCTCGGCGTGCCCGCCGGCGCCGCTGACTTCTGTCGAACCTCGACCGGCCGGGTTGAAATCGGGTAGAAGCCG
>JBOGDS010000161.1:0-3879 GCA_050743075.1 Jiangellaceae bacterium | reverse complement strand
GTCCAGCACGGCGCCGGCGCCGGCGCGCGCCTTGCGGCCGACGGCGCTCGCCCGGACGATGGCCGCGGAGCCGACGATCGCGCCGTCGAGCAACACCGAGCCATCGACGACCGCGCCTTCCCCTACGGCACAATCGCGCCCCACGCAGGTACCTCCTCGCAGCTGCGCGGAGGGCGACACGTCCGCTCCTGGCAGCACCAGCGCCTCGCCGGCCGGACCGGGGCGGGCGGGCGTGTCGACCAGGCCGAGAACGACGTCGGCGCAGCCCCGCACGTACGACTCCGGCGTTCCCAGGTCCCGCCAGTACGCGTCGTCCACAAGGCCAACCAGCACGCCGCCGCCCTCCAGCAGCCCCGGGAAGGTCTCCCGTTCGACGCTCACCGCCCGGCCCGGCGGGATCTGGTCGATGACGGCGCGGCGGAAGACGTAGCAGCCGGCGTTGATCTGGTCTGACACCGGCTCGGCCATCTTCTCGTGGAACGCGATGACCCTTCGCCCGCTGTCGGTGGGGACGCATCCGTACGCGCGCGCATCGTCGACGCGGGTCAGGTACAGCGTGGCGTCCGCGCGGGCCTCGTGGTGGACGGCGAGCTGGGCCCGGATGTCGTGGCCGTCGATGACGTCGCCGTTGAAGACGAGCACGACCTCGCCCTGCAGGAAGGCCGCGGCGTTGCGGATGGCGCCGCCGGTGCCCAGCGGCTCGTCCTCGACCGCGTAGTCGATCCGCACGCCGAGCGGCGAGCCGTCGCCCAGCGCGTCGGCGAAGACCTCCGCGCGGTACGACGTCGCGAGCACGACGTGATCGACACCCGCCGCGCGGGCTCTGGCGATCTGGTGGACGACGAGGGGTACGCCTGCCACGGGCAGCATCGGCTTGGGTAGGTCGTCGGTCAGCGGCCGCAGCCGCGTCCCCAGGCCGCCGACCAGCAGGATTGCCTCCATGGTCGCTGGAGCTTAGAGGCCGCGTCGGCCGGCCGTGAGACGCTGCCGTCCTGATGACGACGCCGTATGACCTGCAGGCCGGCGAGCTGCGCCGCGACGGCACGCGTCCGTTCGTGACGTTCTACGACGACGCGACCGGCGAGCGGGTCGAGCTGTCCGTGGCGACGTTCGACAACTGGGTGGCGAAGACCGCCGGCCTCCTGCGTGACGGGTTGAGCGTCGAACCGGGCGACCGCGTCGCGCTACTGCTGCCGCCCCACTGGCAGTCGCTGGTGTGGGCGGCGGCATGTTGGGCGCTCGGCGCGTGCGTCGTGCTCGACCGCACCGACGAGGTCGCCGTCGCGGTGACCGGACCGTCGACCCTGGACGCCGCTACGACGGCCGGCGAGGTTGTCGCGTTGTCGTTACAGCCGATGGGCGCCCGGTTCAGCGCGCCTCTGCCGGCAGGTGTCCTCGACTACGCCGTCGAGGTGCCGTCGTACCCGGATCGGATCGAACTCGCGCCGCCGCACCCGTCGGAGCCCGCCGTCGACGACGTCGGTGCCGTCCAGACGCTCGACGGGCTGGTGGCACGGGCCACGGACCGGGCTGCACGTCTCAGCATCGCGGCCGGTGCGCGGGTGCTGGTTACGGCCGACCATGTGCGCGGCGCGCTGAACGATGCGCTCCTGCTGCCGCTGGTCGTGGGCGGGTCGTCGGTTCTGGTCCGGCACGAGAACCCTGGCCGCCGCGATTCGCGCGTGGCAGCCGAGCGGGCGACCGCGGTTGCCCCGACGTCGTGACGGTCACAGCGATTCGCCTGATGGACACCATCGCGACAGTTCCGGGCAACTTCGCCCGGCGATGCTGGTCTTGCGCCGTCGTCACGCGTAGTCCCCGGGAGGTGAGCGGGTGCGAGCCCTGGTCGTCAGCACGGCGCACCCGCTGGACGCCGCGGTGTACGACAGCTGCATCCGCCGGCTCCTCGACGACGGCTGGGACGTCGTCTACGCCGCGCCGTTCGCCGAGCACGCCGTCCGCCCGCCAGCGGGCCTGACCGGCCTGGACCTCCCGGCGGCCGGCAAGGACCGGCAGACCCCGCCGGAGGCGGACAGCGTGCTGCGTTTCCGCGGCCCGGAGGCCGACCTCGTCGTCGTCGCGTCCGACGAGCTCGCCGCGATCGCCCGCCGATGGCACTTAACGCCGATCCAGGTGGTCCCGGCCGCCGCACCTCCATCGAACGACGAGCGCGGCCTCAGACGACCGGCGGACGGCCCAGCCGGGTCATGGTCGACACCGTCCGCCACCGGATCGGCCGGCGCGGGCCCGGATCGGTCCGCCATCCCTCCGCAAAGCCGGCGAACCAGGATCGCAGCACGGCTCGATTCGGATGTCGCAGAACGGTGATCACGACCCAGGTCGCGAGGTAGGCCGGGACGAGGAGTGCGGGCAGCCGGCGCCGGGCGAGCCAGACCCGGTTGCGGGCGATCTTGCCGAAGTAGCCGTCGTGACGTGCCTGCGGATGGCCCTCCGGGTGGTACATGATCGCGCCCGCGTCGTAGCGGATCTCGAACCCGGCGTCGAGGGCCCGCCACGCCAGGTCGGTTTCCTCGTGACCGTAGAAGAACGAGTCCGGCAGACCACCGCAGCGGTCGAACACGGATCGACGGATCGCGCACGCCCCGCCCAGGAACGTGGTGACCTCGGAGGACCGTTCGGGGTCCCCGACGCGCACCCGCGGGACGTGCCGCCGCGCGGTGCGACCGGTCTCGGGGTCGACGATGCGGAACGACACGATGCCGAGCGCCTGCCTGGCGGCGAACTCGGCACGCAGGCGGTTCACCGTTCCCCGGTCCGGGAGCCAGCCGTCGTCGTCGAGGAAGACGACCACCTCCCCGGTCGACGCTTCCAGGCCGACGTTGCGACCGCCAGGGATGCCGGCGTTGCTCGCCAGCGTGACAACCCGGGACGCCGGCGGCGGTTGCGCCACCTCGGCGCCGTTGACCACCACGACGACCTCGACCGCCGGGCCGCGCTGTGCTCGCACACTGTCGACGGCCCGGGCCAGCGCGCCCTCGCGATCGCCCAGGGTCAGGATCACGCAGGAGACGGAGGGGGATATCCGCTCTTCGAGCGTCACGAACTCCCCACGCTGCGTGGTCGGTTCGGCATGGCTCAGAGGAGCCTCCGGGAGAGCAGGACGCTGGTCAGGTGGACGACGACCATCGTGCCGGCAACGGCGACGAGAACGACGAGGAGTGTACGGGTAAACACCAGGTCGCCGCGCCCGAAGTCGATGGCCGCGGCCAGGACCAGCAGTGCCACCGACTCCAGCGCCCCGGTGACCTGGTGGAGCCGCAGCACTGAGGCCAGCCGCCGGGCATGGGCGAGCCGCGTGCTGCGCAACTCGGCCTGGCCGTCCGCAGCGACGGGCAGCCCTGCCCGCGCCCGGGCCACGTCGACCAGGTCGGTCTCGGCCTTCACGAGCACGACCAGCAGCGCGCCCAGCAGGCCCAGTGTCGTCCACCCGCCTACCTCCTGGCCCCCGGCGCGGAATCCGTAACCCGCGAGGAGCGCCGCCTCGACGACGTAGTGCCCGACCCGGTCGAGGTAGACACCGGTGACGCTGGTCGCGCCCCGCCACCGCGCCACCTCCCCGTCGCAGAGGTCGAGGACGAAGTACGCCACGATCAGCGCCGCGGCCACCAGCGCCCAGCCGAGCCCCGGCAGGCCGGCCGCGACGGCGCCGAGCAGCCCGATCACGATCATCAGGCCGGTCAGCTGGTTCGCCGTGACCGGCGTGCGGATCAGCACCCGGGTGATGCGCAGGGACACCCCGCGCAGCCAGAGCCGGGCGAGCCAGTGCTCGCCGCTGCGACGCGCCAGCGTCGACGCCGGCTGGCTCACCGCGCGCAGCTCGTCCAGCGTGGGCCGGGTCACGGCGTCACGGCCTCGGGC
>JBOGDS010000160.1:0-4155 GCA_050743075.1 Jiangellaceae bacterium | reverse complement strand
GCTGCGAGCCGCCGGCGCTCACGCACCCGGTGCAGGCCGGACGTGCGCCGCCACGGCTCGGAGCGCGGCTCCGGCGGCAGGGCCGCGGCCAGCGCGGCGAACTCCTCGCGCGCCCAGTCCAGCTTTCCGGTCTCGCGGAGCTCCCCTTCCAGCGCGTCACGCAGCTCGATCAACAGCTCGACGTCCAGTGCCGCGTAACGCAGCCATGGCTCCGGCAACGGCCGGGTCGACCAGTCCGCGGCCGAGTGGCCCTTCTCCAGCGCATGACCCAGGACGCTCTCGACCAGGGGCGCCAGACCGACCCGCGGGTAGCCGAGCAGCCGCCCCGCGAGCTCGGTGTCGAACAGCAGCGACGGGCGCATGCCGACGTCAGCCAGGCACGGCAGGTCTTGGCTCGCCGCGTGCAGCACCCACTCGACGCCGGCAAGCGCGTCACCCAGCGACGAGAGGTCCGGGCAGCTCACCGGGTCGATCAGCACTGTACCCGCGCCGGCCCGGCGGAGCTGGACCAGGTAGGCGCGGTGGCCGTACCGGTACCCGGAGGCGCGTTCCGCGTCGACCGCGACAGGTCCCTGCGCCGTCTGGAACGCCTGGACCGCGTCGGCGAGCGCGTCGGCATCGGCGACGACCGGAGGCAGCCCGTCGCGCGGTTCCAGCAGCGGGACCGGCAGCCTCTCGGGTCCGTCGCCTGACCGGCCCGGCTGCTCGCTCACCGTCCCAGTCCGCCCCGCGGCGACGGGATCGCGATCACGCCGGCCGGAAGCGGCGCCAGCCCGGCGGCTGTGGTCAGCACGTCGCCCCAGGCCAGAGCGTGGGGAGCCAGGTCGGGGTCGATCGGGGTCCAGGACGCGCGAATCTCGACCTCTGCGGTGGCGGGTTCCTCGGCCATGCCGCCGAAGGACTCCGACGCCACCCGGGTCACCGTGCCACTCGCGGCGGTGAACGGCGCGCCCCGCGCGACGAGTGCCTCGGTCAGCCACGACCACCCGACGCCGAGCAGCAACGGGTCGGCGGCCATCTCGGGCTCCAGGGAGGCGCGCACGTAGGTCACGAGGCGGAACTCGCCGTGCCAGGCCTCCTGCCCGAGTGGGTCGTGCAGCAGGACCAGGCGTCCGGTGGCCACGTCGCCCGCCACCTCGGCCGACAGGGCAAAGGCGTAAGGGGCCAGCCGCTTCGGCGCCGGTGTCGGCTCGACGACGACCTCCGGGCGCAGCCGCACCGCCCGCAGGGCCGCCACCGCCTGGACGAAGGCGGCCGGGTTCTCGGGCTCCGTGCGGTCCGGGCCATTGCTCCGCGCCACCCGGGCAGCGTACGACTGACGGCCGAACCGGGGGGACAGGCGCGCCCGTGCGAAGATCGGCCAGTGAGCGACGACGTGCCGTTCTTGCGGGCCTGCCGGGGTGAACGGCAGCCCCGGCCGCCGGTGTGGTTCATGCGGCAGGCCGGCCGTTCGCTGCCGGAGTACCGGAAGATCCGTGAGGGCGTCCCGATGCTCGCGTCCTGCACCCGGCCGGACCTCGTCGTCGAGATCACACTGCAGCCGGTACGGCGATACGGCGTGGACGCCGCGATCCTCTACTCCGACATCGTGGTCCCGCTGCGCGCCGTCGGCGTCGGCGTCGACATCGAGCCCGGAGTGGGGCCGGTCCTCGACCATCCGATCCGCAGCCGTGCCGATCTCACCGTCCTGCGGGCACTGGAGCCCGACGACGTGACCTACGTCGACCAGGCGGTCTGCGGACTGATCGTCGAGCTCGGGGACACCCCCCTGATCGGCTTCGCCGGAGCGCCGTTCACGCTGGCCTCTTACCTGGTCGAGGGCGGTCCATCGCGTACGCACGAGCGGACCAAGGCGCTGATGCTGAGCGACCCGGACCTGTGGCACGACCTGCTCTCCCGGCTCGCGGCGATCTCTGCCGCGTTCCTCCGGGTCCAGGTGCTCGCAGGCGCTCGGGCCGTGCAGTTGTTCGACTCGTGGGCGGGTGCGCTCTCGGCCGCCGACTACGAGGCCCATGTACTCCCGCATAGCGCCGCCGTGCTCGCCGGCGTCGCAGATCTCGGCGTGCCCCGCATCCACTTCGGCGTGGGCACCTCGGAGCTGCTCGCCCTGATGGGTGCCGCGGGCGCCGACGTCGTCGGCGTCGACTGGCGGCTGCCGCTGTCCGACGCGGCGCGGCGGGCGCCTGGCAAGCCGCTGCAGGGCAACCTGGACCCGGCCGTGCTCGGCGCCGACTGGCCGGTCGTCGAGCGCGAGGTCCGGCGCGTCGTCGCCGAGGGCCGGGCGGCGCCGGCGCACGTGTTCAACCTCGGCCACGGTGTGCTGCCGTCGACCGACCCCGACGTGCTCGCACGCGTCGTCGAGACCGTTCACGGCGAGGACTGAGCCTGATCCGCCCGCTTCCTGCAGCACGCATCCGGCAGATGGCACGCTGAACCGTTGCGGATGGCACGCTGAACCGTTGCTCCGCGGGATGATATGTCACAGTTTGTGGAACGGCTCAGCGTGCCATGGGCCCTACGCCGCGGGCGGCGGGGCAGTCGGGCGGCGCCGGCGCAGGGCCAGCCAGGCCGGAACGCCGACGACAGCCGCGGTGATCGCGAACGGAAGCACTGCGCCGACGATCGCCGCGGAGACCCTGGCGACCTCGACGAACGCGTCCCACCCGCCGCGCAGGCCGGAGAGGAAGCCGAGGTCGGACTCGTCGGCAGGCGCCTCGTCGGTCGACACGAACGTCACCGTGACGGTCGCGAGCGAGGTCAGCCCGGCGAGCTGCTCCTGACGCTGAAGCAGCGAGTCGCGGTCGGCCTCTCGCCGAGCGAGCTCCGACTCGATCCGCACGACGTCATCGAGGTCGCTCGCCTGGTCCAGGAGAACCCGGATGCGGTCGATGCTCCGGCGCTGGGAGGCGATCCGGGCGTCGACGTCGACGATCTCGTCGGTCACGTCCTCGGCGCTGCGATGCCGCTCGCGGACCTGACCGAGCTCCTCGAGCCGCGCGACGACCTCGGTGTGCCCGTCGCTCGGGACGCGCAGGGTGAGCGTCGCCCGGTCGTCGCCGTCAGTGCTCTCGGCGGCGACGAAGCCACCGGACGTCTCCGCCAAGGTCGCAGCCCGCTGCGCCTGCGCGCCGACGTCGTCCACTTCGACCGTGAGGTCGACGACGTGGATGATCTGGCGTGGCGACGGGTCGATCCGTGCCACGGCCACGGGATCGCCCTCATCGGCCGAACCGCCCGGTGCACTCTCGGCGGCGTCCTGGTCGACGGCGCCGCCGCCTTGCGCCGCGGTCGACGTCGCGTCGTCAGCCCCGTCGTCGTCGCCTCCGGCGCACGCCGTGAGCAGCATGCCGGCGAGCAGAACGGCTGCGATGCCCGGTCCCCGTCTCAGCCACGTGAGCATGGCCGCCTCCTGTGTGGTCGCGAAGGTGTCGCGAGTGTGACGGCGGCCGCCAGCGCCTGGTTGCACGGCAGGATCACGATCGGGACTCGTTTTGGGAGAGTGGACCGATGAGCGTCGGCGAACATCCGTGGGAGGTCGTGGTCGTCGGGGGCGGCATCAGCGGCCTGGCGGCGGCGTACCTCCTCCGACGCACGGCGGGCGCGAGCGTGCACGTCACAGTCCTGGAGAAGGGTCCTGCGGTCGGCGGCCACCTGCGCGAGAGCGACGTTGCCGGACTCCCGGTCGACGAGGGAGCCGAGGCGCTGCTGAACCGGCGGCCCGAGGCTGTCGACCTGGTGCGGGATGTAGGTCTCGGCGACGACCTCGTGCATCCGGCAGCCGTGGGCGCCGGCCTGTGGACGCGGGGTGCTGTTGTCCCACTGCCGGAGGGCACGGTGATGGGTGTCCCGGCGGATCCGCTGACGTTGACCGACGTGCTGACCCCCGCCGAGGTCGGGCGCGTCGAGGATGACCGCAGCATGCCCGGGATGCCACTGGACGAGGACGTGGCGCTCGGCCGGCTGGTGGCCGACCGGATGGGCCGCGCGGTGGTCGACCGGCTCGTGGAGCCCCTGCTCGGCGGCGTCTACGCCGGCCGAGCCGACGAACTGTCGCTCCAGGCCACCGTTCCGGCGCTGGCCGAGGCGGCGACGCGGCACCCGTCCCTCCTGCAGGCCGCCGCGGCGGTTCGGGCGGCAGGGAAGGCGGTGGCGGAC
>JBOGDS010000159.1:0-4260 GCA_050743075.1 Jiangellaceae bacterium | reverse complement strand
CCCACAAATCCACAGAAGAGAGGAGTTATCCACCCCCTCCCCCGAACCCCCACCCCGACTACTACCTGTGGAGCTACGCCCCTCTTCTCTTCACCCCCATTAGAATGCGCGTCGACGCCGCCCAATGATGGTCGGGTCTCGAGCCGGCAGTTGGACCTTCCGCAGCGTACCGATCCACCCGTGGAGCCCTGATTCACGCTCCGCCGGTCGCCGGGGGTGGCCCGTCGACGTTGATGGTCGGCGGGCCGGAGCCGGCGCGGACGACCACCACGTGGCTCTCGGCGTCGGTCGGGTTGCTCTCGCGGTGGATCACCCCTTTGGGGACGTGCACGAAGTCGCCGGCTCCGGCGTCGAGCGACTCGTTGCCGTCGGGTCCGAACGCCATGCGGAGGGCCCCGTCGACGACGAACACGGCGGTGTCGTGGTCGCCGTGGTGGTGCCAGCCGGAGGTCATGTGCGCGTCGGTACGCACCAGGCCGGCCCACATGCCCTCGACGGCGATCGCCTGCTCGCGCACCATGCCCGGCGTGGGGTCTCCCTGTCGCCGTTGGTCGGCGGTGATGAGCCGCACCTGGTCATCGGTGGTCATGCACGCTCCTTTCGTGTGTACGCAGCGCCGAACAGCGCGCTGACAAGTTCGCTGGCGCCAGCGGGGGCGTCGACTTCGAGGGCGACGCCGCGCTGATCGACGGTGATGGCGAAGGAGAAGAACGCGCAGCACTGCTGTTCGGCGGCGACCAGGCGGGCCAGCCCGACGGAGTCGACATCATCGAATTCGACACGGGTCGCACCCGTCGGGGTCGTGGTGCGCCCATTCGCATGGGCCAGGACCGTCTGCCACTCCTCGAGGCGTGCGGCAAGACTATCAGGCGTCAGCGTGCAGGCGATGGCCGGTTGCTCACGGTGTCGCCTTCCTGGTCATCCGAGGGTCGCCAGCCGGCCCAGGCCGACCGCGTCGAGGGCGCGCTGCTCGCCGGTGACTCACACCAGCCGGTTGAGCGCCAACAACACCCCGAAGCCGCCCATGGCGGGCTCCACACCGGCGAGAGCGAGGTCCTCGGTGGCGAGCCTCGGGGCATCGCCGTCCACATGAGTGCGCGACTCATCGAGTGTGCGGACCCCGGTCAGATCGTGGCCTCGAGAGTCGGTGGTTACTCGAGTGGGCTGATGTTGCGGTTGACCCGGAAGAGGTTGTCCGGGTCATACTGCGCCTTGACCTCGCGGAGGTGCTCGTAGTCGGCGCGGTAGGCGCCGGCCGTTCGGGTGTCGTCGTCCTCGGCCAGCTGGAAGTTGACGTAGTTCCCTCCGGTCGAGAACGGACGGATCTTCTCCCACCCGTCACGAACCGCGGCCACGGCCTGCGGTGGCCACGTTCCGGTAAACCCGCTGATGAACTGGGCGTCACGGTTGCCGACGGCGCCACCGTCGGCGTACTCGTTCAGCGCACCCGCGAGGTGGAAGATGACGGAGAACGACAACGGCGACGCGACCCGCAGGGCGGCATCTCGGAACGTGCCGAGGTACTCGCTCGGCAGGTCGGGGAGGAACTCGGCCTTCCAGTACTGGTTCATCCCCTTGGGTTCCAGGTTGTCGAGCATCGACTGCTGAGCCACGTACGGCTTCTCGCCGACCAGGTTGAAGATCGGCTCTCCAAGCGCCCGGAGCGGCGCGAGATCGGCCTCGGCGGCTGGGCCGCTGTGGCACACGAGTAGCCCGACGACGGGTTTGAAGTGCCACTCCTCGGGGACGAACGGTGCCGGCGGGGCGAGGCGAATCATCGCCGCCGCGGTCAGCTCACGGGGCGCCGACGCGGTGAGCTGCCGGTAGGTCGCGAGCACCTCGTCGGCTCGGTCGGCGCTCCAGGCCACCAGGCCACGGTGACGATCGGGCCGACCTCATGCAGCCGGAACACGAAGCGGGTGACGACGCCGAGGTTGCCACCGCCACCGCGGATCGCCCAGAACAGGTCGGTGTCTTCCGTCCGGCTGGCGGTACGGATCTTCCCGTCTGCGGTGACGATCTCGACCTCCTCCAGGTTGTCGGCGGCCCAGCCGAACCGACGGGTCAGGTAGCCGAAGCCGCCGCCGAGGGTCAGGCCGGCGACTCCCGTCTCGGACACGAACCCGAGTACCGTCGCGAGCCCGTGCTCCTGGGTCGCCCGATCGACATCCTGCAGCAGGCATCCCGCACCGACGTGCGCGAGCCGGGCGACCGGATCGACGGTGACTTCCCGCATCCGGGACATGTCCAGGGTCAGGCCGCGGTCGGCGAGGGCCGTACCGGCGATGTTGTGGCCGCCGCCCTTGACGCTCAGCAGCAGGCCGTGGTCAGCCGCGAACCGGACGACCGCAGCAACGTCGTGGGCCGACGTCGGCTGGACGACCAAAGCGGGGGTCGTGGTGACCATGGCGTTCCAGATCAGGATGGCCTCGTCCCAGCCATCGTCTCCTGTCGTGAGCAGCGGGCCGTCGATTGCGGAGCCGAGCTGCTCGATCTGCTCAGAGGTCAGGCCGACCCGTCCCCCTTCGAGCCCAGCGGCCTCGAACGTTCTCATGCTCATCTCTCCTCCTCTGTCGTCGATGTCGCGATCGCGGTGCAAAGCGCGTCCAGGAACGCTTCCGGTTGCTCGACGGCGGGATCGTCGCGACAGTCCTCGATCACGTGCAGCGGCCAGCCGAACCTGGCGCTTGCCTTCTCGGCTGTCCGCAGCCGCACCTGAAGGCCGTGCCGGCCATGGATCAAGGTGGTGGGGACGGTGATGCGCTCGAGATCGCCGGGCGGGATCGGTGGCATGCCCAAACGGGGGATGAGGCGACGGAGTGCCGCCTGCGCGCCGGGAGTGCGAGCACGGTCCAGGGCGTAGGCCAGCAACGGATCCCACTGCTCGCCCGTCCGCTCGCCGACCCTGCCCATGTCGAGAAAGCACCGGTTGAACAGCTGGTCACGGCTGCGAGGCGTCGGACGGGCCACGAACCGCATCATGGGCAAGGCGAAGCTGGGCGCCGGCCGGAACCACCCCAGCCCCAAGGTGTCCACCAGCAGAAGATGGCTGAGCCGCTGGCTGTGCTCGACCGCGTACCGCGCGGCGATCGCGCCGCCCATCAGGTGACCGGACAGCACCGGCGGCCGGCCACTGCACGTTTGGCCGATGAGCTCGTGGAGCCACGTCAGGACCGCTTCCCGATCGAGCGTACTGTCGGTTACGTCCGAAGCGCCGTGGCCTGGCAGGTCTGGTACGACGACCCGGTGGGTTCGCACGAGGTCGGGAATGACCTCGATCCACACCGCCGCGAACTCGCCGGCGCCGTGCAGCAGCACGATGGGCGGGCCGTCACCACCTTCGAGCACGGCGGTGGAAACCCCCGCGAGCTGCAGCTGTCGCTCGGTCACCGGCATCGCGGCCAGCAGCTGATCGCGTGCCTGCCGGCCGCCGACCCGCTCCGGTTGGGTGGTCTTGCCCTGGCTGCTCATCGCGGGCTCCTTCCTCGCCGGAGGAAGTCTCGAAGCGGCGGGAGATGGAGCGCGGCTGGTGAGGGCGTCCGGCGGGCCACGTCGATCATGTCCGGGGGCACGTCGATGGCGGGCACGAAGTAGCGCTGGTAGTTCTCGGCGTCCGTACCGGTGAAGTCGCGGTAGGAGACGGTGGGCATGGTCAGGGCTCCTCTCGGTTCGTCAGGGCCGGATCATCGGGGCCTCGGCCGCGTGACGGGCCCGAAGCGCGTCGTCCCAGCCGCCGTTGCAGTAGGTGGTGGCCGCGGTGATGCGGCCGTCGTCCACTTCGCACAGATGGATACGGCGCGCGGTCTTGACGCCCTCGGGCGTGTGCTGGGTCTCGATGTGCTCGGTCACGAACCCGTTCGCGGTGGGGATTGTCCGCACGATCTCGATCTCGACCGGCCCGGCGGCGATGGACCGAAGTTGACTGGTGAACGCCTCGCCGGGGCCCTGCCGCTGAAACCGCCAGAGCGGCGGCAGCAGATCGAAGAAGGTGTCATCCGAGAACAGGCCATCGTCGGCCTCGAAGTCGGCGAAGCAGCGATGAAAGCCGGCGCAGAGCCGGTCGACTGTCTCCGAGTCGAGGACCGTGGTCGGGGTCTGTGTAGTCACGGCCTGACCGTACGAACCGACCCGGGCGGCCCGCATCGCCCAGACACCCCATTCGCTTCAGGCCGCGATAGGGCAAACGCCCTATCGAGACGCGGGCTTGGAAAGCAATCGGTGCTCGTAGGCGTAGGCGGTCGCGGCCGCCCGGCTGGTAAC
>JBOGDS010000158.1:0-4275 GCA_050743075.1 Jiangellaceae bacterium | reverse complement strand
CGGACACAGGCACCTGCCAGCGGGGGAAGACGCGGTCAGGAACACCACCACCCTCCCGCTCACAACCCCAAGATCAACGAGCCACGCCGCGACGGACCTGAGTAGTTACCATGATCACCGGATTGGTGGCCGGTCAGAGGTCGACGGAGCAGCCCGGTACGTCGGCCAGGTCGACGACCTGTTCGCCGTCGACCACCACGGACAGCGAGCCCCTGCACCCGGATGTGGACAACGACCCGTCGAATGTGGCCGTCGCATCCAGGCCGTCGACGGTCGTGCCCAGGCACTCGGCCGTTCCGGTCAGCGTCGCGCCGTCCCGGTCGAGGTCGGTCGAGCACTCCGGGTCGCCGTCGAGCTCGATGCCGGCGCGGTCGAGCTGGTCTCGGACCGCTGACGTGAGAGCTTGGGCGGCGGCATCGTTGGTCGCCTCGTCCAGCCGGTCACCGACCTCCGAGCATCCTGCGACGGCGAGCACGGCCACAGCGGCAAGAGCGAAGAGTCTGCGCACGCCGAGGATGGTAGCCCTGGTGATCTCGAGACCGACGAGGGGTTCGAACCGTCCGTCCCGCCGCAGCGTGATGCTGGCTGCACTCGCGGCGCTGGTGTGGGCAAACTCGTCGGGTACCGCGGCGGCGGTCGCTCGACGCGCTGCTGCTCATGGTGCTGGGGCCGGTCGCGGCCTCGGTGATCCCGCCGCTGACCGTCCCTGGGCACCCGATCTCAACGGCATCCTCGCCGGCCTGACCGGACCTCGCCGCCTGTACCGGCGCCAAGAGTCTGATCCCGGCCGTACAACGTCGTTCTGGACAGCGAGGTCCGGTACAGAAGGCGACCTCCCTGTTGTCGCATGCTGAGACCGTTGTCCGGATCGTGGACGCGTGCTGCGGCCGACGTGCACACCCATGGCACGATGCCCCGCATGACGTCTGCGACCCTGTTGTTCCTCGTGGCCCGCCGCCACGTCGACTACGGGCGCGTACGCAGCATGATGTGTCGCCCGGCCTGACCGCCGCCCCCGACCACGTCAGCCGGGCGCGCGGAAGCGCCGGCCGGGTCCGTCGCCCGTCAGTCCCAACGCCGCCGCCACGCGCGCACCACGTCAGAGGACGTCCGTGCACATGGCAGCCGCCACCGCCCCGTCGCCGCCGCGCCGCCGCGGCGAAGGTCAGTGGGCGCTCGGCCACCTCGAGCCGCTCAACCCGAACGAGCGCACCAAGAAGGATGACGACGGCCTGAACGTCCGGCGCCGGATCGAGACGATCTACGCCCAGCGCGGTTTCGCCAGCATCGACCCGGCCGACCTGCGTGGTCGCTTCCGTTGGTGGGGCCTCTACACCCAGCGTCGTCCCGGCATCCCGGGCGGACGTACGGCCGTTCTCGAGCCGCACGAGCTCGACGACGACTACTTCATGATGCGGATCCGCATCGACGGTGGCCAGCTCACCACCGAGCAGCTGCGCGTCGTCGCTGACATCTCGACGACGTACGCCCGAGACACCGCCGACGTCACCGACCGCCAGAACGTCCAGCTGCACTGGATCCGGGTCGAGGACGTCCCCGAGATCTGGCGGCGACTGGAGGCAGTCGGGTTGTCGACGACCGAGGCGTGCGGCGACGTGCCCCGCGTGGTCCTGGGCTCGCCGGTCGCCGGGATCGCGGCCGCCGAGGTGCTCGACCCCACCTGGGCCATCGAGGAGATCCAGCGCCGCTACATCGGCACGCCCGAGTTCTCCAACCTGCCGCGCAAGTTCAAGTCCGCGATCAGCGGGCTACCCGACGTCGTGCACGAAGTCAACGACGTCGCGTTCGTCGGCGTCGTGCACCCCCGGCACGGCGCCGGCCTCGACGTGTGGGTCGGCGGGGGGCTGTCCACCAACCCGAAGCTCGCCCAGCGCCTCGGTGCGTGGGTGCCGCTGGAGGAGGTTCCCGACGTGTGGGCCGGCGTCGTCGGCATCTTCCGCGACTACGGCTACCGGCGGCTGCGCACCCGGGCCCGGATCAAGTTCCTCGTCGACGACTGGGGCGTCGAGCGGTTCCGCGACGTGCTCGAGACGGAGTACCTGGGCCGGCGGCTCGTCGACGGACCCGCTCCCCCGGTGCCCGACCAGCCGTGCGACCACGTCGGCGTCCACCCGCAGCAGGACGGACGGTTCTACGTCGGCGTGGCCCCGCTGGTCGGGCGGGTGTCGGGCACGTTGCTCGGCAAGCTCGCCGACGCCGTCGAGGCGCACGCGTCGCACCGGATCCGCACCACGCCACACCAGAAGCTCGTGGTCCTCGACGTCGAACCCGACCAGGTCGAGCCGCTGGTCGAGACGCTGCACGCCCTGGGCCTGCAGGCGCGGCCGAGCGCCTTCCGCCGCCATACCATGGCCTGCACCGGTCTCGAGTACTGCAAGCTCGCGATCGTCGAGACCAAGGGTCTTGCAGCCGACACCGTCGCGGCGCTCGACGTGCGGCTGGCCGACGTCGCCGGCCAGCTCGACGTGCCCATCACGCTGAACGTCAACGGCTGCCCCAACTCGTGCGCCCGCATCCAGGTCGCCGACATCGGCCTCAAGGGCCAGATCGTGCGGGGCGAGGACGGCTTCCAGGTCCACCTCGGCGGCGGGCTCGGGCTCGACGCCGGGTTCGGCCGCAAACTGCGTGGCCTCAAGGTCACAGCGGTAGAGCTGCCCGACTACGTCGAACGCCTCGTCCGGCGCTTCCTGGCCGGGCGGGAGCCACACGAGCGGTTCGCCCAGTGGGTCGCGCGCGCACCCGAGGAGGCTCTGCAATGAGCGAGACCCGCGCGGCCGTCAACTACTGCCCCTTCTGCGCCGAGGAGGACCTCCACCCGGTCGAGCAGCACGGCGGCTGGGAGTGCCGCTCCTGCCTGCGCGTCTTCAGCGTGAAGGTGCTCGGTCTCTCGCCGCTGGCAGCCGGGCGGGGAGGTCGCTCATGACGCTCACCGTCACCGACAGCCTGGAGGAACTCGCCCTCGACGCGACCCGCAATCTCGAGGTCGCCACGGCGGAGGAGATCGTCCGATGGGCCGTCGACACGTTCGGCGACCGGTTCGCCGTCACCGCCTCGATGTCCGACGGTGTCCTGTCCCACCTGGCCGGCCGGGCGGCACCCGGCGTCACCGTCCTGTTCCTCGACACGGGCTACCACTTCGCCGAGACGATCGGGACCCGCGACGCCGTCGCAGCCACCTACCCGGTCAACGTCGAGACGATCACCCATCCGCTGCGTGTGCCCGAGCACGAGGCCGAGTACGGCCGCCTCTACGAGATCGACCCGGACCTGTGCTGCGCGATCCGCAAGGTGTGGCCGCTCGACCGGGCCCTGCGCCCGTACGACGCCTGGGCCGGCGGGGTCCGGCGGGCGGAGCTACCGAGCCGGGCGGAGACGCCGGTGGTCGGCTGGGACGCCAAGCGCCGAAAGGTCAAAGTCAACCCGCTGGCTACCTGGACCGACGACCAGGTCGCGGCGTATGTCGCCGAGCACGGAATTCTGGTCAACCCGTTGCGCGAGATCGGCTACATGTCAATCGGGTGCGCGCCGTGCACCCGGCCGGTCGCGGTAGGTGACGACGCCCGGGCCGGCCGGTGGTCGGGCCTGGCCAAGACCGAGTGCGGCATCCACTGATGCGGGACGACGCGGGTGTCCTCCCCGCCGCGAGTGGAGGGTTTTCCGCCCTTCGACATGCCGGGAAGGGCGGAAAACCCTCCAGTGACGGGCACGGGAGCGGGCCCTCGTACCCCCTGGTGCTCGACGTGAACGGGCGCCGCGTCGTCATGGTGGGCGGCGGTCCGGTGGCGGCTCGCCGGGCTGCGCCGCTGGCCGCCGTTGGCGCAGACCTCGTCGTTGTCTCACCCTTCCTGTGCGAGGCGCTGGCGGACCTGGTGGCCGACGGCCGCGCGACCTGGCACCCCCGCGACTACGTCCGCGGCGACCTCGACGGCGCGTGGCTCGTCCACACCGCGACCGGCGAACGTTCGACCGACGCCGCCGTTGCGGCCGACGCAGAGGCAGCCCGCGTCTGGTGCGTACGCGCCGACGACGCCGCCGCCTCGAGCGCGTGGACGCCGGCAGTCGCCCGCGTCGGTGACGTGCTCGTCGGGATCAGCGGCGGCGGCGATCCGCGCCGGGCGACCCGGCTGCGCGACGCCGTCCAGACCGCGCTGGAGACGGGAGCGCTGCCGCTGCGCCGCCGGCGCGCCGGATCCTCCGGCGCGGTCGCCCTCGTCGGAGGCGGGCCGGGCGATCCCGGGCTGATCACTACCAGGG
>JBOGDS010000157.1:0-4316 GCA_050743075.1 Jiangellaceae bacterium | reverse complement strand
CCCCGCGGCCGTGCCGGCCACCGCCAGGATGACCCCGGCCAGCCCCGCCAGGCTGCCAACGTCGCCGCCCCGCGGCCAGACCCACAGCGCCGGCGTGACCACTGCGAGCGCGGTGATGGCGAGCGCCACCCGGCCCCGCGCGGCCTGCCGGGCCAGCAGGAGCAGGCCGATGCCAGCGACTGCGCCGACCAGCGCCGCGAGCAGCACGAACGCCGCGGAGCCGAGGCCGGTCAGCGCAGCGCCCTTCAGGAGCGGCCAGGTCGCCGCCGCCAGGAGCGGCGCGCCGGAGCCCCACACGTGCCACCAGGTCTCGGTGTCGGGATAGCGCTCCGCGTACGCGAGGGTCGCCCGCTGGAAGGAGACGCCCGCCTGCGGCACGTAGAGGAGCGCGGCGAGGGCCGCCAGGTTGGCGATGACGAGTGCGGAGAGCAGCGCGCCCGAGGCGGCGAGGCCGCGCTCGGGATGCGGCACGGCGTGGTCGAGCACGTGCTGCCGCGAGGCACCGGGTCGGACTCCGACCCAGCCCGAAGGCAGCGGGCTCACACCCAGGGTCAGCGCCACGAGTCCGGCCCGCCCGCCGAGGCGGGCACCCACGGCGCGGAGCGCACCGGGACCCTCGAGACCGCTGGCGACGACGAGGTCGCACTCGACCCTCTCGCCGTCGAGGTCAGCCGCGCCGGGCACCGCGCGCGCGATGTGGACGCGCTTCGCGCCGCGCAGCCAGTCCGAGATCGCCTCCCGCAGGACCGGTGAGCCCGCGACCACGACCACGCGCGTGGGCGCGAGCCGCATGACGGAACGCGCCACGGCGGCGGGCATGGAGCGCTTGGTCCGCGAGCCGGTCGCTGCCGTCAGATCAGCGGTGCGACGGCTCAAAGAGGATGTACGCGCCCACCAGCATCAGCACCGCGGGCAGGATGAACGGCTGAAGGCCCCCCGGAACGAGATCCACGCGCAGGACCCCGGCGATCGCGATGAGCGCGAGCGGTAGAGCCGGTATGAGCGGCCACTTGCGGTCCGGCGCCAGCAGCGTCACCGACACCAGGGCGATGGCCAGTGCCGCGAAGAAAGCCGCACCCGCGAGCGGACCCAGGTCGAAGACCGCCGGGATCAGCAGCCCGACGCCGACGCCGAGGAGCGTCGCGGCCGGCACCAGGTACGCGTACTGACGGTTGCCATACCAGTACGAGAAGGCGAACGCCGCGCCTATCGCGACGAAGAGGAGCGGACCGGAGAGGGACGAGGCCCCCAGTGCCGGGACCAGGAAGGCGCTCCCGACGGCCAGGACGACGAGGCCGCCCAGGACACCGCGGCGCCGCGGCGGAAGCGGGGCCTGGATCGGGGAAAACCCGGGAGAGGGCGGCGGAGTGGCGCCCTGTGGTGGCGCGCCGGCTCGTTGGTCGAACGGCCGAAGGCCCATCAGCGATCAGACGCTATCACGCTCGGTCGCTCGGAACGAGGCTCAGCGGAGCTCAGTCGTCCTAGTCCTCGTCGTCGTCGCCACCGCCGCCGGGACCACCACCCTGACCACCGCCCTGACCACCGCCGGGACCATCCTCGCGCTCGTCCTCTTCTTCCGGCGTGCGCGTCGGCTCCGGTGTGCGCGTCGGCGTGGGCGTCGCGGTCGGCGTCGCGGTCGGCGTCGGGGTCGGCGTCGGGGTCGGCGTCGGGGTCGGGGTCGGGGTCGGGGTCGGGGTCGGCGTCGGGGTCGGTGTGAGCGTCGGGGTCGCAGTCGGCTCCGTGGTGGAGGCGGGCCGTGCGTCCCCATCGACGACCACGACCGAGACGCTGTCGCAGAACCTGTCGCCCTCTGCCTCGACGCAGATCCGCAGCGACTGCGAGCCGGCCGGCACGTCGTCACCGAGCTTGACGGTGACCGTGAGCGTGTCGTTGATGAGATCGACGCTCTTGATCTTCAGGTCCTCACCGCCAAGGGTCGCCTCGACGTCCTTCTTCTTGAATCCGTCGAGTCCGTTCGGCGAGGTCACTGTGGAGACCGTGCTCAGTTGGGAATCCGTATAGACGGTGCGGCCGGACTGGGGCAGCTCGATCCGGATGTCGCCGCGCTCCTCGGGTTCCGGAGTGGGCGTCGGCTCCTGGGTCGGGGTCGCCGTGGGCGAAGCGGTCGGCTCTACCGTCGGGGTCGCGGTCGGCTCCAACGTCGGAGTCGCGGTCGGGGAAGCCGTGGGCGTCGCGGTCGGCGTCGGAGTAGGCGTGGGCGTGGCTGGCGGCGTGTCATCCGGCGGCTCGCCGACGTAGCGGACGTTCAGGACGTTCGTGTCGCAGCCTCTGACGCCGGCCATGTCCCTGACACAGACCTCGAGCGGCTGATCGCCTTCGGGGATGGCACGGGTCAGGCGTTCGGTCTCGAGGTCCAGGCGCGGGCCCTTGCCGGTCGTGTCCAGCTCCGCGTCGTCGAGGTCGAGCTCGACACCACCGAAGGTGACCGTGACGTCCATCGTCCTGACGTCGAAGAAGTTCGGGGACGAGATGTTGGCGCGGATGTTCAGCCGGTCGCCGCCGTTCCCGTCCTCGTCGTCGCCATCCTCATCGCCGTCCTCGTCGTCATCGTCGTCATCACTACCAATGGTCACCGTGCGGCCGTCCGGCGGGACCTGGATGGCGACCGTCACCTCCCCGGCTGGAGTGGCCGTCGGCGTCGCCGTGGGCGTCGCCGTGGGCGTTGCCGTAGCCGTCGGGGTCGGCGTGGGCGTAGGTGTCGCAGTTGGTACCTCGGTGGGCGTCGCGGTCGGGGTCGGCGTAGGTGTGGGCGTCGCCGTGGGCACCGGCGTCGGAGTCGCGGCCGGCGCCGGAGGTGTGGCCGTCGGCGTCGGTCGAGGGGTCGGGGTCGGCGTCCCTGTAGGAGTCGGCGTGGGCGTAGGCGTAGCCGTCGGCGAGGGGCTCGGCGTCGCGGTCTGCGTCGGCGGCGGTGTCGCCGTCGCGGTCGGCGTCGGAGTCGGCGTCTCAGTGAAGAGGGCGGGCGGGATCGAGATCTGGATCGGCACGGGCGGCTGCAGCGCGACCTCCGGCGCGGTCGTCGGCGGTGCCGTCGGCTGGAGGTCGAACTCCTCCTGCGGCGGCGGTGGCAGGGCGACCACCCCGTCCGTGGGCTCGGGCGGAGCGAGGAAGAAGAGGCGCGGCGGGCGCGTCTCGCCGGGCGCGGCCGCGACGACGTCCTGCGGAGGGTTCTGCGAGATGTCGGGAGCGAACACGCGCGCCAGAGTCGGCGCGCTGGTCGTCGCCTGCTGGGCCGGGATCTTCGCCCGCGTCGCGCTGGTGTGCTCGGGGGCAGAGAACCTGTCGGTACCGCCGGTCTCGGCGACCTGGATCCGCGTCACGATGCGGTCTCCAGGGGCCAGGCTCAGGGCGATGGCCTGGGCGGCGCTGGTGTCGCTGCCGACGATCGAGTTGAGGATGAGCTGCATCGCCCCGCCTTCGCCCTTGGGGACGATGGCGATCTCGTACTCGCCCGCCTCGGGCGAGTAGATGTCGATCATCTGCGGGTGGTCCTGGGGGCCGGTGACGGTCGCCTGCGGCACCTGGTTGATCGTGCCGATCTCGCTCAGGCCGGAGCTCCGGCCCACGGGGTCGGTGACCATTAGTAGTCCGGGTGAGTTGAGGCCGAAGCGCAGCCGGACCTCGGGCGGCTCGACGAAGGTCGGCTCCGCCGGCTGCTCACCGGTCTCGACCGCGCTCTTCTGGCCGGCATCGACGGGCACGACCGCGCCAGCCGCGACCATGTCCACGCGGCCCTGGAACACGTTGACCGAGGTGACCGCCTTACCCGTCGCGCTCTGGATCTCGACCACGATCTCGAAGCTCGTGCCTCGGACCACGGCCGTCGCGGATGGCGTCTTCACGTGGAAGCGCGAGTTGCTCGAGAGGAGCGGCTGCACGTGCGACCAGGTCCGCCCGATCGTCTGCCCGAGCCGCACGAGCAGCTCGCCGCGGCTGCCGGTCGAGACCTCGTCGATCGAGACGCTCGAGCCGGGCTCGAGCTCCATCGTCGAGCCGTCCTCGAAGGTGAGGACCGCGCGCGCGTCGAGCTCGGTCTGGACGGTCATGCCGGCCTTCAGCGTTTCGCTGTCCACGCCCGGGCGGAACGCCTGATCCGGCGCCTCCTGCACGAGCACCTGGCCGTCGATGATCGTGAGGATCGAGCTCGCGGCGATGGCGCGGCTCGGCGTGATGACGCCCAGGATGGTCGAGACGAGGATCGCGATCATGACGAGTCCGGCGACCGCCCGCGTGGGCGCGTGCCCCATGCGCTGCCGGAACATGTCCAGCGCGCCCGTCTCGGGCTGGCCGTCGCGCCG
>JBOGDS010000156.1:0-4404 GCA_050743075.1 Jiangellaceae bacterium | reverse complement strand
TCCACGCAGCCGCGACGCTCCGCGACGCCACCGTCGCACGGCTGCGATCCCGGCTGGCGCTGCCCCGTGATGCCGCTGTCGAGACCGTCGCCGCCGCCGTCAGCACGCGGACCGGCCGGCCGGCGCCCGACGTCGCCGGCCTTCTCGCCGGTCCGGCGCCGCCCGACGACACCGCTCTGGTCCGCCTCGCCGACGCCCTGGACACCCTCGAGCAGGAGGCACGTACCCAATGACGTCAACGGACGCCGACCAGGCCTCCGCGGACCGCGCCCGGGCCGCACTCACCGACCTGCGGCGGGAGGTGGCGAAGGCCGTCGTCGGTCAGGACGCCGCCGTCACCGGCCTGGTGATCGCGCTGCTGTGCCGCGGACACGTGCTGCTCGAGGGCGTCCCGGGCGTCGCCAAGACGCTGCTCGTGCGCACGCTGGCGGCCGCGCTGGACGTCGAGACTAAGCGCGTGCAGTTCACACCCGACCTGATGCCGGGCGACGTCACCGGCTCCCTGGTGTACGACGCCCGCACGGCGGAGTTCTCCTTCTCGGCCGGGCCGGTGTTCACCAACCTCCTGCTCGCCGACGAGATCAACCGGACCCCGCCGAAGACCCAGGCGGCGCTGCTGGAGGCGATGGAGGAACGCCAGGTCTCCGTCGACGGCGTGCCACGGCCGCTTCCGGTCCCGTTCGTCGTCGCGGCCACCCAGAACCCGATCGAGTACGAGGGCACCTACCCCCTCCCCGAGGCGCAGCTCGACAGGTTCCTGCTCAAGCTCACCGTCGCCGTCCCCGAGCGCACCGAGGAGATCGCAGTGCTGGAGCGGCACGCGTCCGGCTTCGACCCGCGCGACCTGGCGGCGGCCGGCGTCGGGCCGGTAGCCGGACCGAGCGACCTGGCCGCGGGCAGGACGGGGGTGGCCTCGGTTCGGACCGGTCCGGAGGTGCTGGGCTATGTGGTCGACGTGTGCCGGGCGACCCGGTCGTCGCCGTCGCTCCAGCTCGGCGTGTCGCCTCGCGGCGCCACCGCGCTGCTCGCCGCCAGCCGGGCGTGGGCGTGGCTGTCCGGCCGCGACTACGTCACCCCCGACGACGTCAAGGCACTGGCCCGGCCGACCTTGCGGCACCGGGTCGCGCTGCGTCCGGAGGCCGAGCTGGAGGGCGTCACGGCGGACGCGGTGCTCGACACCGTGCTCTCGACCGTTCCGGTCCCGCGCTGATGGCCGCCCCTGCCGCTCCTGCCCTCCCGCTCCTGCCGCGCCGAACGGAGACCGCGCCGTGGCGCTGACCGGACGGGCGGCGCTGCTCGCGCTGCTCGGCGCGCTCGTCGTCGGGCTGGCGGCACCGTCCGCGGCCGGTGTCCTGGTCGTGACCGGGGTCGTCCTGGCGCTGGTCCTCGTCGACGTCGCGCTGGCCGGTCCGGTCCGTCCACTGCGGTTGTCCCGGTCCGGCCACCGCAACGTCCGGCTCGGCGAGCCGGCGCACGTCACTCTGCACGTGGCCAACGACGGACGGCGGGTGCGCGGGCGACTCCGCGACGCCTGGCCACCGTCTGCCGGTGCGTTGCGTGACCGGTTCGAGATCGACGTCGCATCCGGCGACCGGCGCCAGGTACCCGTGACGTTCCGGCCGACACGCCGCGGCGATCGCGTGGCCGACCGCGTGACGGTCCGGAGCATCGGCCCGCTCGGGCTGGCCGGGCGTCAGGGGTCGCACACCGTGCCGTGGACGCTGCGGGTGCTGCCGCCGTTCGGGTCCCGTCGTCATCTGCCGTCCCGCCTGGCCAGGCTGCGGGAGCTCGACGGTCGCTCGGCGGTTCGGATCCGGGGGGCCGGCACCGAGTTCGACTCGCTACGCGAGTACGTCGTCGGCGACGACGTCCGGTCGATCGACTGGCGGGCGACGGCCCGCGGCGGCGGAGTCGTCGTGCGGACCTGGCGACCCGAGCGGGACCGGCATGTGCTGATCGTGCTCGACACCGGGCGGACGTCGGCCGGGCGGGTCGGAGACGCCCCACGCCTGGATGCGGCCATGGACGCCGTCCTGCTGCTGGCCGCGCTCGCCACCCGGGCAGGTGACCGGGTCGACCTGCTCGCCTTCGACCGCCGCCCCCGGGCCAGCGTCGAGCGCTCGTCGCCGACGGAGGTCCTGCCGAGGTTGGTCAACGCGATGGCCAACCTCGAGCCGGAGCTGCTGGAGACCGACCATCGCGCCCTCGCCGCCGAGGTGCTGCGCCGGGCCGGACGCCACTCGTTCGTCGTGCTGCTGACCGGGCTCGACGCCGGGCCGATCGAGGACGGCCTGCTGCCCGTGCTGGGTCGGCTCACCCACCGGCACACCGTGCTCCTGGGTGCCGTCGCCGACCCTCGGGTCGCCGAGATGGCCGGCGCCCGTGGCGACACCGAGGCGGTGTACGGCGCGGCCGCGGCCGCCCGCGACCAGGCCGGCCGCCAACGGGTGTCACGCCTGCTGGAGCGACACGGCGCGCACGTCGTCGATGCGCCGCCGGACCAGCTGCCGCCGGCCGTCGCCGACGCCTACCTGGCCCTCAAGGCCGCCGGCCGCCTCTGACCCCTCTCCCCGCCTCCCTTCGCCTCCCCTCCCCTTCCCATGATCAGCCGAGGGCGGGCAACGCGTCGCCACGGTCGGCCGCCACGACGTCACCCGTCTCGCCGGCCAGGGCAGCCCGGCGTCCGAACGTCCACACGTAGGCCAGGAACGCCACCAGGGCGATGACGCCGATCGCGATCCGGGCCCAGGTCGGCAGGCCGGAGGGCGTCACGAACGCCTCGATCACCCCAGAAACCAGCAACACACCGGCCAGCCCGATGGCCATGCCGACGGCCGCGCGCCCTTCCTCGGCCAGCGCCTGGCCGCGAGACCGCGGACCGGGATCGATGACCGTCCACCCCAGCCGCAGGCCGGTCCCGGCCGCGACGAACACCGCCGTGAGCTCCAGCAGCCCGTGCGGCGTGATCAGCCCGAAGAAGATGTCCAGCCGCCCGTGCGCCGCCATCAGCCCGGCCGACACGGCGACGTTGACGGCGTTGATCAACAGGATGTACACCACCGGCAGCAGGAACACACCCAGCACCAGTGCACCCGCAGCCACCCAGGCGTTGTTGGTCCACACCTGGGCGGCGAACGAGCCGGCCGGATTGGCCGAGTAGTAGTCCTCGAAGTCGTGCTCGACGAGCTGGCGGATCTCATCCGGTGCGGCAATGCTCGCCTGGACCGAGGGCGTGGCCGCGACCCACCCTCCGAGGAGCGTCGACACAGCGACGAACGCCGCAGCCGTCGACACCCACCAGCGGCGCGATCGGTAGACGGCAGCAGGAAAGCCGCGGGTCACGAACCGCACGACGTCGCCCCAGCCCGGATCGTGCGCGCCGGCGATCGCCGTACGGGCTCGCGCGACGCGTCCGGACAACCTGCCCATGACCGCGGCGTCCGGTGCGGAGGACCTGATCGCCGAGAGGTGTGTGGACGCCCGCCGGTAGAGCGCGACCAGCTCGTCGGCCTCCGGTCCCGAGAGCTTCCCCCGCCGGCGGGCCAACTCGTCGAGGCGGTCCCACTCCTGCTGATGAGCAGCGACGAAGGCGTCGAGATCCACGGCTGGCAGACTAGCCAGCGTGAGCGACCTGGTGACCGGCGAGGCCGTCCCGCTGGAGCTCCGGCTGGCGAAGCTCCCCACCCGGGCGCTCGCGTTCGCCATCGATCTGGCCGTGCTCGCGATCGGAAGTGTTCTGGTAGCGGCCGCGGCCACGGTGGTGCTCCCCAGCGTGGATGCGGCACTCGCCAGCGCACTGGTGCTTGTCGGGGTGGTACTCGTGTACGTCGGCATCCCGGTCCTGGTGGAGACGCTGAGCCGCGGACGCTCGCTGGGCAAGCTCGTGCTCGGCCTGCGGGTGGTACGCGACGACGGCGGTCCGGTGCGCTTCAGGCACGCGTTGACGCGCGGCCTGTCGGGGGTGTTCGTGGACTTCTACCTGACCAGCGGGGCTGGTGCGGTGATCTGCTCGCTGCTGAACGAGCGCGGCAAGCGCGTGGGCGACATCCTGGCCGGCACCGTGGTCATCCGCGAACGGGTGCCACGGACGGCCGCGCCCCTGCCCACCGTGCCGGCCCAGCTCGCCGGCTGGGCAGCCACGTTGGAGCTGTCGCGACTTCCCGCCGGCCTGGCCCTGAACGCTCGTGGCTACCTGACCCGCTACCAGCAACTCTCACCGGCGATCCGGGAGCAGATGGGCGCCGAGCTCGCGACGGAGGTAGCCGGCGTCATCAGCCCGCCGGCACCGCCCGGAACGCCCGCCTGGGCCTATCTCGCGGCCGTGCTGGCCGAGCGCAGCCGGCGAGAGTCCCTGCGCCTGGCGCGCGCCGCGCGGCCCGACCAGCCCTCGGCCGCGAGTACAGC
>JBOGDS010000155.1:0-4501 GCA_050743075.1 Jiangellaceae bacterium | reverse complement strand
GACCAGCCCTCGGCCGCGAGTACAGCGGGCTCCGGTCCGCCGGGCGCGAGCACATCGACGCGCTCTGGGCAGGCACCGGCGGCGGACCCGGCATCGCCCGAGTACCAGGCCGCGCCGGGCGGCTTCGCACCCCCGGCCTAGCGACTCCTGCCGGCCATGTCAACGGGCCCCCTGTCGCGCAGGCGGCCCATGGGTCATGGCACGGTGAACCGTTCCACAAACCCGGATAACTCGGGCGCCGCAGCAACGTTTCAGCGTGCCATGGACGACAGCCTGGCGTGCCATGGAGCGTGCGGCCGCATCGCACCGGCGCACGGTTCGCGCGCGTCAGTACCGGTAGTGGTCGCTCTTGTAGGGCCCGGCCACCGGCACGCCGAGGTACGCCGACTGCTTCTCGGTCAGCTCCGTGAGCTCGACACCGAGCGCCGACAGGTGCAGCCGCGCCACCTTCTCGTCGAGGTCCTTGGACAGCGTGTAGACGCCCACCGGGTAGTCGGCCGTCCTGGTGAACAGCTCGATCTGGGCCAGCACCTGGTTGGTGAACGAGTTCGACATCACGAACGACGGGTGCCCGGTGGCGTTGCCGAGGTTGAGCAGCCGCCCCTCGGACAGCACGATCACGCTGTGCCCGTCGGAGAACCTCCACTCGTGCACCTGTGGCTTGACCTCGACCCGCTCGATCCCGGGCAACGCGGCAAGGCCGGCCATGTCGATCTCGTCGTCGAAGTGTCCGATGTTGCCGACGATCGCCTGGTGCTTCATGCGCGACATCTGCTCGGCGGTCACGACGTCGCGGCAGCCGGTGGCGGTGATGACGATGTCGGCCCGGTCGATCACCGCGTCGAGCGTCGTCACCTCGTAGCCGTCCATGGCCGCCTGGAGCGCGCAGATCGGGTCGATCTCGGTGACGACGACCCGGGCGCCCTGGCCGCACAGCGACTCGGCGCAGCCCTTGCCGACGTCGCCGTATCCGCACACAACGGCGACCTTGCCGCCGATGAGCACGTCGGTGGCCCGGTTGAGGCCGTCGATCAGCGAGTGCCGGCAGCCGTACTTGTTGTCGAACTTCGACTTGGTGACCGAGTCGTTGACGTTGATGGCCGGGAACAGCAGGGCGCCGTCACGCTGCATCTCGTAGAGGCGGTGCACACCGGTGGTGGTCTCCTCCGTCACGCCCTTGATCTGGCCCGCGACCGTCGTCCAGTACGTGGAGTCCGCGGCGAGCGACCGCGCCAGGGTGCCGAGGACGACCCGCCACTCGTGCGAGTCGCCGCCGGACGGCTCCGGCACGGTGCCGGCCTTCTCGTACTCGACGCCCTTGTGGACCAGCAGAGTCGCATCCCCGCCGTCGTCGAGCAGCATGTTCGGGCCGGTCGTGCCGGCGCCGTCGTCAGGCCAGAGCAGCGCCTGCTCGGTGCACCACCAATACTCCTCGAGCGTCTCGCCCTTCCAGGCGAACACGGGTACGCCGCGCGGATCGTCCGGCGTCCCGTCGGGTCCGACGGCGACCGCTGCGGCCGCGTGGTCCTGGGTCGAGAAGATGTTGCACGACGCCCAGCGGACCTGGGCACCCAGCGTCACCAGCGTCTCGATGAGCACGGCCGTTTGCACCGTCATGTGCAGCGAGCCGGTGATCCTCGCGCCGGCGAGCGGCTGCGACGGCCCGTACTCGGCGCGCATGGCCATCAGGCCGGGCATCTCGTGCTCGGCGAGGGTGATCTCTTTGCGGCCGAACGCGGCCAGCGACACGTCGGCGACCTTGAAGTCGAACGACATTCCTCTTACCTCCGTGAGAGTGGACGGACAGGGGTTCGGGGACGGGCAACTCGGCCACCCGGTGACCAGAGATCGCCCAGCTACGCCCCCGAGCCCGGCGCGGCCCATCTGGGCCCGCGGCATCACCTGCGCCGGCAGTGCGTGGTGGGAGTCTACGCCGTCGCGGACGGCCCGCGGTCGGTATCCGCCGACGCCGACGGCCCGCGGTCGGTATCCGCCGACGCCGACGGCTCGCTCGCGTTCGGCCGGTAGACGTCGGGCTCGAGGTAGATCGAGGTGGCCTCGGGTGCGGCCACTCGCACTCGCATCTCGGCGGTGTCGATCGCCTCCGCGATCTGGTCCCCGCTCTGGGTGGCGTCGATGCCGATCTTCGCAGCGACAAGTAGCTCCTCGGGGCCGACGTAGAGCGTGCGCAGGTGAATCACGCGCCCCCCGCCGTCGCCGGCCAGCGCCGCCGCGATCACGTCGACGGTCTCCTCGGAGGCACCCTCGCCGATCAGCAGGCTGGACATCTCGAGCGCGAGGATGACCGCGATGACCACGAGCAGGACGCCGATGGCTGCCGTGCCGGCGACGTCCCAGTAGCCGTTCTCGGTGATCAGCGTCAGGCCGACCCCGAACAGCGCGAAGACGAGACCCAGTAGCGCGCCGAGATCCTCAAGGAGGATCACCGGCAGCTCGGGAGCCTTGGCCCTGCGGACGAACTGCACCCAGGAGCCCCGGCCGCGGATCTTGTTCGACTCGACGACGGCGGTCCGCAAGGAGAAGCCCTCCATGATGATGCCGGCCACACACACCGCGATCGGCACCCACCACCACCGGCTGTCCAGCAGCTCGTTCGGGTGGCCGTCTCTGACCTCCGCGTACTTGTGCCTGGCCTCGTTGAGCGCGAACACGCCGCCCAGGCTGAACAGCACGATCGAGACGACGAACGCGTAGACGTAGCGCACCCGGCCGTAGCCGAACGGATGCTCCGGCGTCGCCTTCCGCCTGGCGTGCCGGCCGCCGGCGAGCAACAAGACCTGGTTCCCCGAGTCGGCCACCGAGTGGACCGACTCGGCCAGCATCGACGAGGCTCCGGTCAGCAGCCACGCGATGAACTTGGTGATCGCGAGGCCGACGTTGGCGAGCAGGGCCGCGACGACGGCCCTTGTTCCACCCTCCGTGGCCATGCCGGTTACCCTCCGCTCGTCGTCCAGGCGATGGTCATCTTGCCGTACCGGGTGGGCTCGACGGCGGTGGTCACGACGAACGCGGTGCCATCTCCGGCCAGCTCGACCCGTTCGCAGTCAGCGGGGACGAACGCCGAGGCACCCCGGGCGAGCGCGAGGCGTGTACCGGCGGTCAGTGTTGCCTGCCCCTCGGTGACGAGCAGGATGGCCGGACCAGACCCCGTCAGGACCGTCGGCGGCGCGCCCAACCTGACCCGGGACAGCCGGAACTCGGCGACGTCGGCCATCCCGTACTCCGCCACGCCGTCGATCGCTCTGGGGACGAGACGCAGGTGGGGCGCAGGTTCGTACCGCAGTGTGCGCAGGACCTCCGGCGCGTCCACATGCTTGGGTGTCAGCCCCGCCCGCAGGGTGTTGTCGGAGCTCGCCTGGGCCTCGACGACGACGCCGCGCAGGTACGCGTGCGGTGTCCCGGCCGGTACGGCGCACGCCTGGCCCGGCCGGAGCCGCACCAGGTCGAGCAACAAGGCGAGCAGGACCCCCCGGTCGCCGGGGTGGTCGGCCGCGATGCGGGCCACGGTCCCGAACGGCTCGGAGCCGGCACGCCTGGTGCACGCCTGCACGACCTCGTCGACCAGCGGCAGCACCGGCTCGAACTCGAGCATCCAGCGAGTGGCGCCAGCGAGGCCGCCCGGTTCTGTGAGCATCCGCTCGACGTCGCCGAGCGCCGGAAGGTCCAGCGTCGCGATCAACGCTGCGGTCTCGGACGGTTCGCGGAATCCCGCCAACGCCTCGAAGTCCGACAGCGCGACGACGACCTCCGGCTTGTGGAACGGATCGCGGTACGACCGGTCCGGCGCGGCGAGCGGGACGCCGGCGGCGTCCTCGGCGGCGTACCCCTCCTCGGCCTGGGTGGTGGTCGGGTGGACCTGGATGGACAGCGGGCGCTCGACGGCCAGGACCTTGAGCAGGAAGGGGAGCCGCGCCCCGAACCTCGCGACGACGGCCGGCCCCAGCATCCGCTCCGGGTCGCGTGCGACCAGATCGGGCAGGGTCAGCAGGCCGGACTCGGTGCGGACCAGCGACGGGGCCGCCCCGTGTGCACCCAGCCAGAGCTCGGCCTGCGGCTCGCCCGTAGCCGGCCGGCCGAGCAGGTCCGGGATGACCGTCGGGGAACCCCAGGCGTAGTCGCGGACCGGGTTGTCGAGCAGGTAGGCCACGCTCGCCGAGCCTAGGCTCACGCGGCGGGGCGGCCCAGGCCGAGCGCGAGGTAGGCGGCCGCGAACCGTCCGGTCGCGAGCAGCGCGGCGAACTTCCCGACGTCCGGCCCCTCGGCCTCGCGCACCTCGTGCACGCGGACAGCCGCGCGCTCGGCGGCTCCGAGCACCCGCTCCCGCTCCAGCCGGATGCCGGCGGAGTCGGCACCATCGTCGAGCACGAGCAGGGACGGCCGGGACAGCGAGACGCCCTCGTCGAACGGGTCGGCGAAGATGTCCGGCTCCGGCGCGCGCTCCAGCAACGGCACCACCTGCCCGTCGTCGCCGGCGATCGCC
>JBOGDS010000154.1:0-4537 GCA_050743075.1 Jiangellaceae bacterium | reverse complement strand
CATCCGCGCCCGCCGCCACACCGAGCACGCCGCCACCGGTCCCGGCCGACCCGGATGAGGCGGTCGCCGCCCTTCAGGCCGCCGAGCGGGCCGCCGCGGAGGCACGCATCGCCGGCTGTGTCCGGTCCGAAGACGGGGCGCTGGCCGAACTGCTCGCCAGCATCGCCGCGTGCGAGGCGGCGCACGGCGCCCTCCTGGCGGAGGCGGTGTGACGACACTCGACGCCCTGCAGTCTGCGCTCGCGGGCGAGCACGCGTGCGTGTACGGGTACGGGCTGCTCGGACCCTTCGTGTCGGGCGACGAGGAACCGGCGGCGCGCGCCGCCCTCGAGTCTCACCGCGCCCGCCGTGACCTGCTCGCCGCCCAGGTCCGCGCCCGCAGCGCCGAACCCGTCGCCGCCCTGGCGGCGTACTCCGTACCCTTCGTCGTCGACGATGCGACGACGGCCCGCCGCCTGGCCGGCCTGCTCGAGCAACGCCTCGCGCCCCTCTACGCGGACCTGGTCGCCGTCACGTCGAATCCCGCGCTGCGCGAGACGGCGGCCCGGGCGCTCGCCGAGGCAGCGGTGCGGGCTGCCGGCTGGACCGGGACGACGACCGCTCTGCCCGGCCTCGATCCGGTGTGTCACGCGGCGAGCTGACGGGCCCGGTAACGGATCGCCCGCCCCCACTTCGTCAGCACGCCACGGCCGAAAGGCAGCTCGGCCAGCCCCGGCAGCCACGTATCGAGCCGGGCGACGACGTCGGCGAGCACCTTCGCCGCCGCGCGCTCGGGAACCCGCAACGCGCCGGCCAGCGCGAGCAGGTCCGCTCCCGTGATGTCCTCGCGCCGCTTGCCGTTGACGCTCAGCGCCATCGTCTGGTCGCCGTACGGGTAGCTCGACGGCAGGTCGTACGCCGGTGCCGCCAGCCATGCGCCGTCGGGCCGCTCCGCCACGGCGAGGTTCTTGGCGTGCAGATCGCCGTTGCAGGTGAGGTACGCAACGGCGACCCAGCGCAGCAGGTCGCGACCGGCGACGACCGGCGCGTCGGTCGCGGCCGCGAGAGCGACGCAGGCCTCCTCGGTGGTGACCGCGTACTTTGCCGCCGGGTAACGGCCGAGGACCTGGCAGCCGTCCTCGACGCCGAGCAGCTGGCCGTCCGGCGTGCGGTCGAAGCGCCGCACCAGCAAGCCCTCCCGCCCGTAGCGGTCGACGACCACCTCGGCGTCGACGACCGGCAGTCCGCTGCGTCGAGCGGCCGCCAGCATGAACTCCTCGTTGCGGATCAGGTGGCGGAACTCGGGCGGGTCCAGCTTGAGGATGTAGCTCGCGGCGGCCGCACTGACCGGGACGGTGATCATGCGAGCCGAGACCTTGTCCTGGACGCCGGGCAGCGCCACGCGGTCGAGGCCGGCGGCGTCGCCGGTTTCGACCGCGAACAGCTCGGCGAACGATGTCTCCGACCAGTGGGCGACCCGCACCCGGGGTTCGACGTCGGCCGGCGAGGTGCCTTCGGGCAGGATGCGAACGTCCCCGACCGTGTCGCCGCCGACGGCGAGCAGGAGGCTCAGCTCGTCGTCGGAGCTGGTCTTGACCGCTCGCCGCAGGGCCGCCAGCCGCCGGCCTTCGGGCAGGAGGCCGGCGAAGAAGGCCGGCACGGCGCCGGCGGACGACCGGACCGGCTGGCCGGTCACCGGCAGCGTGCTGGCGACCGCCGGACCGGCCGAGTCGCGGTACTCCGGGGCGTAAGCGAACTCGACGCCATCGGCATACCGGGTCAGCGAGCCGGCGTGGACGTCCTTCTTGAACACCCGGGCCCGCTCGACGAAGCGCAGGCCCTCCAGGTCCGCCGTCACGGTGTTCTCTCTGGGGGACGCGACAGCGGCCGGCTCGGCTTGACGACCAGGTGCAGGCCGAGCACGTCGAGAACCGCCTCGACCCGGTCCATCTGGACGGTGCGCTTGCCCGCCTCGAGCGCCTGGACGAAACGCAGCGAGACACCCGCCAGGTCGGCGAGTTCCTCCTGCCGCAGCGCCAGCTGGCGCCGCCGGTCCCGGACGGTGACCGACGGGCCCGTACGTTCGCGCGGGTTCTGCTTGGATTCACCCATGACACCCTCAATACAGACCACATACGCACGTTCGTGCGCACAGTTCAGGGTGAACCCACTGACCAGCCCTTGTCAAGAACAAACCCGCACGAGCATGCGGGTCAGCGCAGACTGCCTCCGTCTCCGCGGCGCCGACCTGCCGTGCTCAGACCGCGCGGGCGTACCGGTCCGCGGCGCGGGCTCGCGCCTTGGCGGCCTCCTCCTCGCGGTTCTTGGGCGACGCGTGCGCGACCAGTTCGTCGAGCAACCGCTGAGTAACTGCCGCGACATCGGCGACCGCGCTGTCGAACGCGGCGACATTGTCCCGCGCAGGCCTGGTCGTCCCAGCGACCTTGCGGACGTACTGCAGCGCGGCTGCCTGCACCTCCTCGCTGGTCGCGACCGGCTCGAAGTTGTGCAAGGTGCGGATGTTTCGGCACATGCTTCCGACCGTACCTGACCGACGGTGCCGGCCCCTCACGATCCGACGACGATGGACCCGAGGTGCGCCACGACGTCGTCGACCCCGATCTCGGTCCGCTCGCCAGTGCGTCGGTCCTTGACCTCGACGTACCCGTCGGCCAGCCCTCGGCCGACCACGACGATGGTCGGCACGCCGAGCAGTTCGGAGTCCTTGAACTTCACCCCCGGCGAAACCCCCCGCCGGTCGTCGAGGAGGACCCGGATCCCGGCGGCATCGAGTGCAGCGGCCAGCCGATCGGCGGCGACGAAGACCGCGTCGTCCTTGCCGGTCGCCACCAGATGGACGTCGGCCGGCGACACCTCCCGCGGCCAGCACAGCCCGGCCTCGTCGTGGCTCTGCTCAGCGATCGCGGCGACCGCACGCGATACGCCGATCCCGTAGGACCCCATGGTCACGGTCACGAGCCTGCCGTTCTCGCCGAGAACCCTGAGGTCCAGCGCCTCGGCGTACTTGCGTCCGAGCTGGAAGATGTGCCCGATCTCGATGCCGCGCGCGAGCTGCAGCGGGCCGGACCCGTCGGGTGCCGGGTCTCCCTCGCGCACGTCGGCCGCCTCGATCGTGCCGTCGGCGGTGAAGTCGCGCCCGGCGACCAGATCGAAGACGTGCCGGCCCTCGTCGTTCGCCCCTGTGATCCACCGGGTGCCGTCGACCACCCGCGGGTCGAGCAGGTAACGGACCTTGGCTGTCGCCTCAGCGCCCAGATGCTGCGTCGGCCGGTCGTCGTCGAACGCCGCCGGCCCGATGTAGCCGCGGACGAGCATCGGGTGGTTCGCGAAGTCGGCCTCGGTGAACGGCTCGACCTCGGCGGGTGCGACGGCCGCCTCCAGGCGCTTGGCGTCGACCTCACGGTCGCCGGGCAGGCCGACGACGAGCGTCTCCCTGGTCCCGTCCGGTTGGCGGAGCGTGACGACGACGTTCTTCAGCGTGTCGGCTGGATCCCACGCCCGGTCCGGGCGGGGGAAGCGATCGTTTGCCAGCGCGACCAGCGTCTCGATCGTGGGGGTGTCCGGCGTGTCCTCGATGTGGGCCGCCGGTGCGCCGTCGTCGGGGACCGCCGCGGGTGCCGGCGTCGTCACCGCCTCGACGTTCGCCGCGTAGCCCGCCTGGGACCGGACGTAGGTGTCCTCCCCGATCTCGCACGGCGCCAGGAACTCCTCGCTCGCGCTGCCGCCCATGGCACCGGACATCGCGGCGACGATGACATAGTCCAGGCCGAGCCGGTCGAAGGTGCGGATGTACGCCTCGCGGTGCTGCTCGTACGATCGCTGCAGACCGGCGTCGTCGACGTCGAACGAGTACGAGTCCTTCATGACGAACTCGCGGCCGCGCAGGATGCCGGCGCGCGGACGGCCCTCGTCGCGGTACTTGGTCTGGATCTGGTAGAGCGACAGCGGCAGGTCCTTGTACGACGAGTACAGGTCCTTGACCAGCAATGTGAACAGCTCTTCGTGGGTCGGGCCGAGGAGATAGTCCCCACCGCGCCGGTCGTGCAGCCGGAAGATGTTGTCGCCGTACTCCGTCCACCGTCCCGTCGCCTCGTAGGGCTCGCGCGGGATCAACGCCGGGAAGTGCACCTCCTGGGCACCGGAGCGGTCCATCTCCTCGCGGACGACCCGCTCGACGTTGCGCAGCACCCGGTAGCCCAGCGGCAGCCAGGAGAAGATGCCGGGCGCCACCCGCCGCACGTAGCCGGCGCGGAGCAGCAGCCGGTGGCTCGGCACCTCGGCGTCGACCGGGTCCTCGCGCAGGGTGCGCAGGAACAGGGTCGACATGCGCAGGATCAACGGTGGCCCCTCCGGTCGCTGGTCAGGTGACCCGGCCGAGGATAGCCGCCGACCATGGCGATCTTGAGACGTTTTCGGGCTCTTGTGACCGATCCGTGGGCGGCTGAGTGGACCATCCGCGGGTGCACCCCGCTCCCTTCTTACGTTTCGGGCTTCTTCAGAACTCGGAACGCAGGGAGGAAGACGGGGTGCGATCGGCA
>JBOGDS010000153.1:0-4754 GCA_050743075.1 Jiangellaceae bacterium | reverse complement strand
GGCCAGGACCGTGGCCGGATTCGCTCCGGCCGTGGCCGAGGCGGCGAGGTCGGGCGACCAGGTCGCGCGCGCGATCTGGGCCGACGCCGTGGCCGAGCTCGCCGAGACGGTCGTCGCCGCGTGCGGCGTCCTGCCGCCGAGCCATCAGCGGGTCGCCCTGTCCGGCGGCCTGTTCGAGCTCGAAGACCTGGTGACCGAGCCGCTCGCGGCCCTGGTCGCCGGACGACGGCCGCAGGCCGTCCTGCGCAGGGCTGCCGGCGACCCGCTGGTCGGCGCGTCCCGGCTGGCCCACGGCCCTGTGCACGTGTACGAGTCGCTGTTGCTCCGGCGGCCGGCATCCGAGCCGGCTGTTCTGCGTCGTCCCGACCTGGAGCTGCAGGTTCTACCCGAAGTCAAGGAGGCATGACGGGTGAGAAGAACCACGTGGTTGAGCGGTGCCGTTGTGCTGGCACTCGCAGTTGCCGCCTGTGGCGGTGACGACGGCGACGATGACGACGCCGCCGGTACCAATGGCGATGAGGCGCTCAGCGGCGACCTCACCGTCTGGATCATGGACCCGGGCAACCCCGAGGTCCAGGAGACGATCGACGCCACCGGCGTGGCCTTCGAGGCGGAGCACGAGGGCGTCACCATCGACATCGAGTACGTCCCCTGGCCGAACGCGCACGACCAGTTCGTCACCGGCATCGCCGGCGGGCAGGTACCCGACCTGGCCGAGATGGGGACGACCTGGACGCCGGAGTTCGGCTCCCAGGGCGCATTCGTCGAGGTCGAGGCGCCGGAGGGAGACGAGTACGTGCCGGCGCTGGTCGAGTCCGGCACGGTCGACGGCACCAACTACGGCTACCCGTGGTACGCGGGTGCCAGGGCGCTGATCTACCGGACCGACATCTTCGAGCAGGCCGGCGTCGAGCCGCCCACGACCTGGGACGAACTGCTCACCGTCGGCGACACGATCGCGGCGGCGGTTCCAGACATCGCGCCGATCCACATGGCCGGTGTCTACGTGCACATGCTCGCTCCGCTCGTCTGGGGCGCCGGTGGCGAAATCGCCAGCCAGGAGGGCGACACCTGGATGCCGAGCGTCAACAGCGACGCCGGCAAGGAGGCGTTCAGCTTCTTTGAGACCCTGTGGAAGAAGGGCTGGTCGCCTGAAGGCGCCGTGCAGTGGAACTCCGTCGACGTCCGCGAGGCGTTCATGAACGGCCAGTCCGCCATGATGATCGGCGGCGGCTGGGACCTGTCAGCGATCCTGTCCGGCAACCCCGAGCTCGAGGGCAAGGTCGCGGCTGCGCTGATGCCGGCCGGCCCGGGCGGAAACCAGGACCAGTTCGCCGGCGGCAGCCACCTCGTCGTGTTCGAGGAGTCGGAGAACAAGGAGCTGGCTGCGGCGTTCGCCGAGTACATGATCGCCCCCGAGCAGGTCACCACGTTCACGGAGCAGATCGGCTTCCTGCCCGGCACCGTCGCCGGTGTCGAGGAGTCGGTCGGCAGCGACGACCTGTACAGCGTGTTCGGCACGCAGCTGGTCGAGCACTCGCGGTCCTACCCGCCGGCGGCGTGGTGGGGCGCAGTGGAGGGTGCGAACGTCTTCCCGAACGAGGCGCAGAAGCTCATGCAGGGACAGGTGACGGTCGACGAAGCCGTCGCCAACGTCGACGCAGCCCTCCAGGACGCCATCGGGTAACTGGATGCGACTGTCCGTACTGCCCGGCCGGCGGCGGGGGGAGACCGCCGCCGCCGGTCCGGCGGCTGCCACAGTTGTGGGTCCGCCGGCCCAGCGCTCACTCCGGCGGATCTTCGACGACCGGCTCCTTCCCGTGCTGCTCGTCGCTCCGGCCATCCTGCTCATCGCCGGGCTGATCGGCTACCCGGTGCTGCGCGCCATGTGGCTGTCTCTGCACGAGGCGGGGCTCGCCGCCCTCACCACCGGAACCATGAACTTCGTCGGCCTCGACAACTACGTCGAGATCATGCGGGACCCGGACCTGCGCCGGTCCACCGTGACCACCGTGCTTTTCGGGCTGGCGTGTGTGGTCGCCACGATGGCGGTCGGCATTGCCGTGGCCCTGCTGCTGAACCGTCCGTTCCGGGGCCGCGGTCTGCTCGCGATCCTGGTGCTGCTGCCGTGGGCCGTCCCCAACGTCGCGACCGCCACGGTGTGGGACTGGCTGTTCCACGACCAGTACGGGATCGCGAACTGGGCATTGACCTCGGTCGGGCTGTCCGGTTTCGATGGCTTCGCCTGGTTCAACCAGCGGTCAACCGCATTCATCGTGATCGGCCTTGTCATCGTGTGGGGTGCGTTCCCGTTCGTGTCGATCGTCCTGCTCGCCGGCCTGCAGACCATCCCGGCGGAGATCGTCGACGCGGCCCGGGTTGACGGCGCCAGCCCGTGGCAGCGCACCCGGCTGATCACCTTGCCGATGCTCAAGTCGCTGCTGCTGGTGCTCGTCGTCATCTCCACGATCTGGGACTTCAAGGTCTTCGACCAGGTGTACGTGATGACCAACGGCGGCGGGCCGGCCCGCTCGACGGAGGTGCTGTCCATCAGCACCTACCGGGAGGCGTTCGGGCAGAGCAACTTCGGCCTGGGCTCGGCGCTCGGGGTCAGCCTGTTCGTGATCTTGCTAGTGGTCACCGTCGTCTACGTGAGGCTGGTCAAGGACGAGGAGCAGGTCTCGTGAGCCTGCGTGTTGCGACGGCGCCGCACCCGCTCATGACGGCGGCGCGGGCGCGCCGGCGACGGGTTGCCTCCACCGTGCTGACGTATGCCGGCGCGATCGCTGTCGCGCTGTTCGCCGTGTTCCCGCTGCTGTGGATGCTGCTGACGTCGGTGAAGCCCGACTCCGAGATCATCACGCCCGACCCGGTGTGGTGGCCGTCGTCGTTCCAGTGGGACCGCTACGGGCGAGTACTCGACGCGGGCTTCGCGACGTACTTCCGAAACTCGCTCATCGTGACGGCGGCCACGACCGTCATCGGCGTACTCGTCGCGATGTTCGCCGGTTACGCGCTCGCGCGGTTCAGGCTGCCGTTGCGGCGCTACCTGGTCCTCGTGGTTCTGGCCACCCAGATGTTCCCTCTCGCCGTCCTGATCATCCCGCTGTTCATCGTGATGCGGAACCTGGAGCTGCTCGACAGCCTGGTGGGCCTGGTCATCGCGTACCTGGCGTTCACGACGCCGCTCGCGGTGTGGATCCTGCGCGGGTTCTTCCTGTCCGTGCCCAACGAGCTGGAAGAGGCCGCCCTGATCGACGGGTGCACGCGGTTCGGCGCGATGTGGCGGATCATCCTGCCGCTTGCGGGTCCGGGCATCGCGGCCTGCGCGATCTTTTCCTGGATCGCGGCGTGGAACGAGTTCTTCTTCGCTCTGACGTTCATCAAGGCCGACCACCTGCGGACGTTGCCGGTGGGTCTCACGCAGTTCGCGGGCCGGGACGCCGTCGACCACGGCGCCATCATGGCGGCCAGCGCGCTGTTCACGCTGCCGGTCGTGGTGTTCTTCCTGTTCGTGCACAAGAAGCTGACGACCGGCCTGGTCGCCGGTGCGGTGAAAGGCTGAGGCCATCGCCATCGGGGTGAGTTACTTCGGCAGCCGCATCCTCAGGTACGTAGTCGCGGACATGAAGGGACTTGCCGATCTGGGCTACACCGGCGTCCTGCACACGTTCAGCGAGAACGACCTCGCCTACTACCGCGAGCAGATGGGCCGGATCGTGGCGGCCTCGCACGACGCCGGCCTGGAGGTGCAACTCGGCCCGTGGGGGGTGGGCGGCGTGTTCGGCGGCGAGGCCGAGTCGATCTTCGCTGTCCGGCATCCCGAGCTGGGTCAGGTGTTCGCGTCCGGCCGCCGGGTCGCGTCGCCGTGCCCGACGCGGCCTGAGTTCCGGGACTACGCCCGGTCGTGGGCGACGGCCGCCGTCGAGGCCGGCGCCGACCGGATCTTCTGGGACGAGCCGCATTGGGCTCATCCGCGCCGCTTCGACGAGCCCGAGGTGAACTGGACCTGCGTATGTTCGTCGTGCCGGTCGTCGTTCTCGGAACGCTTCGGCTCGCCGATGCCGGCGTCGCTGGCACCGGAGGTGCGGGCCTTCCGTGAGCAGGTGCTCGTCGAGTTGCTCACGGATCTGGTGGGGCACGTTCGATCGCTCGGTGGCCGGTCGACGATCTGCCTCCTGCCTCCGGTCGCTGGCCTGCACGTCGGCATCGACGGCTGGGCCGTGGTCGCGGCCATTGACGGCCTGGACACGCTGGCGACCGATCCGTACTGGTCGGTTTTCGGTCTCGACGCCGCGGAGTTCGTCGGCGGGCAGTCGCACCGGCTCGCGGCGCTGGCTGCTTCGCACCGGCTGACTCCGCAGATCTGGATCCAGGGCTACGGGCTGGGCCCCGAGCAGGTGCCGGAGATCCACACCGCAGTGGCCGCGGCGCGAGCGGCCGGCGTCGAGGACCTCTGGACGTGGGGCTACGAAGCCTGTGGCCACATGACCTATCTGGCCACCCGCGACCCCGGCCGGGTGTGGAATGTACTGACGGCGGCACTCGTGGGGGGACCGGTCGATGGCTGAGACGCTGGACGATCTGGCAACGGAGGGCCGCCTGCCGGAGGCGGCCGACCTCGACCGGATGACGACCGACGAGCAGGTCGCTCTGCTGTCGCGGCAGGACGCCGCCGCGGTCGCCGCCGTGGCCGCCGCTGGGCAGCCGCTGGCGGCGGCGATCGACGCCGCGGTGCAGCGGATGCGCCGCGG
>JBOGDS010000152.1:0-4830 GCA_050743075.1 Jiangellaceae bacterium | reverse complement strand
ACCCGTCGCACCCCTTCCCCGTCATCGACGAGGTAGCCGTCGCCATCACGCCCGCCGGTTCGAGCCCAGCCAATGAGCTGCGCAAATTCGGCCAAAAGCTTCAGGCGACGTGCGGAACGCAGGCTCTAGGGACGCAGGGTCGGAGGTTTCATTGCACGAGTTCGCGACATCAGGGGCTTGCGGGCGCGTGCGATGAGGCTCGTGCAGACGGCTCGCTGGCGGTCCTCGGCAAGGCGCTCCCGCATCAGCTCGATGATCTCGGGGGTGAAGAGCGGATAGAGCGCGACGTCGTCGATCCCGAACGGGACGCGGTCGAACAGCTCGATGTCGGTGAAGCCGACAGCGGCGAGCTTGTTGGCGAAGACGTCCTCGGACAGCGCGCCCGAGATGCACCCCGCCCAGGCGCTCTCACTCGTGAGGATCTCGGGTGGCAGGTCGCCCTCCACGGTGAGGTCCGAGACGCACAGGCGCCCGCCGGGCACGAGCACGCGTGCCATCTCGGCGAGGGCACGGCTCTTGCGGGGCGAGAGGTTGATCACCCCGTTGGAGACCACGACGTCGATGGAGGCGTCGTCGAGGGGGATGTCCTCCATCTGCCCGAGCCGGACCTCGCACCAGGCCCCGGTCCCTGCCACGGCGATCGCGGCCCGCGTGCGGTCGCACATCTCGGGGAGCATGTCGAGGCCGATGACGTGGCCGGTCGGGCCCACCCGGTGCGCTGCCGACACCGTGTCGATGCCGCCGCCACACCCGACGTCGAGGACGCGCTCGCCCGGACGGAGATCGGCGTGGGCGATCGGGTTGGCGACCCCGAGCGACCAGTCGACGGCGGCGGCGGGAAGGCGGGCGAGCTCCTCGGCGGCGTAGAAGCGGCCTGCCATGGCGGCGCCGGCGCCCACTGGGATCGACGTGTACACGCGGCGGACGGCGTCGAGGATCTGTGCCTGCGACATGAGGTCCTTGCTGGCGCTGACGGTTCGCTCTCCAGACTCGCTCATTGATCCCCCTCGGGTGAGGTCTCGGTCGTCGCTTCAGTGAGGCCGGTCAGAAAGCTCTCGAGCCGCTCCTGGACCTCGCTCGACAGCTCCGCCACCTGCTGGGACGCGAGGACGTGCTGCAGCTCACCGACGAACTCCAGCTCGCCGCAGCACACGACACAGTGCTCCAGGTGCTCCTCGACCCGCCGGCTGGAGAGGTCGTCCAGCTCGCCGTCGAGGTAGCGCCACAGGCGCCGCACGGCCTCGCGGCAGCTCATAAGGTGCTTCACGGGGCCTCCCTCGTCGGCCGGGGCCGCGCCGTGGCTCCCGCGAGGGCGCCGGTCTCCTCGGCGTAGCACCAGAGCTCGCGCTCGAACAGCTTCCGCCCCCGGTGGAGCTGCGACAGCACCGTGCCGAGCGGAAGGTCGAGCGCTTCCGCCACCTGCTTGGTCGGGCACCCTTCGACGTACCGCAGCACGAGCGGCACCCGGTACAGGGGTGGGAGCCGTTGGAGCACGGTGCGCACGTCCTGCTCGTCGAAGCACGCCAGGAAGTCGAGGTGCAGGCTGTCGGAGTAGGGGAAGGGGTCCTCGTCGACGAGCGTGCGGTACAGCGAGAACTCCTCGACGTCGTCGACGGAGACCTCCCGCGGCGTGCGCACCTCCCGGCGAACGCTGTCCCGCCACACGTTCGTGAGGATCGTTCGCAACCAGCCCCCGGCTGCGCCCGGGTCGCGGAGCAAGTGGTACGAGCGGTACGCGCGGAGCAGGCACTCTTGGACGAGGTCCTCGGCGCCGTCCGGGTCGAGGTGACGCGCCAGCGCGTAGAGCCGGCCCATCTCCGCGCTGGCGATGGCCTGGAACGTCGTGCCCTGACTCATGTCGGCGTCGTTCATCGCCCTCCGAACGTCGAGTCTCCCAGATCCAAGGGACGACGAGGACCGGGATCCATTGCACGCCGGCGCTGCGTCGCCGTCGACGACGACCACGATGACGTCCGTGGCCGTCCACGTCCGACTCCGCCCGGCGGACCACGTGGCCGACCCCGGCGCGCCTTGTTGCGCGCCGGCACCAGGAGGACGATCACCGGCGGAACCTGACAATGAGTGGCGACCCGACGCGACACTGTCCGACCCTTTGCCGGGGAGGCGCCGCTGACCGAGGCGTACAGCGGCCCGTCGTGGGACGAGGTCGTGCACGAGGCGAAGCACTCGTCTTCGCCGACGTCCCGTCCGGCGCGCCCCAAAACCAACCCCACCCACGCCCCGCGCACGTGCTTGACAAACCGTTCCATATCAGTCGAGGAGATCGTGTTCGATGGCGAAGAGCGTTGCGGCTGCCCTCGTGGTGACGCCCGCCTTGGCGTAGATGTGCTCGACGTGGGTGTTCACGGTCTTCGGGGAGAGGCCGAGGTCGGTGGCCGCCTGCTTGTTGGTGCGACCGCGGGCGATGAGGCGGAGCACGTCGACCTCGCGCTCGGTGAGGTCGGCAGGACGACGAGTCGCGAGCGGTGAAGTGGCGCCCGCGGCCGCGGCGAGCACGGCGTCGATCTCCTTGCGGGCGAACCTCCCAGCGTCGACCTCAACGCGAAGGGCGGTCACGATCCCGTCGGATGGCAGAGGGGGACGATGCGGCCGTGGTTGGCCCATGGCCTGATAGGTATCGGCGGCAGCCCGCATGCGCTCGGCTGTGCCGAGATCGTCGCGGCTACCCCGGTGGTAACCCGACCCGTCGCCACGTTCATGGTCGCAGCCGGCAAGCCGCGCGATGGTGACGAGGCCGGCGGTCCGAGCCAGGATCCGCTCGCCGTAGTACGGGTGCAACCGCACCTTCTCCCACTGGCCAGCGGTGAGTGGGCCTGGGTACGACCAGATCGTGTTGGACACGCCGACCCGACCGATGTCGTGAACCAGCGCAGCCCGGCGAACCTGCTCGACGTGCTCGTGGCCCACACCGCAGAGCGCGGCCGCGTCAGCAGCAAGGGCGGCGACCTCTCTCGAATGACGCGCGGTCTCGTCGATCTTGAGGTCGGCGAAGTCGGCCAGGGCCACCAAGGCGCTGTCGAGAGCGGCGCCGGTCAGCACTCGCCGCGGTGACGGCTCTGCATCGACGGTCTCGTCCCACAAAACACCGGGCGCTTGGTCGACGAGCGCCCCGAGACCCCCGAGCGCCGCATCGACGACCGTCGGGTCGAGCGACCTGCCTCGACGGTGCGCCAGGACCGCTGCGAGGGAGGCGCCGTCGTGGACGGACCACAGGACGATCTCGCGAGCGACGACGGCGATGCGCAGCGTCAGGGGGATGTCGTCGCCGGCGAGCCCGGCCGGTACACCGTTCCCGTCCCAGCGTGCGTACGCCGCGCCGAGCGCTGCCGACACGCCATCGGGGAGATCCAAACGGCTGGCCAACCGCGCCCCTACCTCGCAGTGCGGCAAGAGCGTGCGTTCCGCCCCCCTGCGGTCGGTCATCATCGCAACGAGCCGCCGGGCCCGCGTGGGACGCGACGCGCCGGGAGCCACCGCCTTGGTCATCGCGCGGAGCTGCTCGCGGGTGGAGCCCATGGCCACCGGAGCCATCGCCCCGTAGAAGTCGGCCTCGTCGCCGCCCACGGCGGACGCCGTCGCGGCAGCGTCGGCGGTGCACCCGAAGAAGCGCAGCAGGGTCGTGTAGTACAGCTGGCCGAGCCTCCGGCGGGAGGCCCACCATGTCGGCGAGCCGCATGGCGGTGCACGTCGTCCGCATCGCGTGCTCCGCCGGCTGGCCCGTGCCCAGGTCGGTGAACAGCGAGATCGCTGCGCACAGCTCGGCCATTCGGACCTGTTCCATCGGATCCAGTCTCTCCGACTCCGACGGTGTCGGCCTGTAGCGACCAACAGCCCGCCGGCTGTCCTTCGGGCGTCCCCCATCACCGGATGGCGGGCCGGGGCCGGTCAGGTCATGACTACGGCTGCCGGTGGGCGTGGGCCTGCGAATCGTGGAACGCAACGAGGCGGCCGGTCCAGTCCTCCGGATGCGTGGCGTGGGGGATATGACCGGACCCGTCGAGGACCTCGACCCCCGCGGCAGGCACCAGCTGCGCGAGCTCGGCGATCACGGCAGGGAACAGCACCGGGCTCTCGGTGCCGTGCGTCAACAGCATGGGCACCGTGGTCGTGGCCAGCGCGGCGGCGTCGATCGATAGAGCCGTCGGGTCGGCCAGCTCGTCGAGGAACGTCGGGGCGTTGTTCACCAGCACCCCGCGGACCGCGTCGGGGAGCTGACTCCATGCGCCCGGGCCGAGGGCGACGTGCTCGATGAAGTACTCGGCAGCGTCGCGGTGCTTGCCCGAGCTGATCAGGTCCCGCACCACCTCGACGTTGGCGTCCGCGGCCGACAGTTCGCGGCCGACGGCCTGATCGCGTGTTCCTTCGAGCAGGCCGAACAGGGGTGGCTCGTGGACCGCGGCGGTCACGACAAGGTCGGGCCGTTCGGTGACGACCGTCAAGGTCACGATCGCGCCGTAGGAGTTGCCGGCCACTTGGACAGGCCCGCTGCTCACGTGCTCGATCAACCCGACGAGGTCGGCCGCGTCCTCAGCGCGGCTGCCAGGCCCCTCGCCCGCCTGGCTGCGGGAGTGGCCACGCCGGTCCCACACCACGACCTGGTACCGCTCGGCGAGCCGGTCCACGGCCGGTCCCCACCCGGACCCGTCGGTCCACGACCCGTGGGTCAGAACGAGACAGTCGCCCTCTCTTTCCGCACTTCTCCCGGGTCATTTCTGTCGCCAGCGCGGGTCGTTGTCGACCTCCCGTAGGGACAGTGCCTCGAGCTCGGCCACCAACGCCTTGAGGCGCCGGGAGTTCTCGAACCAGGCC
>JBOGDS010000151.1:0-4854 GCA_050743075.1 Jiangellaceae bacterium | reverse complement strand
TCCGTGCACCCCGCAAGACGACGGCACCGTCGTCCTCCGCCGCCCCCGGTCTACGCACCTCAGCCAGAGCGGGAGCACCGCCTACTGTCGCGGCCTCTAAATTGAAATCTGGGACGATGCCATCACGGAACTCGCGTTCCGCACTTCTCGATCATGCTTCGGCGCCATTTACGGGGCGGGGGGTGTAGACGGTCTGTGGGATGTCGAGCAGGGCGAGGATCTGGCGTTGGAGGGTGGTGAGGTCGGGGTGGAAGGTCTGCACAGTCTCGCCGTCGGCGTCGTGTAGGCGGTGGCGGGCGATGCCGGCGAAGATCTCCAGGACCCGTTCGGTGGTGGGTGCGGGGCAGCCGCGGTCTTCGGGGTAGAGCGACAGCTCGGCAAGGCCCGCGTCGGCCATCGCCGCACGGAGCGCGCGTTCGATGAGTGCGGCGAGGAGCAGGGCGAGGAAGTGGCAGGCCAGCAACGCTTCGATGCGGGCGGGGTCACGCAGCCATACCGGGGCGACGTGCTGGGTGCCCTTGAGCTGGGCGTAGCGCTTCTCCAGGTTCGGCTGGTACTTGTAGGCGGCCAGCAGCCCTGCGTCGTCGAGTTCGGTGTCGTTGGCGATGAGCGGGAAACAGCCGTCGGACGCGGCGTCGCGGGCGATCCGGTTCTCGTCGGTGGCCCATCGGATCGAGAACTGTTCCTTGACCGACTTGCGGTAGCGCGTGTTGGTGCCGGGCCGTCCGCGCTTCTCCTGCCGGAACGAGGCGACCTCGTCGGTGACGATCTCGAAGGTGATCCACCGGCCCGCTCCGGCCTTGGACAGCGCCGCCTCGGCGGCAGCGTGCGCAGCGACCGCGGTCTTGGTCCGTGACCGTGGCGACGCGAGCTTCTGGTTCAGTGCGTCGAGGGCGGCGATCCCGCGGCCGATCCGGTCGTGACGACGGTCCGCATCCCGGCCGATCTTCGACGACGACCGCACCCACACGATCCGGTGTCCTTCCGACGACGGCCACGGCGCCGGTGTGGTGTCCCACACCTCGTCCGGATCACCGGACCGTCGGGCAGGCCGACGGAGTGCTTGGGTCCACACCGGCGTGTGCCCGACGATCCAGTCGCGGAACGCGGCGTCCTCCTTCCTCGTGGCCGGTAGGACGGACACGAACCGGCCGCCACGGGCGTGGATGTGGTCCATGTTGGCCCGGGTGGCAAGTTTGGAGTCGCCGATGTAGAGGAAGTCGGTGCGGCCGACCATCGCCACGAGCCCGTCCCAGGTCGCGATGTGGGTGACGTCATCGGTGGTGTTGCCGTCTTCGACACGGTGGGCGATCGGCACCGCCCCGTCCGCGGTGACGGTGAGGATGAACACCAGCTGTTTCAGGTCGGGCCGGTGGTCCTTGGAGTTGGCGACGCACTACGGCATGTCAGGGGTCGTCTGCCGTGTGAGGTGCGGCTGATCGCCGCGACGCATCCGCTTGTCGGTCAGGAACTACGGGCCTACCACGTCTATCGCCGCATGTATCGGCTGTGGCTGGTGGTGACCCTGCCAGATGGGGGTGGCGCCTCGGTGCTGGTCGACGACACCGATCTGCTGCCCCAGCCCGACCCGGTCGAGGGTGTGCCGGCCGGGCCGGTGCCTGGCACGACCGTGTTGTCGATCGAGGGCGCGCGCCGCCTGCGACAGTTGCTGGCCGCTCACGACGAGCAGGCGCAGCGATGATGATCGCTCGGGCCGGGTCGTGGTGGTGGATGGCCGTGCTCGCTGTGATCGGCGTGATCGCTGCGAGGTTGGGTCGCTCGCCGGTCGCTACGTCACCGACCGCGACGATGGCTGGCCGGCCGCCATGGTGGGCCGGCGCCGGGCGACTGGCGAGCGGATGGATGTCGGGCGGACGCGTTGCGACCGTGGACGTCGTGGCGGGGTCGGCTCGGCCACGACGTCGCCGTCGTGACCGGCAGGCAGGGCCGGTTCGGGCGCGAGGGCCGCCGCAGCGACGCTGGGAACGTCGGCAACCGGTGCGGTCCTTCGTCCTCGAGCTGTCCTGTCCTCTACTTCAGTTGTCCGCGGTCGCGCTGGCGCGACCCGGTGTGCCCCGGTTGTCGACGACGCCCAGATGCAGATGCCGCACGGCGACGATGTCGTGGGCGGTTGCGACCTGCCCACGGGAAAGGAGACTGCGATGGTCGAGATGCCCGTGCGCGGGCAGATCACGCCCAACGGATCCCGGCGGCCGCCCGAGCGCGGGCCGTGTCGGCGACGCCGACGTGGCCCGCGTGTGGCGGGTCGGTGGACCGGCGATGCGACATGCATAGGCTCACCTTCGATCGTCGCGGCAACGACTTCGACAGGTGAGCCTGTGCGTGTGCTCAGGGTAGCGCCCCCATGCCAGCTGCAGCTGCATCCCCAAGACCCCGGCCCGGACGGCGCCCGGGTCTGGGCCGGGTTGCCGGAACCGACCCGGGAGGCGGTGCTGGTGCTGCTGGCCCGCCTGATCGCCCGAGGCGCGGTGGACGAGGAGCCGGAGGTGGAAGGATGAACCCGTCGATCGAGATCGGCGCGGAGCATCTGGCCCGCGCCTGTGTGGTGTACGTGCGCCAGTCCACCCTCGCCCAGACCCGGGACAACACCGAGTCGCTGGAACGCCAGTACGAGCTGGTCGAACGCGCGGTGGGGCTGGGCTGGACACGCGAGCAGGTCCGTGTCCTGGACACCGACCTTGGCGTCTCGGGCGCCGAGGTCGACGGCCGGGAAGGCTTCAAGGAGCTGGTCGCCGAGGTCGCGCTTGGCAACGTGGGTCTGGTGATCGGCATCGAGGTGTCGCGGCTGGCTCGTGACAACTCGGCCTGGTATCAGCTGCTGGATCTGTGTGCGCTGACCGGCACGCTGATCGCGGATGCGGACGGGATCTACGATGCGGCCGACTACTCCGACCGGCTGGTGCTGGGTCTGAAGGGCACGATCTCGGAAGCTGAGCTTCACCTGATCAAGGGGCGGCTGATCGCCGGGTTGCGTCACAAGGCCGCCAAGGGGGAGCTGCGTATCGCCCTGCCGGCCGGCTACGACTACGACCCGGACGGGGCGGTGGTGATCAGCCCCGACACCTCGGTGCGTGAGGCGGTCGCGGAGGTGTTCCGCCGCTTCTGCGAGCACGGCTCGATCCGTCAGGTGACCCTCTCGCTGGTCGATGACGGGCTGCGCCTGCCCCGCAAGCGCGGCAGGCGGACCGAATGGGGGCCGGCGACCTACACCGCGATCCACGACATGCTGCTCAACCCGACCTATGCGGGTGCGTTCGCCTACGGACGTCGCCAGATGACACGGGTCACCGACCCCGACGGGCGCATCCGCTCGGTGCCTCGTGAGGTGGCCCGTGAGCAGTGGCGGACCCTGATCGTCGACCACCACGACGGCTACTGGTCCTGGGCCGACTACGAGGCCATCGTCGAACAGGTCGCGGCCAACCGGACCGTCAAGGGTCAAGGGGGCGGGGCCGCCAGAGAGGGCCAGTCGCTGCTGCAGGGGCTGGTGGCGTGCGGACGGTGCGGCCGCAACATGCACTCCGCCTACTCGGGCAGGCTCGGCCGGTCACGGCGCTACTACTGCGCCGTGCGGATCGGGCAGGTCAACCGCACCCCGGAATGTCAGGGGCTGGGTGCCGTCGCGGTCGACGAGGCGGTCACCGCCGAGGTGTTCAAGGTGCTCGAGCCGGCCGCGATGGCGGCCACCGCCAAGGCGCTGGCCGAGGTCGAGACCAACGAGACCCTCCGGCTGGCAGCGTTCGAGACGGCCGCCGAGCGGGCCCGTTACGCCGCCGGGCGGGCCCGACGCCAGTTCGACGCCTGCGAGCCCGAGAACCGGCTGGTTGCCCGCAGCCTGGAGACCGTCTGGGAGACCGCGCTGGCCGAGGTCCGTCGTGCCGAGGGCGAACTGGCCACCCAACGGCAACGGCGACCCGCCCCGCTGTCAGACGAGGAGCTCGCGTGGCTCTCGCAGGCCGGCGCGGACGTGCGGGCGATGTTCGAGGCGTCCACCACCACCCAGCGGGAACGCAAACGGCTGCTGCGCATCCTCATCGACAAGGTCGTGCTCACCATCGAAGACGGCGAGGCCGACACGGTCGCGGTGCGCATCTGCTGGCAGGGCGGGGCCAACACCGAACTCGAACTGCCCCGCCGCCGCCAAGGCAAGACCTACCGGGTCACCGACGAGGACACCATCGCCCTGGTCGGTCGGCTCGCCGTCCACTACAACGACCAGACCATCGCCGCCGTGCTCGGCCGCCAGCACCGGCTCACCGCCACCGGGCTGCGTTTCACCAAGGCCAGGGTCGCACAGCTGCGTGACGCCCACGGCATCGCCGGGTTCGCCGGAGCTGTCACACCCCCCGGCGATGATGTGGCCATGGTCAGTGTCCGCACCGCAGCCACCGAGCTCGCCGTCTCTCCGGCGACGGTCTACCGCTGGCTACGCGAGGGCTTCATCGCAGGCCAGCAACCCACCCCCGGTGCCCCCTGGCGCATCCGTCTCGACGACCATCTGCGGGCCAAGGTGGCCGAGGACGCCCCCGCAGGCTGGCTCGGTCTCAACCAGGCCGCCGCCGCGCTCGGCGTCGCCCGCCAGACCGTGTTGCATCGAGTCCAACGAGGCGAACTCGAAGCCGTGCACGTACGCCGCGGCAAGCGCAAAGGACTGCGTATCCAGGTCGAACCCGGCCAGACTGGACTGTTCGACACACCCGCCCGGCAGGAGACGCAGTGATGAGGCAACACGTTGGCGGAACCTGTCAAGCAGTTTGAGACACGTGCGCGTTAGGCGCTCTGTATGAGCGGGTCGGGTGTCGGGGGGTTGATCCAGGCGACCGTGGGTAGCTT
>JBOGDS010000150.1:0-4859 GCA_050743075.1 Jiangellaceae bacterium | reverse complement strand
GATCCGCTTCGGGCACGCGCCGAAGCCCGGGCGGGGGCTGGTCGTGTTTCGTGCTCCCATCGGCGTCGCAAGTTGCAGCGAGAGCCGGCCGGGTGCGAGCAGCAAGCCGGCGTGGGCGCTGGGGACCACGGGCAAGATCTGCTTCAGCGGCGCGCCTCCCACGTGAGCGGTCGTGGGCGCGGGCCCCCAGTGTCGGCGTACTCGTCGGCAGGCCTCTGCCGCTTCGGGGCGCTGATGACCCGGCGAGCCTGCTCGATCTGTTCGATGGCCGCCGTCGGCTCATCGTGTATCGCTTCCTCTGCGACTCGGGCGTGGGCCGGCTGGCCCGAGGGAGGCTGTCGCGGCTGCTCCACGGTGGCCGCCCCAACAGCCAGTCCCGCCGACCTGAACGCCCGCGACAACACGCACGCGTACGTTTCGGGCGCGGGCGGCAGCCCGACATCGAACGGAGAAGGGTGCCCGAGGTATTGGTAACCGTACATTTGTCTATCGTGAGGGTATGCCAACCGATGATCACCCGCTGACGGGCAGGGTGGCCCTTGTCGCCGGCGCCACGCGCGGCTGCGGCCGCGCCATCGCCATCGAACTTGGAGCGCTCGGCGCCACCGTCTATGGCAGTGGTCGCTCCACGCGGGCCGGGCGCTCACCGATGGACCGCCCGGAGACAATCGAGGACACCGCCGAACTGGTCACGGCCGCCGGCGGCGAAGGCGTCGCCGTTCGCTGCGACCACGCCGACGTCGGCGCGCTCGTGGGTGGCATCCGCAGCGACCACGCGCGGCTGGACATCCTGAGGAGTCCCTGATTTCTGACGGCCGATACCGGACACCGACCGCCAGGACACCTACAGCGCGGCCACCGCGCCGAACCGTCCTGCGGCGTCCACGGCACCCAGCGGCCTCCTGATCACGGGCATCCGAAGCGCACATGCACCAGATGCACGATTGGGACAAACGTCCAGGTCAGCGCGTCGAGGTGGCAGCAATCTGCGGTGCACCCGACATCCCAGGACCTCCGGGAGCGTCTCAGCGGCCATCGCTGGAGGTCAGAGGACCCCTTGGAGAGCCGGGCCGGCGCGACTGAGGGGGAGACCCCCGCCTTGCATCCCATGCAACGACGGCGACGCTACTGGTACCTCTGCGGATCATGTCCGCGCGTATTCGACGTGCGATGAGGCACCAATCCTGTGCAACCCGGATTGGTTCGCCGCACCCGTCGAAGCCGTGACTCAGGCGAACATGGGCCGGCATGGCGCAGAAGCGGCCACTCAGGTCCGGGCCGGCGTCGAGCGCTGATGGTCCGCGGCGGGCCGGAACCACTCGGCCATCCAGCCCACCAGCTCAGGATCACCGACCGCGGTGAGTGAACGGTCCTCGAACTCGTCCGTCCAGTCGCTCCTGCCCCTGGCGAGCGCCAGGAGCGCCGGCATCGAGGACTCGACGTAGATGTAGCGGCTCGTGTCCAGGAGTGGGTCCGTGAGACACCCGTATGCGTCGATGCCGCGCTGCACCACGAGCCAGTACCTCCGGTCGGATGTGTGGTGCAACCGGACCTCCAGGACGGCGGGCCGGACGGGCACTCGGTCAGGGTCCACGCGCTGGGCCAGCCAGCCGAGTACGACGTCCGGGTCACGCTCGAGCATGTCGGGGTCCTCGGGCAGCCAGGTTTCCGCCCAGCCGCGCAGCGAAGCGAGCGTCGGCATCAGACCGCTACCGACCGCGGTGAGGCGGTATGGCGGATGCGGGTCGCGGCCGTCCACGCGCGACACCAGCCCCAAGGTCTCCAGCCGGCGCAGCCGGTCCGCGAGGACGGACCGCGAGATTCGACCGGGTAGCGAGGTGACAAGGTCGTTGAACCCCTGGGGCCCGAACATCCCCAGCTCCCGCACGATGAACAGGCTCCACCGGTCACCGAGGTGCTCGATGGCCTTGGTGAACGAGCAGTAACCGCTGAACTCGCTCGAACTCACATCGGAGAGTATCCCACCTGCTCGCCATTGTCGGGTTCGAAGTTGGAACTATTCCTCGCCCTCAGGGTGACGGATCGTGACGGGAACAAGCGAGTTCACACCGAGAGGTCGCGATGGCTATCCAGCTGAACGGGGCGCGCGTGCCGACGCACCCGGCGGCGCTGCGCGAAAGATATGACGGGATGGTCCGGGAGGCCGGGGCCCGGGGCCGCTTCATCAGGACGCGGTCGGGCAGACGTGTCCACGTGATCGAGGCTGGTGACGGCCCGCCGGCCGTCCACCTGCACGGCAACAACACCTCGTCGTTGTCGCACCTGATGCTGCTCAAGCACCTCAGGACGGTGCGGTCCTACCTCGTCGACCGCCCTGGCTTAGGCCTCAGCGACCCCGAGGAGTTCCCGCGCAAGAGCTTCCGCGATCGGGCGGTCCGGTTCATCGACGGCGTGCTCGACGAGCTTCGGCTGGACTCCGCCGTCCTCGTGGGCGCCTCGGGTGGCGGGACCTGGTCGCTCTGGTATGCGCTGGATCGTCCGGAGCGGGTGCGCGGGATTGTCATGCTCGGCTCGGTGCCGTTGCTGCCGGGAGGCCGCATCCCCCTGCCGCTGAGGATGATGGCGACGCCGGTGCTCGGCGACGTCATGAGCCGCGCCGTGAAACCGGGCCGGCGAATGCTGCTCCGCCTGATGGCCGCGGTGGGCGAGGACGACACCATCCTGCGGCATCCGGACCTGCTCGACTCACTTGTGGCCGCTGCGCACGACCCGGTCGCCACCGCCGCCAACCTGGCCGAGTTCCGGGCCGTCCTGTCGCCCTTCGGCATGCGATCAGCGACCCGGATCCGGCCAGACGAGCTGCGCCAGCTCGAAGTGCCCACCCTCATGATCTGGGGCGACCGCGACCCCGTAGTGCCGGTCGCCGATGCGCGGGCCGCTGCCGAGCTGATCCCGGACGCCCGCCTCGAGGTGCTGCCCGGTGGGCACGTCCCGCAGCTCGGCAACCCCGCCCGGGTGGCGGAGCTGCTGGCGGACTTCGCCCGACCCGATCCCCGTCCTGACCCGCCGTGAGCGCAGGGGACGCGACCTGACGAAGCAGCAATGCCCCCGATCAACTGGCGGCCGGATGGCTGAGTTCGTCTGAACTGTGAGTTCTACAGTCCGGCCGTGGCCGCATCAGCCAGGCCGACCGACGTGCGCGTTCGCGCAACGCGCTGCTCGAGTCGGCCGCCCGGGGTATATCCGCTACGGGTACGGCAACCTCGTGCTTGAGCAGGTAGCGAGGGACGCGGGGTTCACCCGCGGCGCGCTGTACCACCAGTTCAAGGACAAACAGGACCACCCTGGCCGCGTTCGAGTGGATCCTCGACACCTGGGACCAGGAAGTGGGTCTGCTGGTCGAGCAGGAGTCCGATCCGGTCGCGGCGCTACTCACGCTTGCCCGTGGCCACGCAGTCTTCTGCCGGCGGGACATTGCCCGCGTGGCAGTCGCACTGCGACTGGAGTTCTCCGGACAGGACCACCCCGTCGGGCGCACGGTCGAAGAGGCGTATGAAGAGCTTGTCACGCTTTGCGTCCCCCTGATCAAGGCGGGCCGCACGGCGGGGACAATCCCGCCCGGCCCGCCGGCCAGAGCCGTCGCTCTCGCCTAGTCGGCGCTGTCGAGGGGACTGTGATCGCGCTGGCCGGCCAGGCTCCGCACGACGAGCTCATCGCTGCCCGGGCTGCCGCCGGTGTCCTTGGACTCGACCCCGTTGCCGTGACACGTCATTGAACGGATGGAGGTCCACAGACATGAAGCTGTCGAACACCGAACACCGAACACCTGTCCCGGCCCTGGAGGATCCACGAGATCACGCCCGACTTCCAGCTTTACGACGCATGGGCGTTGCCGACGCCGGGAGGACCTGACGACTTCCCCCGGCTGGTGCGCCAGTTCGCCATCAGCGACACGTCGGACAACCCATCCTGGCTCGCCCGCACGCTGTTCACGATCCGCTGGAAGCTCGGCGCACTGCTCGGTTGGGACGACCCGGACGCTTGCGTCGGCTCGCGGGTGCCGACGCTGCGCGACCGGTTACCGGCCGATCTGGACCGGTCGCGGCGGGATCGGGTCTTCTACACCACGTTGGTCAGGGTCTCTTGACGGGCCTCAAGGTCGACGGCGCCCCAATCCGGTCGGGTGCCGTCGGCGTCCACCAGGTCGTAGACACGCATGAGGTCCCACGAGCCGAGGCACTGGCCGGCGAAGCGATCCCGGTCGGGGTCGGCCGCCAGGGCGGCGATCCCGCGACCGAGCAGATGCGGCGTCTCGGAGTGGCTGAAGTAGGGGACTCGCTCGGCCGCCTGGCGCCACGTCTCCTCCGTGACGGCGAAGTAGTCGAGCATCGATTCCGACCGCAGCCACCCGGGCGTGACGGTCAGGGCCGTGACGCCGTGCGGCTGGAGCTCGTGCGCGAGCGCCTCGCCCATCCTGACGACAGCCGTCTTGACCAGGTCGTAGGGCATGTTCGTGCGATACGGCACGTCGCGCTTGCCGTCGCCCACCCCGACCACGAGGCCACCCGCGCCCTCCAGCATGAGCGGGATCGCGAAGTGGCTCGTGATCAGGTGCGTCTCGATGCCGTTGCGCAGGACGCCGAGGGTCGCATCGAGCCGGTGTTCCCACAACGACTTGCCCCACTGGACGAACGGATCCCCGCCTCAGACGTCGTTGACCAGGATGTCCAGCCGCGCGTGGTCGCTGCGGATGCCACCCACGAGCGCGCCGACGTCGCCGCCGGCGGCCGTGACCAGTTCGGCGGTGTCCTCGATTGTCTCCGGGCGGTCCATCGGTGAGCGCCCGGCCCGCGTGGAGCGACCACTGCCATAGACGGTGGCGCCGAGCGCTCCAAGTT
>JBOGDS010000149.1:0-4922 GCA_050743075.1 Jiangellaceae bacterium | reverse complement strand
AGTCGGGGGACCCCGACGTCGAGGAGAAGCCCGACGAGGCGCCCGACGAGGCGCCCGACGCGGGCACCTATGTAGGCCGCCGCGCCAGCGGCCGGCGGGACGCCCAGCCGCGATCACGTCGGGCGGCCGACCGAGGCGGCCACCGCGCCAAGGGCCGTCGCAAGCGGGACGAGGGCGACCCGTGAGCCGCCGGTGGAACGCGGCGCTGTGGGTGCCGGTCGGCGTCGCGTCGGCCCTCGCAGTGGCAGCGTTCGTCGGGCCTCCCGAGTCCGTCGTGCGGGAACGGCCGGCTCAGGACGAGGCCGTCGTCCGGTCCACGCTCGTCTGCCCGTACGCCGGCGGGGAGGCGCGGGCAAGCTCACACATCGGCGTGCTGCCTCTCGGTGGCCCTGACGGTGTGCCCGACGGTGCCGAGGTGCCGCCCGTTGTCGTCCAACCGCTCGTCGGCACCGAGGCGGAGCCGTCCACGCTGCTCTCCGCGACGGCAGTCGGAACCCTTGCCACGGCCGAGGTCGACGCCGCCGATGCGACCGCCTACGCGGTGCGGGGAACGGGCGTGCTCGCCCCCGGCCTTGCGGCCGAGCAGTCGATGCTCGCCCAGGGCCCGGACTTCCGCGGCCTGGTGACGGCACACTGCGCGGCACCCGCTCGCGAGCACTGGTTCGTCGGCGCATCGGGTGAGGTCGGCCGCCGCGGGCGGCTGGTGCTGTCCAACCCGACGCCCGTTGCCGCCGTCGTCGACGTGTCGGTCTGGGACGAGTCGGGCCCGGTGGACGCTCCGGCGACGGCGGACGTCGCCGTGCCGGCGCAGGGCCAGGAGATCCTCCTGCTCGACGCGCTCGACGCCGATGCGCAGCAGATCGGGGTGCGTGTCACCGCGTCCCGGGGGCGGGTAGCGGCAGCGCTGGAGGTGCGCGAGACCGCCGACCTGGACCCGCAGGGTGTGAGCTTCGTTCCCGCGGCGGCAGAACCGGCGACGGACATCGTCGTCCCGGGCGTTCCGGGACACGGTCAGCGCCTCCTGCGAGTGCTGGCGCCCGGCGACAGGGACGCGATCGTCTCGCTCCGGCTCCTGGGTCCCGACGGGCCGTTCAGCCCGGTCGACCAGGACGTGCTCACGGTCACCGCGGGCACCGTGCTCGAGGTGGCGATCACCGAGGCGGCGGGCGAGGCGGCCGTGTCGGTGTCGCTGTCGAGCGACGTTCCCGTCACGGCAGCCGTCCGCGTTGTCGACGCCCCGTCCGACGCCTTGCCCGATCTGGCCTACACGGCAGCGACGGCGCCGCTGTCCGGCACCGCGTCGGCCCTGCTGGGCCGGATCGGCTCAGACCTGACGACCCGGCTCCTGGTGAGTACGGTCGGCGGGATGCCGGCCAGGGTCGCGGTCCGGACGCTCGCCGTTGACGGCACCGTCGCTGCCGAGCAGACGGTCGACGTACCGGGCGGCAGCACGGTCCCGGTCGCCTTGGAGCTCCCGGAGGGTGCCTCGTGGGCGACCATCGTGGTCGAGCCGGCGGAGCCGGGGACCGTCACCGTCACCCGCGAGATCGTCGGATCCAACAGCGCCGGCGCCTTGCTCGACCTGATGCCTCTCGTCGCGCCGGCCGTCACGGTCCAGGTCCCGGAGGTGGTGGGCGAGCTCCCGACCGGCCTCGCCCCCGCCGGCCCCATCACTCGGTGAACGTGCTCCGTTGGCGCAGCGATTTGTCCGGCCTGACACGTCGGAGGGAGGGGCGCGCCGGGTGCGGGAATCAGTCCGGCTCGGAGCCGTAGGTCGGGTCCACCTCGTCGGGTTCGACGCCGAGCAACTCCGCCACCTGCTCGGAGACGACGTCGCCCACCAGCAGCCGCTGCTGGCGAGGCGCGGGCGCACGCGTCTCGATCGGGCGGCGGTAGACGACGATCCGGGTCGGCAAGGCGCCGACGGGTGCGAACGTGCGCGCGAGCGGCACCCAGTCCCGGTCCCAGTCGTCGAGCGTCGGCACATCCTCCACGGCGAACTCCACCTTGGCGAGCTGCTCGCGCCAGCGCCGGTCGAGCCGCTCGACCGTCTCCACCACCAGGTCGTCGAAGCGCTCTGCGGGCGACCGCGCGAGCGGCGAGCCTGCTGGCGCCAGCGGCCCCCGCATGCCCCGCCCGTGCCGGTCGCGGCGCACCGGCGGAAGGGGACCGGGGCCGCGACGAGGCCACGACCTACGGCTCACCTCGAGGACGCTATCCCATGATCATGTCGATGACGCACAGCAAACGGTGTGTGTCATCGACATGATCATGGGGGTGGGGGGCGCGGCGGGGCCGGGAGCGGGCTGGATCACGCTAACGTTCGGTGTCGTGAGCCCGGCCCGTCGCTGTTCCCGGTCTGCCTGCAGCCGCCACGCGGTGGCGACGCTGACCTATGTCTACTCGGACTCGACGGCGGTGCTCGGCCCGCTGGCGACGTATGCAGAGCCGCACTGCTACGACCTGTGTACGGAGCACTCCGAGCGGCTGGTCGCGCCCAACGGCTGGGAGGTCATCCGGCTGGCGCCGGACCCCGCGGCCCTCGGCCCGAGCAGCGACGACCTGCTGGCGCTCGCCGACGCTGTCCGCGAAGCGGCGCGCCCGCAGCCCGCCGGCACGCCCTTCGTCACCGAGGTCGGCCGCCGTGGCCACCTGCGTGTCCTGCGCAACCCGGACGCCTGAATCCCGCTGCCATGCGTGACCTCGCCGGCATCGTCAAGGCGTACGACATCCGCGGCGTGGTACCCGACGAGCTTGACGAGGACGTCGCGCGCGCCGTGGGCGGAGCATTCGTCGAGGTCGTCGGCCGTCCCGTAGCTGTCGTCGTCGGGCACGACATGCGCCCGTCGTCGGTACCGCTCGCCGATGCCTTCGCCGCCGGTGTCACCGCGCGGGGCACGGACGTCGTCCACGTCGGGTTGGCGTCGACCGACCAGTTGTACTTCGCCAGCGGCTCACTGGACCTGCCGGGCGCGATGTTCACCGCCAGCCACAACCCGGCCCAGTACAACGGGATCAAGCTCTGCCGGGCGGGGGCGGCGCCGGTCGGGCAGGACACCGGTCTGGCGCAGATCCGCGAACTGGCCGAGGCCGGGTCGTTCGACGCAGCCTCGACGGCCGGGTCGGTGACGCACCGCGACGTCCTGGCCGGCTACGGGGCGTACCTGCGCGACCTGGTCGACCTGTCCGCCATCCGGCAGCTCACCGTCGTCGTCGATGCTGCGAACGGGATGGCCGGGCACACGGTCCCGTCCGTGCTCGACGTCCCCGGGCTCACCGTCGTGCCCATGTTCTTCGAGCTCGACGGCTCGTTCCCCAACCACGAGGCGAACCCCATCGACCCGGCCAACCTGCGCGACCTGCAGGCCGCCGTCGTGGAGCGCCGCGCGGACCTGGGGCTCGCCTTCGACGGCGACGCCGACCGGTGCTTCGTCGTCGACGAGCGCGGCGAGGCCGTCAACCCGTCGACGCTGACGGCGTTGATCGCGGTGCGTGAGCTCGCCCGGGTCCCGGGTGCACCCGTCGTCCACAACCTGATCACGTCGCGGTCCGTCCCGGAGGTCGTGCGTGAGCACGGGGGAGTGCCGGTACGCACGCGGGTGGGCCACTCGTTCATCAAGCAGACGATGGCCGAGACCGGCGCGGTCTTCGGCGGCGAGCACTCGGGACACTTCTACTTCCGCGACTTCTGGCGGGCCGACTCCGGGATGCTCGCGGCGCTGCACGCATTGGCGGCGCTCGGCGGCGAACCGGCCGGCCCGGCGTTGTCGTCGATGCTCGGCCCGTACGAGCGGTACGTCTCCTCCGGGGAGATCAACAGCACGGTCCAGGACCAGGCCGGGACGATGGCCGCCGTCGAGCTGGCGTACACCGGCCGTTCCGGCCTCACCGTGGACCACCTCGACGGGCTGACCGTCGACCACGGCGACTGGTGGTTCAATGTGCGGGCCTCCAACACCGAACCGCTGCTCCGGCTGAACGTCGAGGCGGCCGATGCCGCCACGATGGAGCGCGTTCGCGACGAGGCCCTCGACCTGGTCCGCAGCGCGACCTGACAGGAGCACCGATGAACCTCGATCCGGCCCTGCTGGAGATCCTGGCCTGCCCGGCCTGCCACTCGACCGTGCGGGTGGACGACGACGCCAGCGAGCTCGTCTGCACGGGCTGCGGCCTCGCGTACCCGGTGCGCGACGACATCCCGGTCATGCTGGTCGACGAAGCACGGCAGAGCTGACCGCGTGTTCGTCGACGCCGCCCTCGACGACCCGGAGGCGCTGCGGTCGATCGACGCGGTGCTCCGGGAGGTCGCCGGCTGGGGTGCCGAGGTCCGCCGCGCCGACGCGGCGTCGGCTGCCGCCCTCGACGGGCTGACAGCATCTGACCGGCCGCGAGCCGTCATCGCCGGCGGCGCCGACGGGCGGCTGTTCCGTGCCGTACTCGAGCCGGTGTGCCCGGTGCCCTTCGTCGCCTGGCCGCACCCGAGCTTGCCGGGCTGGGCCGGTCCGCTCGACCTCGTCGTCATGATGTCCGTCGACGACAGCGACCACGACGCGCTGATGCTGGTCGCCGAGGCCGTGCGCCGGGGCTGTGCCCTGGTTGTCGCGGCAGCACCGGAGTCCGCACTCACAGCTGCCGCAGCGGGCCGCGGCACCACGCTGTTGCCGGCAGCGACCCGCGACGCGACAGCTCTCGCGGTGCCCGTGCTGCGGGCCCTGCACGTGCTGGGCCTGGGGCCGCCGGTCGAGGCGGAGCCGGTCGCCGTCGCCCTCGACGACGTCGCGGTCCGGTGTGCGGCATCGAACCCGGTCGACCTCAACCCGGCCAAGGAGATCGCGCTCGCGCTGGCCGACGACGTGCCGGTCGTGTGGGGCGGTTCGGTGCTGGCCGCCCGCGCAGCGCGCCGCGTGGCCGAGGCGCTGCGG
>JBOGDS010000148.1:0-4980 GCA_050743075.1 Jiangellaceae bacterium | reverse complement strand
CACGTGCGACGAGTTCGTCGAATTGCTCCGCGATCAGTCCCGTAGTAGCCTGGCCTGGCAATGGTTCCTCCGGGTTTCGAAGATTATCTGCCGATGACCTTCGAATTATCTCGTTGGAACCATTGCCCTATTCATTGCGACACGCCGGACTCTCAAACATTTCAACGAGGTTCTGCATAAGCCTCAGTGGCTCACGTCGTCGGAGTCCAGAGCGTGCAGCTCGAAACCTTGGCCGATCAAGAACCTCGTGTAGACAAGCACACGCTCGTGAGGCGCAATGTAACGCACGAACTGAGCATTACTCGGCAACGACTCCAGCAGTCCCTGTTCTGCAAGCATTCGAGCGTGCCAGCCTAGTTCTTCATCGCGCTCGTGATCCCAATTAACCATGTAGACTCACCGTACACCAAAAGATCGACGCCACATGCAACCAAGCCAACCTGCTCACACATACTTGCAGAAGATCCCCATTGAGCTGCAAGGCCACTCCCGCTCAATGAGCCTCGCGCCTTTATGGTGTGCAGGCTAAGTTGATGTTCGCGCTTCGAGTCGTCCCTACTGGTATGTAGGTTCGATATGTCTTTTTGTCCCTGTGCTATAACACCGACGGTTCGCATAAGATGTTTCCGTTCTACCAGCACTTGTTTGACGTACTGGCCCCAAGGCTAGACGGGTCCACTCGTCATGCTGTGGGTGGAGCCACCACAGTTCACTTCGCCAGACCAAAGTTGCACACCCGCTTCCGACGGCAGCTTCTCCTCGTCCCCGCGCCGTATAAATGCCCTGATCCGCATCCCTGTATGGTGTTGAGGCCGTGTACCGGATAGTACAGGATGCAGCCTCGTAGACCGCGATGGTGGCGAGGGATGCATGAGAGTGACTCGATTCATCGACGAATGTGACAACCTTCGACTCTTTCGAAATCAGTTCCATCTCGTCTAGCGAAACAGTTCCATCCTCATGGGAAACGTTAGAGAAGGCGGGAGAAGCAAACGTCAAGACGACGGCTAGACTTGTCAGGAGAAGTAGTAGACCTCGCGCCTTGCGCCTTACGCCGACTGTGATTCATCGCGACCCTTCCGGGAACCGACCCACTGAACACAGGCCGAACAACCGCTGCTTGACCGTGCAATTGACTTCGTCTGCTGTTTTCGCAGTGCGATTCCAACGACGATGTTTGCGGGGGAGTATCACAGTTCAATAACGATCACCAAACACAACGCTAACCGTGGATGGTTGGGACTTTGCCGCGATGTTGCCGCCGCTGCGCGGCTACGATCGCTGGGTGATCGACGCCCTCGCGACCGCGCTGATCGTGGTGGCCCTGGCGTACGCGGCATTCGCGCTGGTCACGGCCGCGGCCGGCCGGGCGCCGCGGGAGTACTTCGTCATCGCCTCCGGCGCGGTCGAGCTGGTCGTCCTCGTCCAGGTCGTCATCGCGGTGGTGCTGCTGGTCGGGGGCGACCGGCCGGACGAGCTCGGCACCTTCGTTCTCTACCTGATCGTCTCGGTGATCATCCTGCCGGTCGGGACGCTGTGGGCTCTCGCCGAACGTTCCCGCTGGGGGCCGGCCGTGCTGGGCGTGGCGTGCCTCGCGCTGGTCGTGGTCGTGGTGCGCCTCACTGACCTGTGGAGCACCGTCGGTGGCTGACATGAGGCCGACGAATGCCGGCCCCGGCCGCGTTCTCGTGGCCGTCTACGCCGTCTTCGCGGTCGCGGCGAGCGCCAGGGCCGCGGTCCAGATCGCTTCGCGCTTCGACGAGGCTCCGGCGGCCTACCTCCTGTCGGCATTCGCGGCGGCGGTGTACATCGTGGCGACCGTGGCCCTGGCACGCTCGAGCGCGGTGTCACGCAGGGTTGCCCTGGTGGCGTGCACGGTGGAGCTGGTCGGGGTGCTCGTGGTCGGGACGCTCAGCCTGGTGTGGACCGATGCCTTCCCCGACGAGACGGTCTGGTCGGGTTACGGCCGTGGGTACGGCTTCGTGCCGCTCGTCTTGCCCGTGCTCGGCCTGCTGTGGTTGCGCCGCTCAACCGGCGACGGGCAACGGCGGAGCGGCGTCGGCCAACGCGTCTAGCGCCAGGACGAAGCACTCGGCCGGCGGGCTGACCAGGCCGGCGCCGACCTGGCCGGTTCCGGCCACGCGCCCGGCCATGCCGGTGTTGATCTGCGGCAGGACACCGGTCTTGACGACGGCCGCGACGTCGATACCGGTGGGTGCGCCGCGGAAGTCGAGGATCGGCAATGCGTAGGCGGGGTTCTCCCCGACGGTGATCTCGTACATGAGCCGGGTCGTGTTCAGGGCGTCGGAGACGGTGCCGCCGACGAAGCGCACGATGGCCGGCGCGGCGGCCATGACGAAGCCGCCCAGGCCCATCGTCTCGGCGATGGCGGAGTCGCCGATGTCCGGGTTGGCGTCGTCAGGACCGTAGCTCCCGAGGAACAAGCCCTCCGGAACCTGCGCGGGACCGGTGAACCAGGCGTTGCCGAGGCCGGACACCTGGATCCCGAAGTCCGTTCCGTTGCGGGCCATCGTCGTGACGACACTGCTACCGGCGATGCCTGCCGCGGCGGTCGTCTGCAGCTTGCCGGCGGGCATGACCAGGTTGAGGAAGAAGTGGTCGTTGCCGGCCACGAACCGGACCACGTCGGGCACGTGGGCAGGCTCGGCGGCCTCGACCAGGTCGGGCAGCAGCTCCCGAAGGAGCATGAGCGTACCGGCGCGGTTGCGGTTGTGGCCCTCGTCGCCCATCTGGACCATCTGCGCGATGATCGCCTTGACGTCGATCGGCCCGTGATGCGCGATGGCTGCCCGCAACGCGGGCCCGAGGATGTCGCTCATCCACCGCAGCCGGTCGACGACGTCGGGGGAGTAGGCGCCGTATCTCAGCACCCTGCCGAGGCCCTCGTTGAGCGAGCACCACGCCATCGTGCCGCCGGCTTGGTCCCGGAGCTCGAAGACCCACATCGACGGCGATACCACGCCGGCCATGGGTCCCACGGCGCCGCGGTGATGACACGGCTCGAAGCCGACAGCACCACCGGCGAGCAGACCCTCGGCCTCACCGGGGCTCTGCGCCAGGCCCTCGAAGAGGACAGCGCCGATGAGAGCGCCTCGCATGGGGCCCGACGCCCTCTCCCAGGTCAGCGGTGGCCCGGCATGCAGGAACTGGCCGGGCTGGAGGCCGAGAGCCGCCGACGCAGGCCGGACGTCGACCAGTTCCGCGCCGGCCCGCAGCATGCGCGACAGCGCCAGGCCGTTCGCCGCCGGACGTCGCCGGTCGGCCAGCACCCGGACCAGTGCCCCGTCCGTGCCGGCCAGCGGCGGCCGCCAGTCGACCTGGGCAACGTCGGCCGCTTGGGCGCTGAGTGCGTCCGCCAGCAGGTCGACGCCCGCTGTCACGATCCGCGGCTCTGCCGTGAGGTCCACGACGTCAGCCCTCCACCAGGTCGACGGCCACATGCGCGGCCGCGGCGTTGGACAGGTGGACCGAGGCGCCCGCCGAACAGAGCGCCTCGGCCTGGCGGTCCAGGCCCTGCGGGTCGCCGGCGGTGCCGACGAGCGAGACGACGACCGCCAGGTCGCGCCCGCCCCCGGCGGCTGTGGCGCGTGCCTGGCGGATCGCGGGTTCCAACTCGGCGGCCGGGTCCGGATGGGCGCCGTGTCCCAGGACGACGTCGAGCAGCACGACGGCACAGGTCGGGTCGGCTCCCTCGTCGACGAGCCGGGCAGCGCGCAGGCGCCCGTCGATCATCGGGTGCGGCCGGCCCTGGGTGAGGCTGTCGTCGCCGAAGTCGATCATCAGGTGACCGGGCGCCCGCAGGTCGTCGGGTAGGTCCCAGTCCGGTTCGAGGGGAACGTTCGAGCGGATGGCGCCCAGCTGTGATGCTGCGATCAGCATGGCCTCGTCGCACAGCGTGCCACCGGAGAACAACCCTCGCAGCGCGCCGACGCGGGGCGCAGGATTGTCGGGAGCAGGCCAGCCGCGAGGTGCATCCCATGGCAGGCCGCCTGCTCGCACGACCCGCTCGGCGACATCGGTGATCGACGATTGCCCGGGACCGAGAAGTGCAAACTCGACCGGGATCCCGAGCCCGGCGGCGCGGGCGCGGACCCGCTCCGCGACGACCGGCGCCGGCGGCTTCGACACGACGACGATCCGCTCGGTGCTTTCCTCGGCAGCGAGCAGATCGAGTGCTGCGAGTGTCGAGCGCGCCGCCACCGGCTCGGACAGGTCACGACCGCCGACGCCGAGGCAGTGGCTCACGCCGAGGCCGGCGCCGTCGAGCAGGCACATCAGGTGCTGCGCGCCGGTGCCGGACGCCGCGACGATCGCGACCGGGCCAGGGCGGGTCACGTTGACGAACCCGAGCCCCACGCCGGCGACGACGGCCGTCCCGCAGTCGGGTCCCATGACGAGCAGGCCGAGCCTGGTCGCGGTCTCCTTGAGAGCGATCTCCTGCTCGAGCGGCACGTTGTCGCTGAACAGCATGACGTCGAGACCTGCGTACAGCGCATCGAAGGCGTCTGCCGCGGCGTACTGACCCGGTGTCGAGATCAGCGCCAGGGTGCTGCCGGAAGCGGCCGCAGCGGCGCGAACGGTTCGTGGCGGCGCACTGTCAGCGGCACCGTCCGCTGACCGGGCCCGCTCCGCCAGGATCGCGTCCACCTGGGTCAGCGCGGTGCTCAGGGCACGATCGTCCTCGGCTTCGACTGCGACGAGCATGTCGTTGGCCGACGCTCCGTCCGGCACCGCGAACCCCATGCCGGCCAGCAGATCGAGGTTCAGCTCAGTCGCCATGGCCACCAGGGCGGACCGAACCCCGTGAGCGGCCCCGACCCGCTGGCTGACCTGCATGAGCGCCACCGAATCGCGATAGGCCCCGGGGCGAACCTCCACCCGGCGCGTCACGCGGCGGGCCGCGCTGACGTGGTGAGCGCCAGCAGAGCCCCGTGCGCCAACGCCGTACCGGAGTTGTGG
>JBOGDS010000147.1:0-5012 GCA_050743075.1 Jiangellaceae bacterium | reverse complement strand
GGTCTGGGGCGAGGTCGAGCTCGCGTGGCGGCTTCGCGACCCCGACCGGCCGGCGCCGTGGCTCGCGGTCACCGGCACGAACGGCAAGACCACGACCGTGCGGATGCTTGCCGAGATGCTGCGGGCGTCCGGCCTGCGGGTCGCGGCCGCCGGCAACGTCGGCGCCCCGGTCGTCGAGGCCGTCCTGCACCCCGAGCCGTACGACGTCGTCGCCCTCGAGCTGTCGAGCTACCAGCTGCACTGGACGCACTCGATGGCGGCACGGTCGGCCGCGGTGTTGAACGTCGCGCCCGACCACCTGGACTGGCACGGGTCGATGTCGGCGTACGCGGCGGACAAGGCACGGATATACGCCGGGGTCCAGACCGCCTGCGTCTACAACGTCGAGGACCCCGAGACCGAACGGCTGATCCGCGGCGCCGACGTCACCGAGGGCGCCCGGGCCGTCGGATTCACGCTGGGTGTGCCGGCCGCCGGCATGCTCGGCGTCGTCGACGGTGTGCTCGTCGACCGGGCCTTCGTGGCCGAGCGACAGTCGTCAGCGGCGGAGCTTGCGTCGGTCGCCGACGTGCGCCCGGCCGCTCCGCACAACGTCGCCAACGCACTGGCCGCTGCGGCACTGGCGCGTTCCGTCGGGGTGCCTGCCGTGGCCGTGCGCGACGGCCTGCGCGCATTCCGGCCGGACGCGCACCGGATCGACGTCGTCGCGACGATCGATGAGGTCACCTATGTCGACGACTCCAAGGCGACCAACGCGCACGCCGCGCAAGCCTCGTTGCAGGCCTACGACGACGTCGTGTGGGTGGCCGGCGGGTTGGCCAAGGGCGCGGTCTTCGACCCGCTGGTCGCCGCCGTTCGCGAGCGGCTGCGCGCCGTCGTCCTGATCGGCGCCGACCGGTCGCTGCTGGCCGAAGCCCTCCAGCGACACGCGCCCGAGGTCCCGGTGATCGAAGTCGAGGGCACCGACAATGGCGTGATGGAGCGTGTCGTCGACAAGGCAGCCCGGCTCGCCCGGCCGGGCGGCACCGTGCTGCTGGCACCCGCCTGCGCGTCCATGGACATGTTCGCCAACTACGCGGCGCGCGGAGATGCGTTCGCCGCGGCGGTGCGGCGTCATGGCCACCAGCACTAAGCCAGTTCGGGCGGGGCCAATTCGGGCGGGGAGGGTTCGGGCGGGGCCGGTTCGGGCGGGCGACGTTCCGCGTGCGCTACCGTCGGCCGGGTTCGCGGCCGTCTCCAGGATGCTGCGCCGGCCGCTGGCCTCGTACCACCTGGTGCTTGGTGCCGCGGGCCTGCTGCTGGTGCTCGGCCTGGTCATGGTGGCCTCGGCGTCGTCGGTGTACTCGCTGAGCACACACGGGTCGTCCTACTACATCGTCGCCCGGCAGGCGGCCTGGGCGCTCGCCGCGCTGCCCATCGCGTTCCTGGTGTCCCGGATGCCGCCGCGTATCCTGCGCCGGCTCGGGCTTCCGTTGCTGGTCGCCTCCGTCGTGCTCCTGCTGTTCACATACGTACCGGGTGTCGGTGTCGACGTGAACGGCAACCGGAACTGGATCGAGTTCGGCGGCCCGTTCCGGGTCCAGCCGTCCGAGCTCGCCAAGCTGGGCCTGGTGTTGTGGGGAGCCAACCTCTTCGCCTCGATGGGCCGGCTGCTCCGGCAATGGAAGCACCTGCTGGTGCCGTTCGCACCGGTCGCAGGCTTCGTGGTGACTCTGACGGTCGGCCAAGGTGACCTGGGTACCGCCATCGTGCTGATGGGGGTGGTGCTGACGCTGCTCTGGGTCGTCGGCGTCCCGACCTGGCTGTTCAGCCTCACTGCCGGTGCCATGGCCGTGGTCGGCGTGTATTTCGTCATGGCCGAACAGACCCGGTTCGACCGGGTGCGGCTGTTCCTCGACCCGCTGGCCGACGCCGACAACCTGACCTACCAGGCACTGCACTCGAGGTACGCGTTCGCCAACGGCGGCTGGTGGGGCCAGGGCCTGGGCGCCAGCCGCGAGAAGTGGGGCCGGCTCCCGGAGGCGCACACCGACTTCATCTTCGCCATCATCGGAGAGGAGCTCGGCCTGCCCGGCACGCTGGTCGTGATCGTGCTGTTCCTGGTACTCGGCTACGCCGGCATCCGGATCGCGTGGCGGACGCGCGACCCGTTCGTCCGGATCGCTGCCGCCGGCATCACCGGGTGGCTGCTGGTTCAGGCGATCGTCAACCTGGGTAGCGTGCTCGCGGTGCTGCCGATCGTCGGCATCCCGCTGCCGTTCGTGTCCTACGGCGGGTCGGCCCTGGTGCCGACGATCGTCGGGGTGGGCATGCTGGTGTCGTTCGCCAGGCAGGAGCCGGGGGCCCGGGAGGCGCTCGCCGCCCGCCGTCGCCTCCGGGCGGAACGGCGAGGAGGAGTGACCGCGTAGTGCACGTCGTGCTCGCCGGTGGCGGTACCGCCGGCCATGTCGAGCCGGCGCTCGCCACGGCAGACGCCCTGCTGCGCCACGATCCGTCCTCCACGATCTCCGTGCTCGGTACCGAGCGCGGGCTGGAGGCACGCCTGGTGCCGGAGCGCGGGTACGAGCTTGCTCTGATCCCTGCCGTCCCCTTTCCCCGGCGGCCGACCGTCGACCTTCTCCGCGTTCCGGGGAAGCTGCGCGGCGCGGTCGCCGAGACCGCCGAGATCCTTCGCTCCAGGCAGGCCGACGTCGTCGTCGGGTTCGGCGGGTACGTCGCGCTGCCGGCCTATCTCGCGGCCCGCCTGCTGCAGGTGCCGATCGTTGTGCACGAGGCCAACGCCCGGCCCGGTCTTGCCAACCGGATCGGTGCCCGGCTCACCCGCCACGTGGCGGTGGCTTCGCCGGCCACCAGACTGCCGCACGCCGAGCACGTCGGCATCCCGCTGCGGCGCGCGGTCGCCACCCTGGACCGGGCCTCGGTCCGCGACGAAGCGCGCGAGGCGTACGGCCTGCGGGCGGACCTGCCGACACTGCTGGTGTTCGGTGGCAGCCAGGGTGCCCGGCGGATCAACGCCGCGGTGCTCGACGCCGCGGCCGTGCTGACCGGCGCCGGCATCCAGGTGCTTCACGCCGTCGGACGGGGCAACGAGGATGCCGTGACGCCGGCCCGCGGTGGCGCGCCGTACGTCGTCGTGCCGTACCTCGACCGGATGGAGCTCGCCTACGCCGCCGCGGATCTGGCCGTCTGCCGAGCCGGTGCCATCACGTGCGCCGAACTGGCCGCGGTGGGGCTGCCTGCCGTCTACGTGCCGCTGCCGCACGGCAACGGTGAACAGCGGCTCAACGCCGCGCCCTTGGTCGAGGCCGGCGCCGGGCTCCTGGTCGAGGACGCCGCCCTGACCGGCGCCTGGCTGCGCGACCACGTACCCTCCCTGCTGGCGGATCCTTCCCGGCTCGCCGCCATGGGGCGGGCCGCCGCAGCGCTCGGCCGCCGCGACGCAGACGACCGGCTGGCGGCCATGGTCCTGCGGGCGGCGGGTCCGGCCCACAGTGGAGGTTGCTGGTGATCGTCGCGCCCCCCGACCGGGTGCTCACGGCCGACGAGCTCGGCCGGGTGCACTTCGTCGGAATCGGCGGCGCGGGCATGAGCGGAATAGCGCGCATCCTGCTGGCCCGGGGATTCACGGTGTCCGGCAGCGACGCCAAGGACTCCAGCGTGCTCGCCGGCCTGCGGGCGCTGGGTGCGACCGCGCACGTCGGCCACGACGCATCCTACGTCACCGACGCGGACACGGTCGTGGTCTCGACGGCGATCCGCGAGAACAACCCCGAGGTCGTCGAGGCGCGGCGGCGCCGGTTGCGGGTGCTTCCGCGGGCCGCGGCGCTGGCCTCGGTCATGGCCGGCCGGCGCGCCGTGGCCGTCGCCGGCACGCACGGCAAGACCACCACCACGTCGATGCTCACCGTCGCGCTCCAGCACTGTGGCGCCGACCCGTCGTTCGCGATCGGCGGCAACCTCAACGAGTCCGGGGCCAACGCCCACAACGGCACCGGCGACGTGTTCGTCGCCGAGGCCGACGAGAGCGACGCGTCCTTCCTCGCCTACGACCCCGAGGTCGCGATCGTCACCAACGTCGAGGCCGACCACCTCGACAACTACGGCACACCCGAGGCGTACGTGCGCGCCTTCGACGCCTTCGCCGACCGCGTGACGGGCTTCCTGGTCGTGTGCGCGGACGACCTCGGAGCGGCCGCACTGGGGGAGCGGTCCCAGACCCGGGGCGGCGTCGTCGTCAGCTACGGCGAGTCGTCCGGCGCCGACGTGCGAGTTGCCGACATCGACCTGGGGGGCAGCGGAGTGTCGTTCGAGTTGGTCACCCGGGGGCGGCGGCACGGTCGGGTCACACTCCGGCAGGCCGGCCGTCACAACGCACTCAACGCCGCGGCCGCCTTCACTGCCGGCGTCGGGCTGGGGTTCCCCAGCAGCGAGATGCGCGAGGGCCTGGAGGGTTTCACCGGCACCCGGCGCAGGTTCGAGCTCAAGGGTTTCGCCGCCGGCGTCTGGGTCTACGACGACTACGCCCACCACCCGACCGAGGTGGCGGCCGTGCTCGCCGCCGCCCGTCCGCTGGCGGGCGGCGGCCGGGTCGTGGCCATCTTCCAACCGCACCTGTTCAGCCGGACCCGCATCTTCGCGGCCGAGTTCGGGAAGGCGCTTGGCGCCGCCGACGAGGTCATCGTCATGGACGTCTACGCCGCCCGGGAGGACCCGGAGCCCGGTGTCACGGGTGCTCTGGTGGCCGCTTCCGTGCCGCTCCCACCGGAACTGGTCACCTACGAGCCCTCCTGGTCCGCGGTGCCGGCCGTTGCCGTCGCCCGGGCCCGGCCCGGCGACGTGCTGTTCACGTTCGGTGCCGGCGACGTCACGCTGGTCGGTCCGGAGGTGCTCGAGCTGCTGGAACGAGAGCCCGCGGGGGCTCACCGGGAGACGGCGGGGCACGGCGCATGACCGGCTCGCGGACCGCGACCCGGCGACCGTCCGCGGAGGCCGCGCGGTTCGCGGCCCGGACC
>JBOGDS010000146.1:0-5444 GCA_050743075.1 Jiangellaceae bacterium | reverse complement strand
TGCGCCGATTCCGGGGACCCGGACTGGGCTACCCGCGACATCCACGAGCTGCGCGCCGAGGCCGCCGCCCGCAAGCTCGCCCACGGCGCCTGAACCCTTCGCCGGTGCTACTGGTCGACACCAACATCTGGCTCGTCGCCGCCGACGGCCGCTCAGGCCGCCACGACGAGATCACCACGCTCCTCACCGGCCAGGACTGGGCGTCACCGACCCCGGTGATCGCCGAGACGGCATGGCTGATCCTGGACCGCCTCGGGACCGGACCCCACCAACGGTTCCTGCGTCTGGTCACCACCGGCCAGCTCGAACCGATCGAGTTGAGCGACACCGACTGGCAGCGCTGCGTCGAGCTGGTCACCACCTACGCCGATCTGCGTCTTGACCTGGCCGACGCCGCCCTCGTCGCCGTTGCCGACGGCTCGGACAAACCACGATCGCCACGCTCAACCACCGCGACTTTCGTGTCGTGCGCCCCGCCCACTGCGACACCTTCGAACTCGTCCCCTGAACCCGCCGCCAGCCCGGCTCACACGCTCCAGCGGGAACCCGTCTCCGCGGCTTGCGATTGCCATCCACAGACTATGCCGCTTCCTTTCTGGGCTCCCCCGACCCGGCCGCTGAACGGCCCCTCCGGGGCCTCGGGACCGGGCCTGACGGCCCCGGCCAACCCGACATTCCTTCTTTCGCTGCCAAGCCGCAACACCCAGCCCGGGCGCGGCGCAGGGACCGGACCCGATCGCACCACACAGATAATCACCACAGGTGCGCACCCGGCCCCCGCCGCCCGGACGGGACCTACACCGGGACGAACTCCGGGACCTCGACCAACGTCCCGGCCGGCATCCGGGACGCTGGGCTTCCCTCGCTGCCAGCGGGCCACACGCACACTGACGGGCGGCGAACACGGGAAGCCACCAGCCGCCGGCGTCGAGCGGCGAGACTGGAGGCCGTGAACATCGTCGAGCGACACGAGCACCACCACCGGCTGCTCGTCGCGCTCCTCGCCGCCGTCCTCGCGTTGGTCGTCGGGGTCGGCGCCGCCGTTGACACACACGCGTCAACCCAACCCGGTCAGGTCGCTGGAACACGCGTCGGGGCCCACGGCCAGCCCGCCACGGTCGTCGTCGCGGCATCCGAGCACGTTTCCGCTGGTGAGGGTCGGGCGGCTACGACCCCGGCAGCGAAAGAGGTGGTGGGGTCACGTGTTGCCCCACGAATGGCAGACGACTTCGTCGACCTATCATCCCCTGCCCGTCGTACGCACATCTTGCAAGGCGACGCGGCCGGCGGGGGCCATCTATGGCCCGGCCAAGCCGGCAAGACGCCGTTCCCACAGTCGTGGTCTGGCGATCGGATCATGCACGAGATCTCCGAGATCGCAACGGACCCGGCTGCTTGGCGAGGCGCAGTCCCGCAAGGCAGTAGGACCGTTCTGACCGACACACGGGGTGGCATCGACATTCGCGTGATCGGTCGACAGCAGAACGGGCGAGATCATCACCGGATATCCGACGAACTTGCCGAGGAACCCTTGATGACGTCCGACGCCTCCCGGTACGAGGACATCCGAGGGCGGGTGCGAGGTCTGCTCATCACCGTCGCGGATCAGCTGCCAGCTGTTACTGCTGGCCTCGTCGACGAACTGCTTGATGCGAACGAGCAGGGCGTTGCTGTTGAGATGCTAAGCGAGATTCTCGTCCAATCGACGGCACGAATCTCGCCTGAGACGATGACGGTCTTCGAGGATGTAGTCCGAGACATGAAACTCGACCCGGCGAACGTCGACCGTCTGCGACCACTGGTGATCGGCTCTGGGACCTAGATGAGCGAGGCGCGCCGGGTTCTCGTCGGCCTGATCTGCGCCACAGCGGGCTGGCTTCTCGGCATTCCCGGTGTGTCGCCGACGCCGGTCTACGACTACGACGGCGCCCGAGCGATTCAAGGCGTCCTTCTATATGCGGGCCACACCGCATCTGAGAAGGTCACCTGGGGCCCGCGCGCCTCCGCGGCGGACGCGAGTAGCGGTTACGACGACCCAGCCACCCTTCCGCGCGCAGTCGCGCGCTCAGGCGACTATCGATCTGCCCCAAACACGGCACCGGGTGGGCCGGTGACGTTCCGGCCGCCGCCGGGGGCTACGGCCGATGAGATCGCACAGGTGCGGGCGTATGTCGACGGGTGCAACGCGGCGCTGTGTGCGGGCCAGCTCTCGCCGACGGGCCGAGTGTCGACGTCGGGCGCGCTGCGTGCTGACGCGTCACGTGCGGCTGCTGCCGAGCGTGCTCGGGCCGCGGCGGCCGGTTCGCCCTACTCGGGGCATGCTGGCCACGTGCCGGACACGACCTGGACCGGGAGCGCGACGCCGCCTTCGTGGATGGATCTGACGCCGAGGGTGAACACGAGCCTTGGCGGCCAGTCGGTGCACTATCCGGTCGGGTACCGCCCGACGATCTTCGAGTTCCTCGATGGCCTGTGATGAGCTGATGGGACGCGATTGGCGACCGGAGATCGTCCGGATGATCCAGATCAAGCAAGCGATCGCCGAGGCTGACACCGAGGGCGTGTGGGAGTTCCACCTGCCCAAGGTGGCGGCGACACCGGAGGAGCTCACCGCCGTCGAGCACGGCCTCGGTTTTCGGTTCGATGCTGGGTATCGAGAGTTCCTCGGCTACGCCAACGGTTGGCCGTCGTTCTTCCAGAGCGTCGACCTCTTCGGTGTTGATGACCTCGCCGGTGGACCACGGATGGACGTCGCTCGGCAGGTGCTGGAGGCGATCGAGCCTGTCGTCCTCGAGCAGGCAGGGCTCTTTGACACCCGGCTCATCCCGATCGCGGCCACGACCGTGGATCTGGACCTGTTCGTGATGCCGGTTGTCGACGGCCAGCAGGTGCCGCCGGTGGTGTGGCTGGCGGGCTACGAGGTCGATCGGTTCAAGACCTTCGAGGACTACGCCCTCGCGATGATCGAGTACAACGCTCGCGAGCTGGAGGCGCTCACAAGCCGCTGACGATCGCGCTGCTACGAGGCGGGCGCGAAGCGGCGGGCCTCGTGGCGCAGGAGCATCGACTCGATGAGGGTGCGGACGACGGCCTTCTCGTCGGCGTCGAGGTGCTGGATGGCCTCGAGGTGGAGCCTGAGGTCGTCGTCGGGGCCGCGTTCGTCGGTGTCGAAGACAAGCTGATCGGCGCTGACGGACAGCGCGACTGCGAGCCGACGGATGACGTCGAGGGTGGGTTGGGCGCCGCCGGCCTCATAGCGGCGGAGCTGGGAGACGTGAACGCCGGCCCGCTCGGCGAGAGCGGCCTGCGTGAGGTTCCGGTCTTTGCGGAGGGTGGCGAGTCGGTCGGGAAAGTCCATGGCGAGGGCAGCGATGAGCGCTGCGGGCATGTTCACCTGCACGGATCGGCCTCCTTGACTCAACATCGCTGAAAGAGTAGGTCTAACATCGCTGATGATCTACTTGACGGAGTGCGCTGTTGGCCCGGATCCCCGACGCTGAGATCGAGCGGTTGAAGGCCGAGGTCGCCGTCGAGCGCCTGGCCGAGGCCCGCGGGGTCGTGCTGCGCCGCCATGGCCGGGACCTGCTCGGGTTGTGCCCGTTCCACGACGACCGCGAGCCGTCGCTGGTCATCTCGCCGGCGAAGAACCTGTGGCACTGCATGGGCGCGTGCGGCGCTGGCGGGTCGGTGATCGATTGGGTGATGCGGGCCGAGGGCGTGTCGTTCCGTCACGCGGTCGAGCTGTTGCGCAACGGCGCGCCGACCTCGAGTGACGGGCCGGTGTCGATGCGGACGTCGGTGCGCAAGCTCACCGCACCGTTCGACGTGTCGGCCGAGGACCGTGAGCTGCTGTCCGAGGTGGTCGGCTTCTATCACCAGACGTTGCGGGAGTCGCCGGAGGCGATCGGGTTCCTCGGACGCCGGCGCATCGCCCACCCCGAGGCGGTCGAGCGGTTCCGGCTGGGCTACGCGAACCGCACGCTCGGCTACCGCCTGCCCGACAAGAACCGCGTCGCCGGCGCCGAGATCCGTGGTCGCCTGCAGCGCGTCGGCGTCTACCGCTCCTCGGGCCATGAGCACTTCGCCGGGTCGCTCGTCATCCCGGTCATCAACGACGGCATCGTGCGCGAGGTCTACGGCCGCAAGGTCGGCGACAAGCTCCGCGCAGGAACGCCGCTGCACCTCTACCTGCCCGGCCCGCATGCTGGCGTCTGGAACGTCGAGGCGTTCGCGGCGACCGACGAGCTGATCGTGTGCGAGTCGTTGATCGACGCGCTGAGCTTGTGGTGCGCGGGGTTCCGGCATGTGACCTCGGCCTACGGCACCGAGGGCATCACGGCCGAGCTGCTCGACGCGTTGCGCGCGCATGACATCAAGCGGGTGCTGCTGGCGTTCGACGCGGACGATGCCGGCGAGCGCGCCGCCAAGAAGCTCGCCAAGTCGTTGATGGCCGAGGGCATCGAGTGCTTCCGGGTGCAGTTCCCCGCCGACGCGGATGCGAACGACGTGGCGTGCGGCGCGAAGAACCCGACCGACGCGTTGGGCCGGCTGCTTCGCTCGGCGGCGTGGATGGGAGCCGGGCCCGCACCTGGCGCGCGCCGCGACCCCACGCCGGTCGAGCCGCCGCACGTCGACGAGCGCCAGCACGAGCTCGACGTCGACGACGAGGCTGCGAGTTCTTCTTTCGCTGCTGGGCCGCTGCCGCCCGAGCTGGTGTCACCGACGCCGGCGTTGCCCGACGACGTGGCGCCGGTGGTCGACGGTGACGAGCTGCGCGTCGCGCTCGGTGATCGCCGCTGGCGGGTCCGCGGACTGTCGAAGGTCTCGTCGTTCGATCTGTTGCGGGTGAACGTGTTGGTCGCCCGCCACGACGGCCGCGGCGACCGCTTCCACGTCGACACATTGGACCTGTATTCGGCGCGGGCGCGCGCGGTGTTCGTGAAGCAGGCGGCCGAGGAGCTGCACGCCGGTGAGGAGATCGTCAAGCACGACCTCGGCCGGGTGCTGCTCGCTTGTGAGCGCGTCGCCGATGAGGTGGTCCGCAACGCGCAGGCACCCACCGAGCAAGCCGTGGTGCTCTCCGAGGCGGAGCAGGCCGCCGCGCTCGAGCTGCTGCGGGCCCCGGATCTCGTCGAGCGGATCGTCGCCGACTTCGAGCGGGTCGGGATCGTCGGCGAGGCCACCAACTGTCTCGTCGGCTACCTCGCGGCGGTGTCACGCATGCTGGACCGGCCGTTGGCGGTGATCGTCCAGTCGACCAGCGCGGCGGGCAAGAGCGCGCTGATGGACGCGGTGCTCGCGTTCGTGCCTGGCGAGGAGCGGGTGAAGTTCTCGGCCATGACCGGCCAGTCGCTGTTCTACATGGGCGAGGCCGACCTGGCCCACAAGGTGCTGGCCGTCGCCGAGGAGGAGGGCGCCGAGCGGGCCGCCTACGCGCTCAAGCT
>JBOGDS010000145.1:0-5533 GCA_050743075.1 Jiangellaceae bacterium | reverse complement strand
GTGCCTCCTCGGCCAGCGCTTCGACGACGGCGCCCTTGCTGCGGCGCGTCCGCTTGGCTTCGTCACTGATCATCGCCTCGAGTACCGGGGACAGGCGCAGGCTGAACGGCTCCGACTTGGGCACAACCACAGCGTACTACAACGACTACAACATGCTACAGGGCTCACATTGGTCCCACCCGAGGTGGATGTGGTCGGCGTGGAACGCGTTAGTGAACACGCCGGGCTCGCCGGTGTCGACGGGACCGCCGATCTCGTCAGGCCACATTGGTCCGGTGAGGGCAGCGAGCTGGCTCGTGACGATCGCAACTGCCGGGTGGCGAGCCGACACCGGGACGCCGTCGAGCACGGCGATATCCGCGGCCCGTCCGAGATGGTGGTTCGACACAGTGCAGTCGCTGTCGTGGCGCTGGCCGGTGACGGCACAGCGCGGGTGGCCGGTGACCAGCGATGTCACGCTGATGGTGTGGTCCCGGGCGAGGGCCAGGAGCACGGCGACGACTCGGCCATCGACCCGTCCGGCAGCGAGGTCGTCGCGCCCATCGGCGTAGATGCTGACGTTGGGGTGGGCGAGGAGCGCCGCCACCTCGGCGTCGTCGGGCACGACGAGCGGCGGCGCGCTCGCATAGCGGTCTGCCCAGGCGAGCACCTCCTCGACGTAGGTGCCGGACGCGTTGTAGCGGCGTAGTGCCGCTCGTTCGTCGGTGATCTCGTCGGCCGAGCCGCAGAGGTAGGCGGCCGCGGTGGCGTCGGCGTCGTCGACGTCGTGCGGGTCGAACGTGCCGTCGGCGTCGCCGTCCACCGCCCACGCCTCGAACGTGCCGGGCAGGAACTGCATCGGCCCGACGGCCTGCAGCCAGGGGCCGGTCAGTCCCCACTGGCCCCGCCAGGTGCCGACCGGCATCGGTGTGGTGTTCCCGCCCGCACCGCTGCCGTCCAGCGGTGGGCCGAGGATCGGTGGTGCGACGGCACCGTCGGGGCCGACGGTGGCTCCACCGCTGGTGCCGTGACCGGACTCGACCTGCCCGATGCCGGCGAGCAGCTCCCACCGCAGCCCTGGGCAGCTGCCCGCGGCGCGCTGGTACGCGTCGAGCGCCACCGGCGAGATACCCGTGCCACTTGGGCTCACTGGTGGGAGATCGCCGGGCGCGAACGCCAGTGGGATGCCGAAGAAGGTGGTCGTCACCACACCCACAGCCGACACCAACAGTCGTCGCACATACCGGCAAGCCCCGAGTCGAGCCTGAACCGGGTGCCGCGGGGCTTGCAGAAGTGTCGCCGCCCGGCCGGAGGGCTGCCGAGACCGCAGTCCTTCAAGTCCCCGAGGTGGTGCACATGCGTATGAAGATGTGGGTAACCGGCGTGCTGGCGCAGACCGTCGACGTCACCCCCGACTCCTCCGGGATGCCGGGCGGCGCGCTGATCCAGCAGCTCCTGAACTGGTCGCAGATGCTGGCTTTGTGGGGGTCGCTGGGGGCGATCCTCATCGGGGCCGCCATGTACGGCTTGGCCCAGCAGGGCAACTCCTACGCCGGAGCCTCCCGCGGCAAGACGCTGGCCATGGGCGGCGTCGTCGGCGCCATCCTCGCCGGCCTCGCGCCTGCCGCTGTCAACCTCCTGTTCGACGCGGCGAGCTCGTGACATGGCACCCGTCACCAAGCAGGATCGATCCGCGCGCCGCACGCGGCGACTCGGGGCTGCCGCCGTCGCGGCAGTGGTGTTCCTCGCCGGTATGGCGGCCCGTGGCGCGCTCGGCGATCGCGACAACGCCCGTGCGCAAGAAGCCGGCGCCCCGCCGGTCCCGGCGGCGGTGAGCGGTCCCGGCCCGATCACGGACTCCGACGGTGCCCCCGCCGGGTTCGCCCATGACCGCGAGGGTGCACACGCTGCGGCCGTTGCCTTCACGGCCACGCTCTCGCAGCGACTCCTCTATATGGAGCCCGCAGCCGCGGAAGCCGCAGTGCGCGCCGTCGCCGCCGACGCGTCGGCCGACACGCTCGTCAACGACGCGCTCGCCGCGCTCGACGCGGCCCGTGAAACCCTGGCTGCTGGGAGCGGGCCGATGTGGTGGGCAGTCCGGCCCCTCGCCGTCAAGGTCGAGGCGTTCAGCCCGCAGCGGGCGCGGGTGTCGGTATGGCTGGTGCGGATCCTGTCCCGCCAGGGCGTGGTCGTCCCGCAGTCGTCCTGGGTCACCGAGACCGTCGAGCTGGTGTGGGAAACGCGATGACTGGCGGCTGTGGTCCGACACCTCCGAGCCGGGGCCGACACCGGTCCTCGACGGCTCCGACATGCCCGCCAGCGCCGCCGAACTCGACCAGGACCTGACCGGCTTCGAGATCGTCGGCACCGAAGAGGTGCAGCGGTGAACGTGCTCGCGATCGGCTTCCCGAACCCGATCAGCTGGGTATGGGACAAGGCCACCGGCCTGCTCGGCGACGCAGCGGGCGCCGCGCTCGGGTGGTCGTTCGAGAAGGTCATCGGCGGTCTCGTCGCGTGGGTGCTCGACGGTGTCGCCTGGGTTGTCGGCGCCGTGTTCGGCTTCGTCGACACCTCGACCTCACCGACGGTCACCGCCGCGTGGTTCGTCGGCGATGGCACCCGCGACGGGCCCTACCGGGTCATGGTCGGCATCGCCGCCGCGCTGCTGCTCCTGTTCGTCTTCGCCGGCCTCATCCAAGGCGTCCTCAACGGCGACGTGGCCGGGATGGGCCGGCGCATGCTGCTCGACCTCCCCATGGCCATGGGCGGAATGGTGTCCGCCGTCGCCATCACCCAGGTGCTGATCGACCTCACCGACGCGCTCAGCGACGGGATCCTCTCGGGCTTCGGCACCGACATCCGCGCCTTCATGGACGGCATCGGCACCGTCGGCGCGCTGACCGGCGGTGTCGCCACCGCGCTGGTCGTGTTCCTCCTCGGCCTGTTCACGCTGCTCGCCGGACTCGTCATCTTCATCGAGCTCGTCATCCGCTCCGCACTCATCTACCTCGTCGTCGGCCTGTGCCCCCTCGCCTTCGCCGCGCTGCTGTGGCCCGCCACTCGGGGCGTGCTGCGCAAGACCCTCGAGCTGCTGTGCGCACTCATCGTCTCCAAGGTCGTCATCACCCTCGCGCTCGCCATCGGCGCGGCCGCGCTCGGCGGTGCCGGCAGCGCGCCCGCTGCCGCACCGGAGTTGGCGCCACCGACTGCGGAGGCGGCGCGGTCACCGAAGGTGAGTCCGACGCGGCCACCGTCACCGCCGCGGCTGGCGTGCTCCTCGCGGGCTTGGCGACCTTCGCGGTGGCCTGCTTCAGCCCGTTCGTGCTCCTCCGCCTCTTCCCGGTCGCCGAGGCCGCCATCGCCGCCAGGGAGTGCGGGGCGGGCCGGTCCGCGCGGCGCAGAACGCGTGGTCGATGAAGTACCAGATGGACGTTTCGCTCCGGGAACCTGACGGGCCGGCTACGCCATCCTGACCGGCGGGGGTCCTGGCATCATGGAGGCGGCCAACCGTGGTTGCCAGGAGGCGGGCGGCGTCTCGATCGGCTGCAACATCGAGTTGCCGTTCGAGCAGCACCTCAACCCCTACGTCGGCCTCGGCATCGACTTCCGCTACTTCTTCGTGCGCAAGACGATGTTCGTGAAGTACGCCGAAGCCTTCGTCGTCTTCCCTGGCGGCTTCGGCACCCTCGACGAACTGTTCGAAACGCTCACTCTGGTGCAGACCGGCAAGATCCTGCAGTTCCCGGTGGTGCTGTTCGGCTCGTCCTACTGGGGTGGTCTCGTCGACTGGCGCGCGAGCGCGTGCTCGCGAGCACAAGCTCTCACCCCGAGGACCTCGACATCGTCTGGCTGTGCGACGACCCCGACGAGGCGATGGCCGGCATCGCCGAGGTGCTTGCGCAACGAACTGGTGGCGGCGAGCGCACCGCGCTCGCGCCGGTGCCGGCGCACAAGTCCGACGCCCAGTAGCCCGGTGAGCTGGACTGGTGCCTGCCATGCGACGCCTGCGGCCTCCCCGCCCCGGAGCCCCTGGTGCTCGTTCGTTGAGGTCCTGGCGACCGACCGGCCGGCAGGACGCCGTGGCGGGACTGGCTGTCGCCGCCTACCTCGTGCCCCAGTGCATGGCGTACGCCCGCCTCGCCGAACTGCCGCCGGTCACGGGTCTGTGGGCCGCGCTCGGTGCGCTCGTGCTCTACGCCGTACTGGGGACGAGCTCCCGTCTTTCGGTTGGACCCGAGAGCGCGTCGGCACTCCTGGTCGGATCAGCCGTGGCCACAGTCGGCGCCCATGCTGGAGCGGAGGAGCGAGCCGACATCGCGGCGGCGCAGGCATTGGCCGTTGCCGTCATCGCCCTGCTGGCGTGGGTGGCGCGTCTCGGTTTCCTGGCCGACCTGCTGTCGCGTCCCGTCCTTGTCGGCTACCTGACCGGCGTCGCGGTGATCATGATCGCCAGCCAACTCCCGAACCTCGCCGGGGTCCCCTCATCACACCGCGAGGCGCTGCCGCGAGCCGTCGACGTCCTGAGCCGTCTGGGTGATCTCCGTCCGGCGCCGGCCTTGATGGGCGGCGCCGTCGTCGGCGCCCTGGTCTTGCTCCAGCGCTACCGGCGGGCGCCCGGCCCGCTGCTCGTCGTCCTCCTCGCAACGGTCGTGACCGTCGTCTTCGACCTGGACGAGCACGGTGCGACGACGATCGGCGACGTGCCACGGGGGCTTCCCCCACTGGCGTTTCCCGGGCATCCCCGCGCACCTGTGGCCCGGCGTGCTGGCGGCTGCCGCAGGGATCTGCGTCGTCGCCTTCACCGACAACATCCTGACGGCGCGCTCGTTCTCCGCTGGCCGCGGCGAGCGGATCGACGCCAACCAGGAACTGCTCGCCCTCGCTGGCGCCAACGCCGCAGCCGGTGTCCTGGGTGGCTTTCCCGTCTCGTCGTCGGGCAGCCGCACCGCGCTCGCCACCAACAGCCCGGCCACCGACCCCACGAGACCGGCGCTACGTCCACGGCCGTGCGACGCCATACACAGACCCTGGACGGCGTCGTGGGCCCGGGCGATGCGCGCGAACAGCTCGGCGACGCTGAGACCGACGGCCACTGCGATGCCGACGAGCAGATCGAACAGGACCACGCCAGCGAACGACACCGCGGCAATGACGGCTTCGCTGCGCCGGAAAGCGGCGATCCGTCGCACCTCGGTGATGTGGATGAGGCGCGCTGCGGCGTACACGACGAGGCCGGCCAGCGCCGCGACCGGGAACGACTCCAGCACGACTCCGCCGGCCAGCAACACCACGGCGACAACCGGCCGGCTTATCCGCCAGACGCAGTAGACGCAGCCGCCGTAGCGCTGGCCGGCCGGCCTCGTCGCGTTGTCAACTTCGCCACGAGCCCCTCACCGCTCTCGCACAGACGACGACGGGCCCGCGGCCTCGCGCCCGGGGCCCGTCGCATCGGGGAGCGACTCGCGATGCTGCCGACCTACGTCGCTCTACTGGTCGCTTTGGTCACCGTGACCGTCGCTCAAGCGGTCGGTGTTCGACTGTGGCGGCGCCATGC
>JBOGDS010000144.1:0-5584 GCA_050743075.1 Jiangellaceae bacterium | reverse complement strand
GTCGAGCGCCGACACCACCCGGACGTCTTCCCCATCGGCCCGAAGTGCGTCGGCGACAGCCTCGGCCAGCGACACCTCCGAGCCGGTGGCGACGATCTCCACCGACACCGACACCGACTCGTCGCTGCGCTTCTCCTTGGGAAGCTGCGGAACCGACTGCCGGGAGAGAATCAGCGCGGTCGGCCCGTGGGTGCGTTCGAGCGCCAGCCGCCAGGCCTGCGCGGTCTCGGCATCGTCCGCCGGCCGGAGAACCCGCAGTCCGGGGATCATGCGCAGTGACTCGATGTGCGCGATGGGCTGGTGCGTGGGGCCGTCCTCGCCCACTGCGATCGAGTCGTGGGTGAACACGTAGACGACCGGCTGCCCCATCAGCGCCGACAACCGGAGCGCTGGCCGCAGGTAGTCCGCGAAGACCAGGAACGTGCTGCCGAAGACCCGGAAGCCACCGTGCAGGCTCATCCCGTTCATGATCGCCGCCATGCCGAACTCGCGGATCCCGAACGCGATCGCGCTCCTCGCGTAGTCGTCCCGGGTCACGACGTCGCCGAAGGTGGTGCCGGTCGACCCGGACAGGTCCGCAGATCCGCCGACCAGCTCCGGCATCACCGCGCCCGCGGCGGTCAAGCAGGCCTGGGAGGCCTGCCGCGTGGCCCGGGGTGCCTCGTCGGCGATGAGTTCCAGCGCTTCGGGCAGGCCGTCCGGCAGCTTGCGATGGTGGGTACGACGGAACTCTGCCGCCCGATCCGGGGATTCGGCCTCGAGTTCCCCGAAGGCCGCGTCCCACCGCGCGTGCTTGTCGGCGCCGAACTGGGCCAGTGCGCTACAGGCGTCGCGCACCTCCTCCGGAACCGCGAACGGCGAATAGTCCCAACCCGCGAGCTTCTTGGTCTCGGCCAGCAGCTCCTCGCCTAGCGGCGAACCGTGGGCCTTCGCGGTACCTTCCACGCCCGGGGCGCCGTTGCCGATCACGGTCCGGACCGCGATGAAGCTGGGTCGCGGGTCGGCCTTGGCGCGGCTGATCGCCTGGTCGATCGCCTCGACGTCGGTGCCGTCCAGCACCGCCTCGGTGTGCCAGCCGTACGCCGCGAAGCGGGCCAGCTGGTCGTCGCTGCACGAGCGGCCGACGCCGCCGTCGATGGTGATCGAGTTGTCGTCCCAGAGCACGACCAGCCGGCCGAGGCCGAGGTGCCCGGCGAACGATGCGGCTTCGTGGCTGATGCCCTCCATGAGGCATCCGTCGCCGACGATCACGTAGGTGTGGTGGTCGGTGATCTCGGGGAAGCGAGCGTGGGTCATGCGCTCGGCCAGCGCCATGCCGACGGCCATGGCGAGGCCCTGGCCCAGCGGTCCGGTGGTGCACTCGACGCCTTGCGTGTCGCCGTACTCCGGATGGCCGGGCGTCCGGGAGCCGAGCTGGCGGAAGTTGCGCAGCTCGTCCTCGGGAAGGTCGTAGCCGAAGATGTGCAGCAGTCCGTACAGCAGGGCGGAGCCGTGGCCCGCCGAGAGCACGAAGCGGTCGCGGTCGGCCCAGCCCGGGGCGGCCGGGTCGTGGCGGAGGTGCCTGCTCCACAGCGTCCAGGCCATCGGGGCGGCGCCCATCGGCATCCCCGGGTGCCCGGAGTTGGCGGCCTGGACCATGTCGGCCGCGAGGAAGCGGATCGTGTCGATCGCGAGCTGGTCGAATTCGACCGGCGGCGCGGAGGGTCGTTGCAGGATCTCGGTCATCAGGCTGCCACTCCCCGTCGTGCGCTCTCGGCCGCCGCGGTGCGCAGTTGTTCGACGGCGGCAGCCTTGCCGTCCGGATATGCGTACATCCAGGAACCCGAGATGAAGACGTCGGCTCCTGCGGCGGCCGCCCCGCGGATCGTCTGGTCGGTGATGCCGCCGTCCACCTCGAGCTCGATGGGCAGGCCGGAGTCGTCGATCATCCGTCGCAGGCGCGCGATCTTCGGCTCCATGGCGGGGATGTACGTCTGGCCGCCGAACCCGGGGTTGACGGTCATGGCGAGCACCAGGTCGGTCTCGGAGAGGACATGCTCGACGACATCGGCCGGGGTGTGTGGGTTGAGGGCGACGCCGCTGCGCGCGCCGAGGTCGCGGATGCGCGCCAGGGTGCGATGGAGGTGGGTGCAGGCCTCGGCGTGCACGATGACCAGCTCACATCCCGCGTCGACGTACCGTCCCAGCAGCTCGTCCGGGTTGACGACCATGAGGTGCGCCTCGAACCCGACCGTGCTCTGCGGGCGCGCTGCGGCGATCACGTCCGGGCCGAAGGTCAGGTTGGGGACGAAGACGCCGTCCATGACGTCCCACTGGATCCGGTCCACTCCCGCCGCGCACAGCTGCCACACTTCGTCGCCGAGGCGGGCGAAGTCGGCGGGCAGTACCGAGGGCACGACGAGCGGCTGCAGGAAACTGGGCTCGGTCATGGGCGCGGCCTTTCTGATCGGGTGCGTCCATCCCACCCCGACCCGCCTTCCGCGCACTCACCCCCGTGGGTGGAGCAGTAGGTGAGTTGCCCCAGGGTCCCGAGGGTGTGGCGGGGTGAGGGCGCCCTACGCTGGACGCATGCCCGACACACCTCCCACCCCCTTGCGCCTCGTGCTGGTGGACGACCACGAGATGGTGCTGCACGGGCTCGACGCCATGCTCGGCCACTTCCCGGACGAGGTGGTGATCGTCGGGCAGGTGACCACGGCCGCCGCGGCGCTCGCGCTGGTCGCCGAGGAGTCCCCCGACATCGTGCTGTGCGACGTGCGGATCGGCAAGGAGAGTGGCCTTGACCTGTGCCGGCAGATCACCACGCAGCACCCGGAGACGAAGGTCGTACTGCTGACCGTGTACGACGACGAGCACTATCTCTACCAGGCGCTCCGCGTCGGTGCCTCCGGCTACATCCTCAAGCGCATCGACGGCCAGGAGCTCGTCGCGCACCTGAGCCGCGTCCGCGAGGGCCAGACCGTCGTCGACCACGCGCTGGCGGGCCGTGTCGCGCTCTCCGCCGCACGGCTCAGTGCGGGGGAGTTCTGGTCCGGCGCTCACCTCGGGCTCACCCAGCGCGAGTCGGAGGTGCTCGAGCTGCTCGTCTCGGGGCACTCCAACAAGGGTGTGGCGAGCAAGCTCGTCGTCAGCGAGGACACCGTGAAGACGCACATCCGCGGGCTCTACCGCAAGCTGGGCGTCTCGGACCGGAGCGGCGCGATCGCCATCGCGCTGCGTGAGGGCCTGTTTCGTTGAGTCCCGCGGACAGCACGGAGCCGAGCGCGGCCGACCTCGCCGTCCTGCTCGAGGTCGACGGAGTCCTGCTCTACGCCATCGAGGGCCAGGACCTCACCATCGTCGACATCTGGCCCGCGCACCCCTCCGCGGGCGCCCTGAAGCTGCAGGTCGGCTTCGGGGTCACCGGGCTGGTGGCCCGCACCCGCAAACCGGTGCTGCTCAACGCAGACTCACCCCGCAACGCGCTGCACCGCCAGCTGCTTCGCCTCGAGCCGCAGCAGACCGTCGCCCGGATGTGCCTCCCGCTGCCGGGGCTCGAGGGCGCGGTCGTCGGTGTCCTGGCCGTGCACCGAGACCCGCGTCGGCCGTTCACCCAGGCCGACCTCGAAACCGCGCAACCGTACGCCGCGAGCCTCGGGCTCCGGCTGCACGCGGAGCAGCTCTGGCGGGCCGTCAACCGACACCGCACCGAACGCGACCGGCTCATCAAGCAGGCGATCTCGGCTCAGGAGGCGGAGCGGCGCAGGATCGCCTTCGACCTGCACGACGGTGTCACCACGGCGCTTGCGTCCATGTCGTTCCATCTCTCGGCGGCGGACCTCAGCGTGTCGGAAGTCGTGGCGCGGGACACGTGGGACAACTCGATGCGCCTTCAGGAGCTCGAGCGTGCGCGTGCCGAACTGGTGAGCGCACGCGAGCTGGCCGACCTGGCCTACAACCAGACGAGGGCGGCCGTCTCGGGACTGCACAGCCTCGTGCTGGACGACCTCGGCCTGGTCGCGGCGATCGAGTCGCTCGTCCAGATGGCCACCCGGGACGGCGGCCCGTCCATCGACCTCGTCGTGGACCCGGCTGCAGGGATCGACGACCTCCCCGATCATGCGGCCGCTGCGCTCTATCGGATCACCCAGGAGGCCCTTGGCAACGCCGTCAAGCACGCCGCCGCGCACCGGATCGTGCTGTCGCTGCGCCGTGTCGGTGACTCGATCGTGCTCGGTTGTTCCGATGACGGGAAGGGCTTCGACCCGGTCGAACGCCGCACTGCCCGGGCCATGGACGCCGACGGCGGGCAACACTTCGGTCTGAGCTCCATCGCCGAGCGCTGCGCGATGATCGAGGCGTCGCTGCGGGTCGACTCGCTCCCGGGCCGCGGTACGACGCTGCTCGTCGAGCTGCCGCTCTGACAGGGACCTGTAAGGGGCGGTCAGGCTGATGCGCGCGGGTTGACGGCGTACTGCAGGGCAACGAGCCCGGAGTCCGCCAGGCGCTGGACGTCGATGAGCGTGAGCTCCTGCTCCACCGGCCGGGTGAACGTCGGAACGCCGGAGCCGATCGCTGCGGGACCGATGAGGATGTGCAACTCGTCGACCAGGCCCTGCGCGAGCAGGTCGTTCCAGGTGGTCAGGCTGCCGAAGCAGACGATGTCGCCGCCCTCGCCGGCCTTCAGCGCGGCGAGCCGGTCCCGCGCGTCCGCACGGCGGACCACCTCGGTGCTCTCGCTCCACGGTGCGGTGTCATCAGCCGCGGTGCTGTCGGAGAGGACGACCTTGTCGAGGGTGTTGTGGAGCCGCGAGATCTCACGCTCGACCTCCGGGGCGTCGGCGTCGCCGGCGAGCGGCGGCCAGTAGTTGCGCGCCCCGTGGAACGACGAGGCACCGAACACCATGGTGTCGGCGGCCCGCATCCGCTCGAGGTTGTAGCGGTCGAAGCCCAGGTCGATGGGCATCACGAAGACGTTGCCGCCCTCGCCTGCGGCATACCCGTCCAGCGTCGAGATCACGGTGACGATCAGCTTCCTCATGACGTGCTCCTCGTGTCGGGGCCGGCCCTCCGGCACCTTAACCCCACATGAGTCCCGCGTGGTCGCGGACTCATCGGTCCGTCACGAAAAAGTCGGCGGCAACGCGAAACGCTCGTCGAGCATCGGCGCGAGGAACGACGTGAACGCCGCGATCCGGTCGCCCTCGAGCGTGAGTGCGGTGAGGGCGCCCAGTCCGAACACCCCGTCGTGCTGCTGGGTCGAGGATCGCGGGCACGTCGGCCCGCTCCCACGCGGAGACGAGGGAGTCGAGGAGCTTCTGGACCCGCTCCAACAGAGCTGCCTCGTCCACGCGGCTCATCATGCCAACGTCGACCGCCGAAGGGCGGACCGGAGCCGGCAGGGTCAGGAGCGACGCAGCTCGTCCCGGATGGCGGGGGTCAGCGCGTGGCGCCCGCCGCCCCGCGGCAGTTGTCCAGGAGCCGCTGCTGGGCAGCGGCGACGTTGGCGGCGTCACCGGCCCAGGTGTGCAGGGCGTCGCTGACCAGCGCGCGTCCGAAGGAGAAGGTGACCTGCCACGGCCGCTCCGCGATGGCGTTGAGGTCG
>JBOGDS010000143.1:0-5658 GCA_050743075.1 Jiangellaceae bacterium | reverse complement strand
CGTTCCCGGTCACCGCGGTCACCGAAACCGATCTGCTCGAACGCCCGATCGAGCCGGCCGCGCTCACCGCCGCGGCACCGGACCGGATCGAGCTTCGGCTGCGACCGTTCCAGATCGTGACGCTGCGGCTGGGCCGGGGGCAGGTCGCATGAGGCGCGCCGGGATGCCCGCGGCCTGACGAAGGAGCACACGTGGCGGTCATGGCTGCGAACGTCGCCGGCACGAACCCGCTGGCCGGAAACGAGCTGCGGTCAAGGGAGGATCTCCAGCGTGCCCTGCTCGACCTCTACGCGCCACTGACGGAGCGGTTCAGCCCGGCGGGCGCGCGCGTGCGGCTCGGGCTCACGGCGGCGCACTTCTCTCAAGCTGCAGCCGAGCTGGAGGGTTTCGCGCGGCCGCTATGGGGCCTTGTGCCCCTGGTGGCTGGTGACGGCACTGTCGACCTCACCACCTACCGCCGCGGGTTGGCCAGCGGTAGCGACCCGAACCATCCGGAGTTCTGGGGCCGCCCCGGACCCGGGGACAGTCGGCTGGTGGAGATGGCGGCGATCGGCCTGGGGCTGGCAATGACCCCCGAGCACGTGTGGGACCCGCTGGACGCCTCCGCCCGAACCCACCTCGCCCGGTGGCTCGGACTCATCAACGAGGTAGAGCTCCCGGTCAACAATTGGATGTTCTTCCGCGTCCTGGTGAATCTCGGGCTGCGTCGCACTGGCTCGGCGTACGACCCTGAGGCGATGCACGCCGCACTCGGCCGGCTGGAGACCTGCTACCTCGGTGCGGGTTGGTACTCGGACGGCCTGACGGCCCGGCGGGACTACTACGTCTCCTTCGCCATGCACTTCTACGGACTCATCTACGCGACCCTGGCAGGGCAGGACGACCCCGCACGGGCCGAGAGGTTCCGAGAGCGCGCCGCGACATTCGCGCGGGACTTCGCCCGCTGGTTCGCGCCCGACGGGTCGGCGCTGCCCTTCGGTCGAAGCCTGACCTACCGCTTCGCGCAGGGCGCCTTCTGGGGGGCGCTGGCGTTCGCCGACGTCGAGGCGCTGCCCTGGGGGCAGGTCAAGGGTCTCGCGCTGAGGCACCTGAGGTGGTGGTCGAGGCAGCCGATCGCGGACGCGACCGGTGTTCTCTCCGTCGGCTACGCGTACCCCAATCTCACGATGTCCGAGGACTACAACTCACCCGGCTCGCCATACTGGGCGTTCAAGTTCTTCCTGCCGCTGGCTGTTTCGCCGAGCCACCCGTTCTGGCAGGCGGAGGAGGAGCGCCCGCCGGCGGATGCAGCCGTCCACGATCAGGGCCACGCCGGCATGGTCGTGTGCCGGCACCACGACGGGCACGTCGTCGCACTCTCCGGCGGACAGCACGCCAGCTGGGTGCGGCACGGGGCCGAGAAGTACGCCAAGTTCGCCTACTCGACCGCCTTCGCGTTCAGCGTGCCGGCCGCCCGTCGCGGGCTCGAGCAGGGTGCCCACGACAGCATGTTGGCGCTCAGCGACGACGGCTCGACGCACTGGACGGTCCGGGAGGAACCCGAGCAGGCGGCGATCCTGGACGGCCACGTGCTCTACTCGCGGTGGCGCCCCTGGCCGGACGTGGAGGTGGAGACCTGGCTCGTTCCCAGCCTCCCATGGCACGTCCGGCTGCACCGGCTGCGGACCGGGCGCACCCTCGCCAGCGCCGAAGGGGGCTTTGCCGTGAGCCGCGATGGTGATGACCACCCGGACCGGCCGGGCGAGGAACGCGCGGGTGACGGGTGGGCGCTGGCCGCCTACCCCGGAGGCGTCAGCGGTGTGCGTGACCTGGACGGACGGCGCGTCGGCCTGGTGGTGCGGGCCTATCCGAACACTAATCTTCTGGCACCACGCACGGCGCTCCCGACGCTGCTCGCTGAGCACGCACCGGGTGAGCACTGGTTGCTGTGCGCCGTCCTCGGTCTTCCCGACCCCCACGGGTGGGAGGAGTTCTGGAACTCCCCGCCCGAACAGGTTCTCCACGACATCGTCCGGCGTCCGGTCAAGGAGGAGTTCCGATGAGATCCAGGGGGATCTACCTCCTGAGCGAGGATGCCTTCGAGACGGGGTACGGCGAGGCCGAGCGGAGCGAGATCGCCCGGTTGGTGGACGTCCACCCCGTCCCGCTGACCGCGGAGACTGTCGTCCGGAGCCCCGACCTCTCCAAGGCCGATATCGTCTTCTCCGGCTGGGGGGCACCGGTGATGGACGAGGCTTTCCTGGCGTCCGCGCCCAGGGTGAGGATGGTGTTCTACGGCGCCGGTTCGGTGCGGTCGCTGGTCACTGACGCCTTCTGGGACCGCGGCATCAGAGTGACCAGCGCGGCCGAAGCCAATGCAATACCCGTCTCGGAGTACACGTTGGCCGCGATCCTTCTCTCCCTCAAGCACGTGTGGCGTTTGTCCGCCAAGGTCAGGGCAGAGCACCGCTACCCAGCCCTGGCCGGCATCCCGGGCGCGTTCGGCAGCACCGTGGGCATCCTGTCCTTCGGCGCGATCGGACGGCTCGTCTGCTCGCGGTTGCGGTCCTTCGACGTGCGGGTCATCGCCTACGACCCCTACACGGATCCGAAGGAGGCGGCGCGGCTGGGGGTCGAACTGGTTCCGCTGGACGCCGTCTTCCGCGAGTGCGACGTGGTCTCGCTGCACACTCCTTGGCTGCGGGAGACCGAGGGACTGGTCGGCCGAGCCCTCCTGTCCCTGATGAAAGAGGGCGCAACGCTGATCAACACCGCCCGCGGCGCCGTGGTGCGCGAGCAGGATCTCATCGACGTGCTCCGCCGCCGGCCCGACCTCACCGCGGTCGTGGACGTGACCGACCCGGAGCCGCCGCAGCCAGGGTCTCCCTTGTACAGCCTGCCGAACGTCGTGCTCACCCCTCATATCGCGGGGTCGCAGGGGCGGGAGCGCCTGCGGATGGGCAGGTGCATGGTCCAGGAGCTGCACCGGTACCTGGAGGGAGAGCCGCTGGAATGGGAGATCACCCGCGACGAGCACGCCCTGCTCACCTGAGGTGGCCGGCATGATCCGACCCGGCCTGGTGTCCGTCACCTTCCGGTCGCGACCGCCTGGAGAAGTGGCGGACCTGGCTGCCCAGGCCGGCCTCTCCGGCGTCGAGTGGGGCGGCGACCTCCACGTGCCCCACGGCGACACCCGCGCTGCCACGACGGTGGCTGCCCTCACCCGGGACGCCGGCCTCGACGTCGCGGCGTACGGCTCGTACTACCGGGTGGGCCACGGCGAGGACGAGGGTGACTCGTTCGGCGCAGTCCTCGCGTCGGCGGTTGACCTGGGCGCGCACGTGATCCGGGTGTGGGCAGGACGTCGCGGCTCCGCCGAGGCAGACAACGCCTACCGGGACCGCGTCGTCGCCGATGCCTTGCGGATCGTCGAGATGGCCCATGGCGCCGGGATCGACGTCGCCTATGAGAACCACCGCGGAACGCTCACCGACACCGATCGCAGCGCCCGCGAGCTGCTTCACCGTGTCGACCATCCCAGTTCGCGGACGCTCTGGCAGCCGTCCGTGCCGGAGAGCCTCAGCGGAAACGTGGCTCGCCTGGCCGGAGTTCTGCCGAAGCTTGCCAACGTGCACGTGTTCGCATGGTCAGCGGACCGGAGCCGACTACCCCTGGCCCGGGGACGCGACGAGTGGCGGCGGTACCTGGCGACGGTGGCGACGACCGGTCGCGACCACTGGGCGCTGCTGGAGTTCGTCCGCCGCGACGACCCTGACCAGATGTTCGCCGATGCCTTGGTACTGAGCGAGCTGCTCGACGAGGTCGCCGTCACGACGTGACGAGCAGGACCACCAAGGTCCGCGGGCCGTGGACACACTCGACGCGTTGCACCTCGATGTCGCTGGTCGCCGGCGCAGCCTCCTGGCTGCTCTGGCGCGGGAATGACCGCGCACGGCGCCGGCGGGTGTTCCTCGCCTGCTACGCCCCGGCCGTGATGCCTGCTGGCCGGGGCGCAGCCACCGTCGCTATGTCGGCACGACGGACCGGTCGGCGATGAGGATCGGCGAGTCGTAGACCGGCACCGAGGTGAAGGTGTGGCTCGTCCCGCTGACCGTCCAGTTGGCCGCGGGGATGTCGTACACCGTTGCCGTGCGCAGGTCGACGTAGACCGGATCCGCGAAGTTCCCGGACGGGAACGTGAACGTGACCGCGGTGGTCGTGGTCGTATCCGCCGGTATCGCGCCGCTGAGCCAGACCGCGACGGCCTGCTGTTGCGTGCCCGCCTTCCTGAACGCCTGGACGGCGTAGTAGGCCTGCTTCGCGTACCGAACACTGTGGTCGATGTTGGTGCGGACGAGGCCCTTGCTGTTGAGGCCGGACGGGGCTTGCGAGTAGCGCATATTCGACATGGTGAACACGCTTGTGGAGATACCCCGGCCGAGATCACCCAGCACCCGCCGGGTATCCCACTTCGCCCGCTTGCGTTCGGTCCACGGATGGTCGTTCAACGCGCCGAAGCCGCCCTGCTGGCTTGGCGCGCCGTTCTCACCCTGGCGCACCACGATGCTCGGGGATACGGCGGCGACCCGGGTCCGCAGGCTGTCGACCGCGACGTAGTTGGAATCCGGGTTGTAGGCGTATGGGTGGTAGGTCACGCCATCGACGAGCCCCAGCTTGCCCAGGTCGCGCACCCGCTCCAGGAAGCCGATGATGCAGTCGGTGTGTACGCTGGCCACCGCCCCGCCGAAGAGGACCGCGTCCGGCTGCACCACGCGGACGCGCTCCGCGGTGCGGACGTAGAAGTCGGCGTACGTGGCGGCGTCCGCGCTGGGCTCGTTCCAGATCTCCCATTCGTCGACCCGGTCACCGTACCGGGTGACCATGGCGGTGACCCAGCTGTCCCAGGCCGCCAGGGCGTCCGACGAGGACGGCAGAGGGCTGCCGAGACCAGTGCCGCCGCCGCCCGGATAGATGGGGTTGCCATCCGAGGTCTGCAACCACGGGCGGACGCCACGCGCGACGGCGTCGTTGACGATCGTGTCGAGCCAGCCCCAGCTGTAGACGCCCGGGCGCTGCTCGGTCTTGGCCCACCCGCTCTGGATCCGGGCCCGCTTCGCGCCCAGCGGCGGCGAGAGGTACTTGGCATATGCGGAGTAGTTCGCGTGGTCGCGGTCGAGTGTCTCGGCGCCGATGATGATGCCGGAGTCGGTGATCTGCGCCGGCGTGCGCGGCCGGACGCTGCCGATCGGCGGCCAGCCGGTCGGGTCGGGCTCGGCGGTGATCCGGACGTCGTCGGGCGCGACCGCGACGACGGTGCGTCTGTCGCTGCTGCGCGCGCCCCGGTTCCCGGATCCGCAGACCGACCAAGGCACGCACGAGATGCGGTACGCGGTGGTGCCCGGCGCCGCCACCGCGGACGCCATCGGCGCGGGATACGCGATCAACCTGCCGCCTCGGCACGCGAGCGGCGCCGGGCCGGTCGAACCGCTCGTCCGGCTGGCCGGCCAACCCACCGGCGCCATCGTCATCGAGGCCATCAAGCTGGCCGACGACCGGTCCGGCGACGTCGTCGTCCGGCTGTACGAGGGCCTCGGCGGGCGCGCCACCGGCCATCTCATCCCGGCGTTCCCGGTCACCGCGGTCACCGAAACCGATCTGCTCGAACGCCCGATCGAGCCG
>JBOGDS010000142.1:0-5708 GCA_050743075.1 Jiangellaceae bacterium | reverse complement strand
CCTGACTTGGCTCACGGTCGGGTGGAACTCGGTGGGGCGAGGCTGTGACCTGCAAAGACAGTCCTGACTTAGTGCGGTTTCACGCACTAAGCGGGCTCGTTCTAGAGTCGCTGCGTGGCGTTCATCCGGCGTGTTCGGACCGCGTCGGGTGCGACGGCGGTGCAGATCGCGGAGTACGCCGGCGGGCGGCAGCGGATCGTGAAGCATCTCGGTTCGGCCCACACCGAGGCCGAGCTTGGGATGCTGCTGGAGCAGGCGCGCAGCCTGCTCGATGATCCGGGTCAGGGCCTGCTGGAACTCGGGGTCGAGCCGACGCCGCGGGTGGCTGGGCTGGTCACGGCTCCGGTTGAGCGAGGCGCCCTCGACGCAGGATCCTCCACGTCGACCGACCGACGCGATGCCCCGGGCCGGGTCGTGGGCACTGACTCGCGCCTGTTGTTCGACGCCCTCGCGTCGGTGTACGCCAGGCTCGGCTTCGACGCTGTTGGTGATGCGGTCTTTCGTGACCTGGTCATCGCACGGATCGTGGAGCCGACCTCGCTGCTCGATAGCGGCCGAGTACTGCACGACCTGGGCCAGACCCCGGCCAGCTACGCGACGATGAAGCGCACGCTGGGTCGGGCGAAGCCGGGCAACTACCGCGACCAGATCGCGACCGCCTGTTTCAACCATGCCCTGACCAGCGGTGATGTGTCCCTGTGCCTCTACGACGTCACGACCCTCTACTTCGAGGCAGAGAAGGAAGACGACCTGCGCAAGGTCGGCTACTCCAAGGAACGTCGCGTCGATCCCCAGGTCGTCGTTGGTCTGTTGGTCGACCGGCACGGGTTCCCGCTCGAGATCGGCTGCTTCGAGGGGAATCGGGCCGAGACCACCACGATCATTCCGATCGTCAAGCAGTTCACCGAACGCCACGGCCTGGCCGACATCGTCGTCGTGGCCGACGCCGGGATGCTGTCCGCGAGCAATCTGCGTGAGCTCGACGACGCAGATCTGAGGTTCGTCGTCGGCTCCAGGGTCACCAAGGCGCCCATCGACCTGACCTCCCACTTCCGCTGGCACGGCGACGCCTTCACCGACGGACAGATCATCGACACGATCACCCCGCGCACCGGCCACAAGATCGAGAACAACCCCAGGCTCAAGGCCGAACCGGTCTGGGATCGCGAGGAACATCCGGGGTCATGGCGGGCGGTGTGGGCCTACTCCACCCAGCGAGCGGTGCGGGACAACAAAACGTTGACGTTGCAGGAGAACCGCGCCAAGCAGGTCGTGGCCGGCGAGAAGACCGCCCGGGCACCCCGGTTCGTCAAGACCACCAACGGGTCACGCAGCCTGGACGAGGCGTCGCTGGCGCGGGCGCGGCGACTGGTCGGGCTGAAGGGCTACGTCACCAACCTCAGCGCCGACATCATGGCTGCCGGCGAGGTCATCGGCAGCTACCACGACCTGTGGCACGTCGAGCAGTCCTTCCGAATGTCCAAAACCGACCTACGCGCCCGGCCGATGTTCCACCACACCCGCCACGCGATCGAGGCCCACCTCACCATCGTGTTCACCGCGCTGGCCGTCAGCCGCGAGGTCCAGAACCGAACCGGGCTCGCGATCCGCAACCTCGTCCGCCAACTACGGCCGCTGCGCTCAGCCACCATCGCGATCAACGGCACCGAGCAGACCTTCGCCCCCATCATCCCCGAGCCACAGCAAGCGATCCTCGACGCGCTCCGACGCCCGGTCATCACGCACTAAGCAAATGAGCCAACTCAGGGTAGAGGCCGAGAATTGGTGGCCAGCCAACGGCCGGCGAGTGCTGCTTTTCCTGTCGCACTATGGCGCACAGGTCGAGGATCTGGCCGTTGGTGAAGCCGGTGGTATGATACACGCGCCGGTCCGTTTCTTTGAATTGCGTCTTGACAACACAATTCTTGCAGGAAACGGGCCGCGTCGAAGGAACAGACTACGTTCGCGCAGGTCGGCGGCATGGAAGCGGTCAAGCAGGTGATCCATCGGATGATCATCTTGCCGTTGTCGCGCCCGGAGCTGTACCGCCGGTACGGGCGGCGTACCGGCGGTGGAGTGCTGCTGTACGGGCCGCCCGGCTGCGGCAAGACGCTGCTGGCCCGCGCCACCGCCGGCGAATGTGGGCTGCCGTTCATCAACGTACGCATCGAGGACGTGATGGACCCCTACCTCGGGGTGTCCGAGGGCAACCTGCACAGCGCCTTCGAAGCCGCCCGGGCGCAGGCGCCGAGTGTGCTGTTCCTCGACGAGCTCGACGCCCTGGCGTACGCCGGCACAAACACCACGGCGCGGACGCCCGGCGGCTGGTCGACGTGTTGCTGCAGGAGTTGGACGCGATCGGCTCCGACAACGAGGGCGTGCTGATGCTCGCCTCCACCAACGCTCCATGGGACGTCGACGAGGCGATACAGCGCCCCGGCCGGTACGACCGGCTGATCTTCGTACCACCGCCCGACGAGCCGGCGCGGCGGCAGATCGCAGAGCTGTGCCTGCGCGACGTTCCGGCGCAGGGGCTCGACGTACGCCGCCGCCTCGCTCAATGACGCCGAGGGCCATTCGCTCCGCGGTACGGCCGTCCAAAGCGATGGACCGGCCAGGCGGTGTATTCATTGACGGGAGTCTCTAAAGTGATGGCGGCATCGGTGTCGCCGGCGCCCTGGGGATAAGTGAAGGACACACACATGACGTACCCGCCGTCGTGGGGTCAGCCCGATCCGGGACAGCAGCCCGTACCGCCCTACGGCGCGCCCGGCGGTCAGCCGGGGTTCGGCGCGCAACCTCCCGGGTACGGTGCGCCGCAGCCCGGGTACGGCGCACCCCCACCGGGGTACGGTGCCCCGCAGCCCGGATACGGCCAGCCCGGGTGGGGCGCACCGCCTCCACCGCCCGGTCAGTCTTCGGGCAAGGGGCCGCTGATCGGGTTGCTGGTCGGCGCGCTGGTGATCGTGATCGCCGTGGCGGTGGTGGTCGCTTTCATGGTCAGCCAGAACGACGATCCCCCGATCGCCGATCCGAGCCCCAGCCCGTCGGTAACCCCCAGCGAGGAGTCGCCCAGCCCTGACGACTCACCGACCACGGACCCGATCAGCTACGAGGACTTCGAGGACGACTGGTCGTACGCGGGGTTGACCGCCGACTACGTCGACGGCTGGGACTACGAGGACTGCACCGAGTTCGAGAACGACGACGCGCTCACCGACCTCGGCTGCGAGTACGGCATCGAGGTGACGTACGAGGCCGAGGATTCCGAGCTGAAGCTCACCCAGCTGATCCTGGTGATGACCGACGAGGACGCCGCCGACGAGGTCGTCGACGACGAGTCGATCGACTACGAGGACTTCGAGGTGCAGTCGGAGGGCGTCATCTCCGACTTCTCGTACGGCAAATGGCTGGCCACCGACTCCGGCCCCTACATCGTGATCACGGTCTGCACCGCGACCTCGAAGGTCAAGGAGACCACCGCCAACAACTACCTCGACTTCTCCAACGACGACTTCGTCGACGAGCTCGAATCCCGGTAGTTCAGCACCCGGCCACGCCCTGCGGGCACGGCCGCGCAAGGCCCGGCCACGCTCTGCGGGCACGGCCGCGCAAGGCCCGGCCACGCTCTGCGGGCACGGCAGTGAACGTGGTCACTGCGTCTGCGTAACGCTGCGGAAACAGCGCATACTGGGCCTCGACCGGTACCCCGTACTTGAGGACTGGATCGTTGCCATGACCGCACTGCCGCGTACCCCGAGTGACCGCCCGGGCCGACTCTCCGTCGGTGTCGTGGGCGTGGGTCGGGTGGGTTCGGTGCTGGGAGCCGCGCTACGGCGCGCCGGGCACCAGGTGGTTGCCGCTTCCGCCGTCTCCTCCGGGTCGCTGGCGCGTGCCGCGCGACTGCTGCCCGACGCCGAGATCCTGCCCGTCGACCAGGTGGCCGCGAAGGCCGACCTGCTGCTGCTCGCGGTGCCCGACGACGCGCTCGCCTCGCTCGTGGCGGGGCTCGCGGAGACCGGTTCGATCCAGGCCGGGCAGTTGATCGTCCACACCAGCGGCGCCCACGGCATCGACGTGCTGGCGCCCGCCGCGGGTGCACTACCGGTGGCGCTGCACCCGGTGATGACGTTCACCGGCCGGCCCGAGGACCTGGACCGGATCGCCGGAATCTCGTACGGCATCACCGCGCCGGAGCAGATGCGGCCGGTCGCGGAGGTGCTGGTGCTGGAGATGGGTGGCGAGCCGGAATGGATCGCCGAAGCCGACCGTACGCTCTACCACGCCGCGCTCGCCCACGGCGCCAACCACGTGACGACGCTGGTCAACGAGGCGCTGGCGCTGCTCCGGCAGGCCGGTGTCGTACACCCGGAACGGATGGTCGCGCCGCTGCTGTCCGCGGCGCTGGACAACACGCTGCGGCTCGGCGACGCGGCACTGACCGGTCCGGTGGCGCGCGGCGACTCCGGTACGGTGGCCGCGCATCTGGCCACGCTGACCGCACGCGCACCGGATTCGGTCGCGGCGTACCTGGCGTTGGCGCGGCGTACCGCCGACCGGGCGATCGAATCCGGGCGGCTGCGCAGCACCGACGCCGAGGCGCTGCTGGAGGTCCTCGCCAGCCCGGGAGTGACACGGTGACCGGCCCCGGCACCGCGACCGGCCACGGCACCGGGACCGGTCACAGTGCGGCGACCGGTCACAGCGCGGCGACCGGTCACAGCGCGGCGACCGGTCACAGCGCGGTGACCGGTCACAGTGCGATGCGGGTGGTGACCGATCGGGCGGGGCTGCGGGACGCTCGGGACAAGCTGACCGGGCGGGTCGCCGTGGTGATGACGATGGGGGCGCTGCACGAGGGCCACATCGCCTTGCTCCGCGCCGCCCGCGCGGGAGCGGACAACGTGATCGTGACGATCTTCGTCAACCCGCTGCAGTTCGGGCCGAACGAGGACTTCGACCGGTATCCCCGCACCTTCGACGCCGACCTCGCGATCTGCGAGGCGGAGGGCGTCGACCTGGTGTTCGCGCCGGACCAGGCCACGATCTACCCCGGTGGCGAGCCGGTGGTCACGGTCAATCCGGGGCCGCTGGGGGAGACCCTGGAGGGCGCCAGCCGGCCCGGGTTCTTCCACGGCGTACTCACCGTGGTGCTCAAGCTGCTGCAGCTGACCCGCCCGGACGTGGCGTACTTCGGGGAGAAGGACTACCAGCAGCTCAGCCTGATCCGGCGGATGGTGGCCGATCTCGACGTACCCACCGAGATCGTGGGGGTGGAGACAGTACGCGAAGCCGACGGGCTCGCGCTCTCCAGCCGCAACCGCTACCTGTCCGACGCCGATCACGCCCTCGCGCTCACCCTCTCGCGGGCCCTGCGCGCCGGCCAGGATGCGGCGGGACAAGGCCCGGACGCGGCCCTCGCCGCCGCCCGCCAGGTGTTTGCGGCCGAGCCCGTCGAGCTGGACTACCTGGTCGTCACGGACCCCGAGCTCGGGCCGGTGCCGGAGCAGGGTGAGGGCCGGCTTCTGGTCGCCGCCAGGGTCGGCACTACCCGCCTGATCGACAACACCGCACTGACCCTAGGGTCCTGCGCCGGAAGTTCGGCGGCGAATTCCGGCGCCCAGCCGGCGGCTCGCGGCGTTGTCGTCGTCGCCAATCCAACACCGGGATTGGCTCCTCCTCCGCCTTGCGAGCCACCACCTGGACCC
>JBOGDS010000141.1:0-6202 GCA_050743075.1 Jiangellaceae bacterium | reverse complement strand
CGCAGCCCAGAACGGCTGATACAACTCGGCGACCAACTCGTTGGAGAAACGTGCAGTCATCGTCAACACCTCACAAGGATCGATCAATCAGGTGGGTGTTGCGACCACCGCATGAACCTGGGGATCCGCTTGCGGGACGTAGACCCTTGCCCGCGAGCAGCTGCGGAGCGTCAGGCTGCCCCTCGTCAATGTCACATCGTGAGCCAAGAAAGGGTTCGGCTCCGTGACCTGTGCGGATGCGCGACCCAGGCCGACGTAACGTCACAAGTCAAACTTGTCGTAGGCAACGTCAATGTTCGCTGCATCTCGACGCGGCTACCCGTCCCGTGAGCCCGTCGTCGGGCACGAGAGAGCGAATGGTCGCGCTCCCACCGGGTATATCACCACAAAACAGGCACGTGACCTAATCGTTATGGCCGAGGTTCCGCAGGCCTCTTGCCAACGGGTTTCGTAAACGTTTTCGTTCGAAGTCAACCGGGACGCGGGCCGCAGGCGTCCGGACCGGGGAACCTATCGAGGGAGGCGGGCCAGTATGGCCATCAGCACCACCAGACGCGGCGTCAGCGCGGTCACCTTCGCCCTGGGGCTGTCACTCGTCCTCGCCGCATGCGGCGGCGACGACGAAGGCGGCGAGGACGGCAACGGCGATGACACGACCGGCATCGGCGCAGGCGCCGACTGTGAGGCCCTGTCCGCGGAGTACGGGGATCTCTCGGGAACCGAGATCACCATGTACAGCACCATCATCGCTCCCGAGGACGAGCCGCTCGAGGCGTCATTCGACAAGTTCGAAGAGTGCACCGGCGCCACGGTGATCTACGAAGGATCCGACGAGTTCGAAGCTCAGCTGCCGGTACGGGTCGAGGGCGGTACTCCGCCGGACATGGCGATCCTGCCGCAGCCGGGCCTGCTGCGTACGCTCGTGGAGGACTACCCCGATGCAGTGGTCCCCGCGCCCCAGGCGGCCGAGGACAACGTCGACGAGTTCTTCTCGCCGGACTGGAAGGAGTACGGAACTGTCGGCGGCACGTACTACGCTGCACCGTTCGGCGCCAACGTGAAGTCCTTCGTCTGGTACTCGCCGACCGCCTTCGAGGAGGCCGGTTACGAGGTGCCCGCGACGTGGGACGACATGCTCGCCCTCTCCGACCAGATCGTCGAGGACGGCGGCAAGCCGTGGTGCGCCGGTGTCAGCTCCGGTGAGGCCACCGGCTGGCCGGCTACGGACTGGGTCGAGGACGTGGTCCTTCGCACCGCCGGTGCCGAGGTCTACGACCAGTGGCACACGCACGAGATCCCGTTCAACGACCCGCAGATCATCGAGGCCATGGACACCGTCGGCGAGATCCTGAAGAACGATGACTACGTCAACGGCGGGCTCGGCGACGTCTCCAGCATCGCGACAACGCGGTTCGAGGACGCCGGACTGCCCATCACGCTCGGGCAGTGCTACATGCACCGGCAGGCCTCGTTCTATGCAGCCAACTGGCCCGAGGGCACCGAGATCGGTGAGGACGGCGACATCTTCGCCTTCTACCTGCCGCCGATCGAGGCAGAGCACGGCAACCCGGTGCTCGGCGGTGGCGAGTTCGTCGCCGCGTTCTCGGACCGCCCGGAGGTACAGGCGTTCCAGGCCTACATGGCCACGGCCGACTGGCACAACGAGCGGGCGTCGGGACCGAACTTCGTCTCGGCGAACCGCGAGGTGCCGTTGGACACCTATGACAGCCCGGTCAACCGGCTGTCGGCCGAGATCCTGCAGGACGAGGAGGCCGTCTTCCGCTTCGACGCCTCCGACCTGATGCCCGGACCGGTGGGCACGGGCTCGTTCTGGACCGGCATGGTCGACTGGCTGACAGGTGCCAGCACCCAGGATGTCGCCGACGCCATCGAGGAATCCTGGCCGTCGTAAAGGGATGACGGGCAATAGCCGGATGCTTCGCGGGCTCCGCGATTCATGGCTGAAGAGGCGTGCCATGAATCGCTCTCCAGACGCCCGCTAGCGCATCCGGCCATTGCCCGTCATCGTGGTGCCCTCGTCGACGCATGAGAGGTGAGGCGGCATGGACAATCTCGAGAAGTTCGGCCTGATGGTCTTCGCGGTCGCGCTGTTCGCGGCCGTGATGGGCCTGGTCCTCTTGATCGTCGGCCGGGTCGGCAAACGATCCGACCTGGTGCAGTCGCTGGCGTTCGTCGCGCCGGCGTTCCTGATGCTGGCGATCGGCCTGCTGTACCCGGCCATCCGCACCATCTACCAGTCCTTCTTCGACCGGCGGACCGAGAACTTCGTCGGCATCGACAACTACGAGACGATCGTGACCAACCCGGCCCTGGTCATCGTGCTCCAGAACACGTTCCTCTGGGTGGTCATCACGCCGATCCTCGCGACGTTCATCGGGCTGGTCTATGCGGTGCTGGTCGACCGGGCCAGGATCGAGGCGTTCGCCAAGGCGCTGATCTTCCTGCCGCTCGCGATCTCGCTGGTGGGTGCGTCGATCATCTGGCGGTTCGTCTACGAGTTCCGGCCCGACCAGGAAGGCGTGGAGCAGATCGGCATCGCCAACCAGGTGCTCGTGTGGCTCGGCTTCGAACCGCACCAGTTCCTGCTCGGTTGGCCAGGGAACACGCTGTTCCTCATCATCGTCATGATCTGGATCCAGGCCGGGTTCGCGATGACCGTGCTGGCCGCGGCCATCAAGGCCATTCCGGCCGACATCACCGAGGCCGCGCGGCTGGACGGGCTGGCCGGCCCGAAGATGTTCCGCTACATCACCGTGCCGAGCATCCGCCCAGCTCTCATCGTGGTGCTGACGACGATCGGCATCGGCACGCTCAAGGTGTTCGACATCGTGCGGACCATGACCGGCGGCCAGTTCGACACCAACGTCGTCGCCAACGAGTTCTACGTGCAGAGCTTCCGGCAGAACGACCGCGGCCTCGGCTCCGCCCTCGCCGTGGTGCTCTTCGTACTGGTGATCCCGATCGTCGTGTACAACGTCCGGCAGCTTCGAAAGGCGGAGTACCGATGAGCGCCGCGATCACGACTCCCGAGGTACGCGCCGAGCTTGCCGACCTCGATGCCAGGACGATCTCCGGGCGGGCGAAGAAGCGGCTCACGTCACCGTGGGCCTCGTTCTTCGCGATCGTCATCGCGATCCTGTGGACGCTGCCGACGTTCGGCCTGCTGCTCTCGTCGTTCCGGCCGGAGATCGACATCAAGACGACCGGCTGGTGGACCGCCTTCACCAACCCCGTGTTCACGCTTGAGAACTACGACGAGGTGCTCACCGGAGCAGGAGCCGAGCTGGCTACCTACTTCGTGAACTCGGTCGTCATCACGATCCCGTCGGTGATCATCCCGCTCACGATCGCCAGCCTGGCTGCCTACGGGTTCGCCTGGATGCGGTTCCCGTTCCGCGACACGATCTTCGTCGCGGTCTTCGCGTTGCAGATCGTGCCGCTCCAGATCGCTCTGATCCCACTGTTGCAGCTGTATGTCCGCGGTGGCGTCAACGGCACGTTCTGGGCGATTTGGCTCTCACATTCGATCTTCGCGCTGCCGCTGGCGATATTCCTGCTGCACAACTTCATGAAGGAGGTCCCGCGGGAGCTGATCGAGGCGGCCAGGGTCGACGGCGCCGGGCACGTCACGATCTTCGTCCGGATCATGCTGCCGCTGGTCATGCCCGCGATCGCGGCGTTCGGGATCTTCCAGTTCCTCTGGGTCTGGAACGACCTGCTGGTCGGCCTGGTGTTCGGGTCCGCCCAGGAGACGGCTCCGTTGACGGTCCGGCTGGCCGAGCTGGTCGGCAACCGAGGCGGCGACTGGCACCTGCTGTCGGCGGGGGCCTTTGTCTCGATGGTGGTACCCGTCCTGGTGTTCCTGGCCATGCAGCGGTACTTCGTGCGTGGCCTGCTGGCCGGGAGCGTGAAGGGCTAGGGCCGGCTCTGGGAGCACGGTCATGAGCAGCATCACCGATGTCGCCACCCGAGCTGGCGTGTCGGTCGCCACGGTGTCCAGGGCGCTGCGTGGCTTGCCGGGGGTCGCGGCGTCGACCCGGGAGATGGTGCGCGTCGCCGCCACGGAGCTTGGCTACGTTCCCTCGCCGAGCGCGGCGGGCCTGCCGACCGGCCGCACCCGCACCGTTGGGGTCGTGGTGCCGTGGGTGGGCCGCTGGTTCTTCATGTCGGTCATCGAGGGTGCGCAGCGGGTGTTCGTCGAGCACGGCTACGACGTGCTGCTCTACGACGTCGGGGGCGTCGACCGTGAAAGTCGGCGCATCCTCGACACCAAGCTGCTGAGTAAGCGGGTCGACGCGCTGCTGGTACTGAGCCTGCCACTGACTCCGCTCGAGGTCGGGGCTCTCGGCAAGCTGCACCGGCCGGTCGCCATGGTCGGCCCGACGATCCCCGGGCTGTGTGGGGTGCACATCGACGACGTCGATGCCGGTGCCGTCGCGACGCGACATCTTCTCGACCTCGGGCACCGGCGGATTGCGTTCGTCGGCGGCGACCCCAACGACAATCTCGGGTTCCCGGTCGCACCAGACCGGCAGCTCGGCTTCGAGCGGGCGTCGACGGCGGCCGGGCTGGCCGTGGACCCGCGGCTCGTCGTCCCCGCCGGGTTCACCGTCGACGGCGGCATCGCTGCGGGCACCGTCCTGGTGGGGCGGGCGGACCCGCCGACGGCGGTCGTCGCCGCGTCCGACGAGATCGCCATGGGGGTGATCTACGCCGCCCGGCAGCGTGGCCTTCGGGTCCCCGCGGACCTGTCGGTCGTCGGCGTCGACGACCATGACATGTCCCGCCTGTTCGACCTCACGACGGTTGCCCAGCCGGTGCGCGAACAGGGCAGGATCGCGGCGAACCTGCTGGTCGAGAGGATGCGTCAGGAGGAGTCGCCCGAGACCCGCTTCGTGGCCGCACCGGTGGAGGTCACCGTGCCGACGCGCCTGGTCGTCCGTGGGACCACAGCCGCTGTTCCGGCACGCGGGCGTCGCCGCGCGCTGTGATAGGCACAGGGGGTGACCGACACGACTGACAACCCAGCCAGCCCGGACCTCACCACTCCCGCTCCACCGACGCCGTTCCACGACCTCGACGCCTACGTCGCCCTGCCCCGGGCCGCGGGTCTGGCGCTCTCGCCCGACGGCATGCGGCTCGTGACAGGGGTGGCGACGCTCGACACCGACAAGACCAGGTACGTCTATGCGCTGTGGGACGTCGACTCGACCGGCGATCGTCCCGCCCGGCGGCTCACCCGCAGCGCCAAGGGAGAGAGTCCGGCGCAGCGTTCCGGCCCGACGGATCGCTGCTGTTCGGGTCCGCGCGTCCGGATCCGGCGTCTACTGACAGCGACGTGGACGACACGAAGTCGCTCTTGTGGCTGCTGCCGCCCGGGCCGGGGGAGTCGAGGGTCGTCGCGAAGCGCCCGGGCGGCGTCGGCGGGGTGGTCGTCGCCCGTGACTCCGGCACGGTGCTGGTCGCGTCGGACACGTTCCCGTCGTCGGCTGACCCGCAGGCCGACGAGGAGAAGCGCAAGGAGCGCACGGACAGGAAGGTCTCGGCGATCCTGCACGAGCGGTACCCGGTCCGGTACTGGGACCACGACCTGGGATCCGACGCTCCGCGCCTGCTCATCGGCGAGGTGACTGCCGACGAGGGCGACGTCGAGCTGCGGGACCTGACGCCGGACGCCGGGCGCGCCCTGGACAACGCCAGCTACGACATCAGCGGGAACCGCACCACCGTCGTCACCACCTGGAACACGCTGCACCGTGGTGGCAATCGGCCAGGTCTCGCGGTCATCGACGTCGCCACCGGGGAACGGCGCATGCCGGTCGACGACGACGGGGCCGAGTACTCCGCCCCGCGGATCTCGCCGGACGGCTCGCGCGTCGTGGCCCTGCGTGAGCGGCTGTCAACTCCGACCGAGCCGATCGACGTCGGCCTCGTCGTGCTGACGATCGCCGATGGCAGCGTCCAGGAGGTGGCGCCCGGCTGGGACCGCTGGCCGGGTGAGCCGAGGTGGCTGCCGGACGGGTCGACGCTGATCGCGGTGGCTGACGAACCACGGCCGGGCGCCGGTGTTCCGCGTCGACGTCGCCAGCGGGAATGTCGTCAGGCTTTCCGGAGACGACGCCGCCTACACCAACCCGGTCGTGTCGTCCGACGGTCGCCACGTGTACGCGCTGCGCACGTC
>JBOGDS010000140.1:0-6240 GCA_050743075.1 Jiangellaceae bacterium | reverse complement strand
TCGCCTTCGGGTTCCGTTCACCCGACGCCCTCGTGGCCCTGGCCATGCTCGACCTCGGCGGCCTGTGCCCGCCGCTGCCCGGTCGAGCCGCCGCCTGATGCGCCCACGGATAGGGCACAAGAGCCTGTAAAGGAGAAGACCATGCGTACATCCCCGTCCAGAGTCGTCCGCGCCGCCACAGCCCTCGCTGCCGCCGTCGTGCTGGTGACCCTCGTCGTGGCCGGGACCGCCGGCGCCGGCGGCCGCGACTGCCGGCCGGTCGCCGGCAAGCTCGACGAGGTAGCCGTGCCCACCTCGGACGGCTCCTTCCAGGCGAGCGGCCGCCTCACCGGCGGCCTTCAGGGCACCGACAACTTCCGCTTGGAGCACCTGAGCGAGCCGCTCGGCGACACGACGGTGTCGCATTTCGTCGGCCACTCGCTCATCGAGACCCGCACCGGCGACATCGACATGCTCGTGGCCGGCGCATTCGACACCGACAGCGGCCGCTTCTCCGACCTGCTGACCGTCGTCGGCGGGACCGGCGAGTGGGAGGGCGCCACCGGGCAGCTCCACCTATTCGGGACCTTCGACCTCGCCACCGGCGCCGGCAGCAGCGACTACCGCGGCGAGATCTGCACGGCGCCCAGCTGAGCACGGCAGGAGACGACCATGACCGACACCACCGTGCGGTTCGGGATCCTGATCCTCCAGGACGCCCCGTACGAGGAGCTCGTCGAACGGTGGCGGCGCGCCGAGGACCTCGGCTTCGACGCCGCCTACGTCGCCGACCACAGCGGCGACTACCGCGACCTCGACCGCTACTGGCTCGACGGCTGGGCCGCGCTCGCGCACCTTGCCGACCGGACCGACACCATCCGCATCGGCACGCTGGTGGCCAACCCCCTCTTCCGGCATCCCGCCCAGCTCGCCCGCCAGGCCGCCGCCGTCGACTGCCTCTCGGATGGGCGCCTCGAGCTGGGGATCGGCACCGGCATCGCCGGCTTCGACCACGACGCCGTCGGCGAGCCGTACTGGCCGCCGGCCGAGCGAGCGGCCCGGTTCGCCGAGTACGTGGCGATCGTCGACGGCGTGCTGCGATCACCCGGCCGCAGCTACCGGCACGCCGGGCAGCACTACCGCACAAGCGACATTGCCCTGAACCCTCCGCCCCAACAGCAGCCCCGACCGCCGATCACCGTCGGCGGCCAGTCGCCCACCGTCTTGCAGGTCGCGGCGCGCCACGCCGACTGCTGGAACACCCACGGGCCCTTCGGCGCCACCATGGAGCAGATCGCGGAGCGGACCGCTCACCAGAACCGGCGCCTCGACGCGCTCTGCGAGGAGGCGGGCCGCGACCCGACGTCGCTGCGGCGGTCCCTGCTGTTGTTCGACGCCCTCGACGCCTGGACCGAGGCCGACCGGTTCGAGAAGATCGTCGACCGGTTCCTCGACGTCGGCATGCGCGAGTTCGTCGTGTTCTGGCCACCGCCCGACCGGCTGGCGCTGCTCGAACGAGCCGCCGAGACGATGACCGCCCTGCGTTCCTGACCACCGTCAAACCGACCATCCCGGAGCTCTGCCATGGCGATCACCACCGCAGCACCCGCCGACCCGGAGGCCGTCGACGCCTTCGCCGAGCGGCTCTTCCGCGCCGGCCTCGGCGCCCTCGAGCTGCTCAACATCGAGCTCGGCTCCCGGCTCGGCCTCTACGAGCAGCTCGCGAACGGCGAGGCGCGCACGCCGGCGGAGCTGGCCGCCGCCGCCGGCATCCACCAGCGGTACGCACGAGAGTGGCTCGAGCAACAAACGGTGGCCGGCGTGCTCACCGTGGACGACGCCGCCCTGCCCGAGGGCGCCCGCCGGTACCGATTGCCGGCCGAACACGCCACCGTGCTCCTCGACCCTGACAGCGAGTCGTTCATGGGCGCGTTCGCCGCGTTCATCCCCATCGCCGCCGGCGCCCTCGACGCCGTCGCCGGCGCCTTCCGTACCGGGGGTGGCGTGCCCTACGCCGACTACGGGATCCACGACATCCAGGCGGCGTGGACCCGCCCGGCGTTCCTCAACCACCTCACCCAAGAGTGGCTGCCCGCCCTGCCGCAGGGTCCACGACCGGCTGTCGAGCGGCACGGGGCGGGTGTGCGAGATCGGCTGCGGCGAGGGCGTGGCCGCGGTGCAGATCGCCCGGGCCTTTCCCGGCGTGACCGTCGACGGCTACGACCTCGACGAGAAGTCAATCGCCGCCGCCCGAACAGAGGCCGACGCGGTCGGCGTCGCCGACCGCGTCCGCTTCGAGGTGTGCGACGCCGCTGCCGACGCCGTCGACGGCGACTACGACCTCGTGTTCTGCGTCGAGATGCTCCACGACGTCAGCGACCCCGTCGGCGTCCTAGGGACGATGCGCAGGCTGCGGGCGCCTGGCGGCGCCGTGCTCGTCATCGACGAGCGCGCAGCCGATGCGTTCGACCCCGATGCCGACGAGATGGAACGCCTCTTCTATGCCTGCAGCACTCTGCACTGCCTCCCCGTGGGCATGACCGAGCCCGGCTCGGCGGCGACGGGCACGGTCATCCGTCCCGACGTCGTGCGGCAATACGCCCAGCAAGCAGGATTCGACGGCGTGGACGTCCTCGACATCGACCACCCGCAGTTCCGCCTCTATCTCCTTCACAGCCTCGACGACGCCAGTTGACCCGACCCGATCGACGGGGCGGGTCGCTCTCGCGGGCTGATCTGTCGCGACCGATTGCGCGACGCCCGGTGACCCACTCCGCCGAATATGCGCTGGTCCTGTCGGGTGATGGCGAGGCCTCAGCTGACGCCGGTGGCGTCGGTTGGGACAGAGCCTGGGCATGCGATTACCGGGTCGAGTGGCCTTCTCGTTCGCGGTGAACGTGGGCGTGTTGGCCGTCGCGGTCGAAGATCATGATGAGCTCGGCCGAGCCGTCAAGGGCTGCGACGGCGTGCGGGGTCATGGTGGCGAACTCGGCGGCCTCGCCGGTGTTGACGGTGATGTCGCGGTCGCCGAGCGAGAGACGCACCCGTCCCTCGAGTACGAAGAACCAGTCGTGTCCGGGGTGGACCCGCTGCTCGGGGGCTCTGCGCGTTGGCTCGAGTCGCATCTTCACCGCGATGGTCGTGCCGGTGGGGCGGTTGAGCATCCAGGTCGTGCGCTTGCCGGAGGTACTTGGCGTGGGTCGGATGACGACGTCGTCGTCGCTGCGAACGTCGAGTAGTGCGTCGAGGTCGACTTGGAGCGCGGCGGCGAGGGGGAGGAGGACGTCGAGGCCGATGGTGCGCTTGCCGGTCTCGATGCGGCTGATGGTGGAGGGACTCAGGTTGGCCCGCCCGGCGAGGTCGTCGAGTGACAGACCGAGTGTGGTGCGGAGGCTGCGCAGCCGCGTCCGCACCAGCTGCTCGATGTTGCTCGGGTCGGCCACTCTTGCTCCTCTGCAGGTCTTGCGAATCCTGCAAGGTACCATGCGAGAACCGCTCAAGCGTCGTAGCGTCCCAGACATGAGTGACCACCACACCCCCACGGTCGAGCGGCACTGCGACGTCGCCGTCGTCGGCGGATCGGCCGCCGGTCTCGCTGCCGCGCTCCAGCTGGGCCGCCAGCGGCGGTCGGTGATCGTCGTCGACGCCGGCGAGCCCCGAAACGCGCCGGCTGCGCACATGCACGGCTACCTCGGGCGCGAGGGGACGCCACCCGCCGGACTGACCACCGTCGGCCGCGAGGAGGTCCGCAGCTACGGCGGCGAGGTCCTCGACGGGCGCGTGGTCGAGGTCACGCGCACGGACGACGGGCGCTTCCGGGTCGCACTCGTCGGCGGCCACGCGATCCTCGCTCGTCGGGTGCTCGCGGCGACGGGCCTGGTGGACGAGCTGCCCGACATCGAGGGACTCGCGCCATATTGGGGCCGGGACGTCATCCACTGCCCGTTCTGCCACGGCTTCGAGGTTCGCGACCGGTGCATCGTGCAGATCCTCACCCACCCGATGGGGCTCCACCCCACCGGGCTGTTCCGCCAGCTGAGCCCCCAGCTGACCATCATCGTCCACGACGGCGTCGAGGTCGACCGTTCGCAGCTGCAGATCCTCCGGGCGGACGGGGTGGACATCGTGGACGGGCACGTGGATCGGATCATGACCGGAGACGACGGACACGTGGCCGCCGTCGAGCTGGCGGGTGGCAGGCGCATCGCTGCCGATGCGGTCGTCGTCTCCCCGCGGTTCCGGGTGCGCGCCGAACCGTTCGTGCCACTGGGCCTTCGCACGTCGGCGCACCCGACCGGGCTCGGCGACGTCGTCGAGACCGACGCGACCGGCGCGACGGCTGTTCCGGGCCTCTATGCCGCCGGCAACGTGACCGATCCGAGCCAGCAGGTGCTGCAGGCAGCAGCCAACGGCGGCTGCGTCGGCGCCATGATCAGCTTCGACCTCGCCGACGACGACACCCGAACCGGGACCCGCCTATCTGCGAACCAGGCGGACTGGGATCGCCGTTACGCCGGCGACAAGGTGTGGAGCGGCAACCCAAACGGCGCGCTCGTCAACGAGATCGAGGGCAGGACCCCCGGCCGCGCCCTCGACGTCGGCGCCGGCGAAGGCGGCGACGCGCTCTGGCTCGCCGAGCACGGTTGGCGCGTAACCGCGAGCGACATCTCGCAGCGCGCGCTGGACCGATTGACCGCCGAGGCCTCGCGCCGCCGTCAACGGATCGAGTGCCAACACGTCGATGCGAACGCCCTCGACGCGTTCGAGAGCCGCGCGTTCGAGCTCGTGTCGGCCCAGTACGCATCGATTCCCCGCACTCCCGATCGCCGCGCCGTTCACAACCTCCTGAACGCGGTGGCTCCGGGCGGCACGCTCCTCGTCCTGAGCCACGATCTCGAACCGATGCGCGCACCGATCGACACACGCACGCACAGTCGAGCATTCGATCCAGAGGCCTACGTACGGGTCGAGGACTTCGTCGCCGAGCTCACTGACTCGTCGGAATGGGACATCGAGGTTCACGAGACACGACCCCGCCCCGCCGGCGCCGCGTCCGCCTCCCACCACGTCGACGACATCGTGCTACGCGCCCGGCGCACCGCCCTCTGACGAGGTCTCGCGTCATCCTCAATCCTGAAGATCGACGGTGCGGCATAGATCTTGGTTGGCGTGAAGTCGGTCACCTCGTTGGCGAATGCGCCACTGTCCTGTGAATCCAGGATCCGCTGAATACATGCCAGCGTGTATGATCCTGTGCGATGGGAGACACGGCAGCCCGAGCGGTCGAGACGCTCGAGCGGGTCGGCACCGCGCTGGCGGACCCCACCCGCCGGCGGATCCTTCTTGTGCTGCTTGACGGGCCCGCCTATCCAGCCGACCTCGCTGACCGGCTACGCGTGGGTCGCACCAACGTCTCGAACCACCTCACCTGTCTCCGGGGCTGCGGTCTCGTCCGTGCCACCCGCGAGGGGCGACAGGTCCGCTACGACCTTGCATCGCCGCGTCTCGCGCACGCGTTGGCCGACCTGGTCGACCTCGAACTTGAGATCGATGACACACACGAGGATCTCGATGGCCGGCCCTGATCTCCACGCCGGGCACGCGAACACCGTTGCTCGGTCGCCGGCGGGCACGGCGCGGGACGCCGCGGTGCGCCGCGCCGGGTGGCTGAACGCGGCGACGATCGGCTGGAACAGTGTTGAGGGGGTGGTTGCCGTCGCCGCCGGGATGGCGGCGGGCTCGGTGAGCCTGGTCGGCTTCGGGTTCGACTCGGCGATCGAGGTGTCTGCTGCGCTGGTCCTCACGTGGCGGCTGCGCCAGGAACGTCGCGAGGGTTGCACGCAGGAGGCCGACTTGCGGGCGACCAAGGCAATCGCCGTCAGCTTCGTCGCACTCGCTGTCTACGTGACGATCGAGGCGGTGCGTGATCTCGTCGGCGGCGGCGCACCGGAGTCGAGCGTCGCTGGTGTGGTGCTCGCTGCGCTGTCGTTGGTGGTGATGCCGTTGCTCGCCCGCGCCAAGGCCAAGCTCGCGCCGGTGCTCGGTTCGACCGCCGCGAGAGCTGACGCCGCCCAAACGAATCTGTGCGCGTTGCTCTCCGCGGTGGTGCTCGCCGGTCTGACCGCGAACTGGCTCTGGTGCTCCCCCCGGGAACCGGACACGGCTTATGCAGCTTCTCGTCGGCCTCGTAGCTCCTCGAACTCTTCCGGCGGAAGGTAACCGAGGGAGCTGTGGAGGCGCTCTCTATTGTACCACACGATC
>JBOGDS010000139.1:0-6262 GCA_050743075.1 Jiangellaceae bacterium | reverse complement strand
ACAAATCCGCAAGACTCACCGGGATGTCCCGGGTGCCGACCGCGCCGACCTCGACCGCCGCCGAGCTGACCGAGCGGCTCCACCGGTCGTTCCCCGAGACCGGCATGCAGGCCCGCATCACGGTCGAGGAGGTCGGCGACAAGCGGCTCCGCCTGCGCTACCGGGTGAGCGCCGAGGGCGCCGAGATCCGGCCGGGCGGCACCGTCTCCGGGCCGACGCTCATGACCATGGCCGACACCGTCGCCTGGCTGCTCACCCTGGCTCAGCTCCCGGCGGGCGTCGACGCGCTCACGTCGAGCCTCACCATCAGCTTCCTGCGCCCGCCCGCCCCGTCCGATCTCGTGGGCGAGGGCCGGCTGCTGCGCATGGGTCGCCGGTTGTCGGTCGTCGACGTCACCATCACGTCCGTCGGCCAACCCGACCCGGTCGCGGTCGCGACCGTGACCTACGCCCCTCTGCTCGGTTGAACACCCGGTCGGTCCGGCTCGTATCTCCCAGGACCAACTCACCACCGGGAGGTACGTCAACGTGCCCACGAAGCTCGCCGCCGGACTGGCGGCGCTCGCACTGCTGTTTGCCGCATGCGGCGACGACGACGACGGCGCCGACGACGCCACGACCGACACCACCGCCGCCGCGGCCTCCGACGCCACGGTCGACGTCGCCAACACCAGCCTCGGAGATGTCCTGGTCGATGCGCAGGGCTTCACGCTGTACGTCTTCGACATGGACGAGCCCGGAACCAGCAACTGCTCGGGTGAGTGCCTCGACAGTTGGCCGCCCGCGATCGTCGACGAGGGCTTCGAGGTCGCCGACGGGCTCGACCAGGCGATGTTCGGCACGATCGACGCGCCGAGCGGCACGCAGCTCACGGTCAACGAACGGCCGCTGTACACCTTCGCGGCCGACGCCGCCCCCGGCGACGTGAACGGCCAGGCCGTCAGGGGCGTGTGGTGGGCGGTCGGCGCCGACGGCAACCCGATCGAGGGCTAGGCCGCCCGGTCAGCCCCCGGCGCCCAGCCGCTCGGTCAAGGCAGTCGGTCCGGCCCGCGGTGTGGTTGTCGCCGGCCTCGGCCGACGTCAGGCCGTCGTGGGTGAGGACGAGTTCGGTCAGCCCGCGGTCGAGATCGCCGACCGAGATGCACGGTGGACTCGTCGTCCTCGCCGTCCCATCGCCACGTGATCACCAAACGGCCGGGTACGTGACCTCGACGACGCGACCGGAGACGCCCATGTTCTGACCGTCGGGCAGCCCCGTGCTTTCGGATGGCATAGACCCCGCCGACCCGAGGGTCGAAGGCGGCCTCCGTGGCGAACACGGTAGGCCAGAACCACATCTTCAGCTCGTTCGGATCGGTGAAGGCGCGGAACACCCGGTCACCCGGGCAGTCCAATCGAGGAGCGAGGTCTCCCGCAAGCCGGGCTCGGCCCCGACGTGGATGAACCACTCCGTGCCGAACGCCATGGCGAACATCTCGGGCGGGATGGTCAGGAACCAGGAATCGGGCGGGATCTGGCTGGCGTGGGCGGTCATGGCCGCCCGTTTCCGGTCCAGCCAAGATGTGACGTCGACCGCGGTGGTGAGGCTGGCCTCGGGGACGGCGAAGTTCTCGTCGAGCTCGATCTCGGCCATCAGTTCGGCGAACTGACGCAGGCGCTCGTCGTGGGCGGCCGCGGGCCGGCCATGCCGGAGTCGATGTAGCCGAGGAACTCGACTCGCGCCACGCCGAGGATCCCGGCCGCGGCCATAGTCTCCTTCACCCGGCGTTCGGTGAGCGTCTCACCCGGGTCGAGGAACGCGTCGGGCACCTCGCCTCCCTCCCCCTTGGTCGCGACGACCAGCACGACCCGGTGGCCCTCATCGGCCATCCTGGCCATCACCCCGGCCGTCGCGATGGACTCGTCGTCGGGATGGGCATGGGAGAAGACGATCGCGGCCACCGGTCAGGACACCACACCCGCGTCGCGGAGCTTGGCCACCCGGTCGGCGTCGAGACCGAGCTCGGCGAGCACGGCGTCGGTGTCCGCTCCGGGCCGAACCGCGGGCCCGGCCATCGCGCTCGGCGTCCGGCTGAACCGGGGGGCGGGTGCTGGCTGGGGCACCCCGTCCATCTCGACGAAGGTGCCCCGCGCCACGAGATGCGGGTGCCGCGGCGCCTCGGCCAGCGAGAGCACCGGTGCGAAGCAGACGTCGGTGCCCTCCAGCAGCTCGGTCCACTCGGCCCTCGTCCTGGTCAGGAACACCGCCGCCAGCCGTTCCCTGATCGCCGGCCAGCGCGCCCGGTCCATGCGCTGGCGCAGGTCGGAGTCCGCCTCCGAGCCGTCGAGGTCGAGCCGGGCCAACAGCTCGGCGTAGAACTGCGGTTCGAGCGACCCGATGCTGACGTGCTCGCCGTCGGCGCATTCGTACACGTCGTAGAAGGGGGCCCCCGTGTCGAGCAGGTTCGTGCCCCGCTCGTCGGACCACAGGCCCGCGGCCCGCAACGAGTGGAACATCGTCATCAGCAATGCGGCCCCATCGACCATGGCCGCGTCGACAACCTGGCCGACACCCGACCGCTGCGCCTCGAACAGCCCGCCGACCAGGCCGAGGGCGAGCAGCATGCCGCCGCCCCCGAAGTCGCCGACCAGGTTGAGGGGTGGGACCGGCGGCCCGTCCCGTCGGCCGATCGAATGGAGGGCGCCGGCCAGGGCGATGTAGTTGATGTCGTGCCCGGCCGTCCCGGCCAGCGGTCCGTCCTGGCCCCATCCCGTCATCCGCCCGTAGACCAGCTTGGGATTGCGGGCCAGGCAGTCGTCCGGGCCCAGACCCAGGCGCTCGGCGACGCCGGGCCGGAACCCCTCGATGACGGCGTCCGACCCGGCGATCAGGTCGAGGACGACCGCCGCCCCGTCGGGATGCTTCAGGTCGACGGCGAGCGAGCGCCGGCCCCGCAGCAACAGGTCGGCCGGTGCATCCGACGCGGCGGCCGCCGGGCGTTCGCATCGGATGACCTGGGCGCCCATGTCGGCCAGCACCATTCCGCAGAACGGACCTGCACCGATGCCTCCGAGCTCGATGATGCGGACGCCGGCCAGCGGTCCGGCCACGGTTCCTCCTCGCCTCGCAGGTCTGCATCCTGCCATCACCCCATGGCGCGGCGCCCCGACCACCCCATCGCCACGTATCGCATCCCGACCGATCGGGTAGCGAGATCGCCGGTTGCTGGCGTGCCGGCCCCCGGGCCGGCGCTTTCCACTACGGAGGACCCACGATGGGCCTTGGCGTGAGCATCTTCTTGATCGCGGTCGGCGCCATCCTCACCTTCGCCGTCGAGACCACCGTCTCCGGCATCGACATCAACGTCGTCGGCATCATCCTGATGATCGTCGGCGGCATCGGCCTGCTCTTGTCGCTGTTCATGATGAACAGCTTCCGGGCACGCAGGACCGTCGTGCACGACGGCGCCGTGGTCCGTGACGAGCGGGTCGTCCATCAGGAGCCCCACGCGGTCTAGTGTCCTGACACAGAAGTTGTTAGAGATTTGTTGGTGGGTGGGAGTTCGGTTGGTGCGGGCGTGTTCGCCCCGGTGAGCCAGCATGGGAGGAACGCTCATGGCCCGCCGAGGACGCCCCACCGTCGAGATCACTGTGACCGCCGAGGAGCGAGCGACGCTGGAACGGTGGTGCCGGCGCCGCAAGACCGCCGCCGGTCTGGCGATGCGGTCTCGCATCGTGCTGACCGCGTTCCTCAGGGAGGGCACGGAGTGACAGCCGGAGCGCTACCTCCGCTTCGTCGGCTTGGTGGTCGCGCTGCCGGGGAGGGCGCGGGAGCCAGGGTGCGCACACCCTTTCGCGTTGGCTGCGCGACCGCGGGCGTGCGACGCCCGAGCGGGTCGCGATGCGCTGCGACGACCAGGTGATCACCTACGCGCGACTCGACGGCCGCTCCGAGCTGCTCGCGGCTTCGCTGCTCGCCCGCGGGCTGCGGCGCGGCGACCGGGTGGCGACGCTGACGGCGAGTTCCCCCGAGCACGTGGAGCTGCTGTTCGCCTGCGCGAAGACGGGCCTCGTGCTCCTGCCGCTCAACTGGCGCCTGACCGCGCGCGAGCTCGCCTACCAGCTTGACAACGCCGAGCCTGCGCTGCTGTTCGTCGAGCCCGGCCGGGAGGCGCCGGCCGAGCCACCGGTGGAACGGGTGGAGCCGTCGCGCGGGGCGCTCGACGCGCTCGGCGACGGGGCGGGCGACGCCAACGACGCCGTAGTCGACGACGCCGATCCGCTCCTGCTCGTCTACACGTCGGGCGCCACCGGCCGGCCCAAGGGCGCAGTGCTCACGCACGCGAACTGCTTCTGGACGAACCTCAGCCTCGATCGGACGCTGCCGCTCGGAGGCTCGGACATCGTGCTCGCCGTGCTGCGCAGTTCCACGTCGGCGGCTGGAACGTGCAGCCGCTGCTGGCCTGGTGGGTCGGCGCGACCGTCGTGCTGGCGCGGGAGTTCGATCCGGCGCGCGCGCTGGCGCTGATCGCCGAGCAGCGGGTGACGACGATGATGGGCGTGCCCGCCACCTACCAGTTCATGGCCCAGGACGCCGCCTTCGCGAACGCCGATCTTTCGAGCCTGCGCGTGGCCGTCGTGGGCGGAGCGCCGATCCCCGAGGCGCTGCTGCGCACCTGGCAGGAGCGCGGTGTTGCAATCGTGCAGGGCTACGGCCTCACCGAGGCGGCGCCGAACGTCCTCTGCCTGCCGGCGGAGGACGCCGAGCGCAAGCGCGGCTGGGCCGGCCGGCCCTACGCGCACGTGGACGTGGCGCTGCGCGACCCCGCCTCCGGCGACTGCTGAACGACGCGGCGCGCGGCGAGCTCGTGGTGCGAGGCCCCAACGTGTTCGCCGGCTACTGGCCCGACCCCGAGGCCATTGAGCGGGCCTTCGCCGACGGATGGCTGCTGACCGGCGACGTCGCCGAGCAAGACGAGCAGGGCGACTACCGGATCGTCGATCGCATCAAGGACATGTTCGTCTCGGGCGGCGAGAGTGTGTACCCGGCCGAGGTGGAGGGGGCGCTGGCCGAGCACGGCGCCGTCGCGGACGCGGCCGTCGTCGGCGTGGCGGACGGACGCTGGGGCGAGGTCGGCGTCGCCTTCGTCGTACCGGCGCGCGATGCGCGGCCGAGCGAGGCCGAGCTGCTCGCGCACATGCGCGCCGCCCTCGCCGGCTTCAAGGTGCCACGCTCGGTGCGGTTGGTGGACGAGCTGCCGCGCTCGGCGGTCGGCAAGGTGCTCAAGGACGAGCTGCGGCGGCGCGCGCAATCGTGATCGGCTCGCGGCGATCAAGGGTCGCTACGACCCGACGAACCTGTTCCGCCTCAACCAGAACATCCCACCGCGACACGAATGAGGCCGCGACCAGCGCTCCGACGCTGTACCTCAGAGCCGTCGACCCACTCTGGTAGTCGTCATCGATCGCTGCGAAGTGCGCAGGGGACGGCAGGAGTCTTCATGGCTCTCCACCGGTCTTGCTCGATGGTCAACCCGTAGCCGCGGGCCAGGAGCGGCGGTTGCTGCCCGGCCTGGACGTCGTGGCCTTGCTAGCCCAGGAGATCTGACAGGTATCGCGCGAAGCCCTCGCTTCGGCGCACGATCGTCGCGCGAGGGACGGGGACGAAGGAGGGGTGCCGTGGGCCGCCTGGACGCGCCACGGAACATCAACCGGGACGCCGCGCTGAAGGAGGAGCTCCTCACCAGGATCAGCCAGGACGCCGCCTTCGCCGAGCGTCTCGCCGAACGGGCACCGGCGGCTCCCACGGGCCCGGCGCCCCGCGGGACGCTGGAGGAGTCACGCGTCGTCGTGCCGCAGATCACGGTCGACGCCGCTCGCTCCCTGATCGAGGACCCATCGGACCGGCCGGTCGACTTCGGCCTCGAGGCGATCATCCTGGTGATTGGCAGACCGGATGCGCTCGGCCGGGATAGCAAGGAGCATGTCCTCGTCGGCCGCGCCTCGGAAGTGGCGCCAGGTGTCGACCAGCACGCCGCCGTTGTCGCGGCCGGCCAGACGGACGATGTCCCACGCCAGGGCGGCGTCGGGGATCGACGTCCAGGGGAGGAAATTCGACGGCGACGGCCAGACCGTGCTCGGCCGCCCGGTCGCACACGAAGCGCCCGGCCACGTCGTCGAGGTCGCCCTCGATCTCTCCGACCGCGATCATGTAGCGCCCGCCGTAGCCGTCGGCCAGGTCGTACATCTGGTCCTCGCCCTGGCGCGACCGGGCGGCGGCATC
>JBOGDS010000138.1:0-6278 GCA_050743075.1 Jiangellaceae bacterium | reverse complement strand
GGCCGGTGCGCTGCACGGCCGGGGTCATGCGATGCTCCGCCGCGTCCAGGTCGGGCTCGACCATGCCATCGGGACCCGCCCGCGATAGGACACAGCCTGGCGTAGGCGTACGTAGTAGAGCGCCGGATCCGGGAGGGGGTGGCGCCCTCCCACTCGATCACGAAGTCGGCAGCGTCGGGCGTCCAGCGCTTCGCGACGCCGAAGCGCCCGCTGGCCGGGTCGCCGACCATGAGCTCGACACTCTCGATGGCGCCGGTGCCATGGGCCCGGATGTTCAACGCATTCGACCCGTCGGACTCGGCGGTCGCACCCATCGGCGCGCCGTTGAGCGTGAAGTCGAGGAGAATCCGCGCGTCGGTCGTGGCGTACGTGCGGCGCCCGGTGAGTGCGCCGTAGATCGCCTCGCGGGCAAGCTCAGGCGCCCAGAATCCGGTCAGCCCCAGCTCCCCGCGCCCCGGCTGGCCGTGGAGGTTGTCCGAGCCGGCGATGACGCCGAACTCCAGGGTGTCCCCGGCCCCGAGGGTCGCACCCTCGACGACGGCTCGCACGACGTAGACGTAGCGTCCGCGGGCGCCCGTCGAGCCCCGTGCGGTTGACCTTGCTGCCCTCGGTCGCGCCGCCTTCGACCTCGATCCGAATCCGGGCGCCCGCGGGTGAGCAGGCGGCGGCGGCGATGCCCCCGGCACCGACCTCGAGCCGGACCCGCACAGTGCCAGTCTCGCCCGCACCGGCGAGCGGCGCGCTGTGCCGAGCCGCGCCGAGGCGCCGGCGGCTCCCGCTACGCTCAGCGGTTGTGCCCGCTCGATGCGGTCGGCCGTGTCCATCGCGTCCGTTCCTCATCCCATCGCAAGTGTTGCGAACCGGACCGGCTGCGCGGCACCTTCTGGGGCCTGTGACCGACCATCGGTAAGTCACCTCACGACGGGCGACAGTCGACCGAGTCGATCGAGCCGGTGAACTCGGAGATCGTGAGGTAGCCGCAGGCGTCGGCGCGGTACGCGGCCGCCTCGGACTGGATCTGGTCCGGGGCCGGCACCCGACGTAGCGGCCAGCCGGGGAAGCCCGCGAGGTCCGATCCGGGCTCGGGTGCTGCGAACTCGAGGACCTCGTCGTATGTGCGCAGCAGCACCCGGCCGTCGGCGGACGACGCGTCGGTGACGGCGTTGCCGACGAGGCCGGCGAACACGGGACGCTCGGGCTCGGGAAGGTCGATCTCGCCGAGCAGTTCGAGGACGCCACCCTCGCGATCACCGCGATAGAGGCGCGTCGGCCCAGTGGTGGCCGACGCATGGTCGAACGCAGCCTTGCTGACGATCATCGGCCGGCCGGTGTCGTCGACGACCAGGGCCTCCGCGTCGGTCGGCGCGTCCGGGTAGGTGTAGCGAACAGCGTCCGCCGCGACCGGGTCCCGCGGAGGAGTCGTCAGGTCGGGCTCCGGGAACCGGTGGACGACGACGTCGGGCCGGCCGATGTGGTCGCCGATGTCGCCGACGAAGACGCACGGGTCGGGCCCGGTCGTGTCGCAGGGCCCGACGGCCAGCGCCTCGGCGTTCTCCGCCGACATGCCGTCGACGCTGATCCGGGCGACGAGCGTGCCGTCCTCCCGGACCGCCACCACCTCCGATGTGCCGGGCTGGTCGCTGACCACGTAGTACACGCCGGGCACCCGGCGGCTCGCCGCCATGCCGCTCACCTCGACGACTACGTCGCGCGACAGCCTGCCAACCGTCTCGGCCTGTCCGTAGCAGGGCTCGTCGCACGCGGACGTGGTTGGTGACGCGCTGACCGTAGGCGATTCCTCCGCCCCGGCCGCGGGTGACTCAGGAGTCGGCGCCGGCGTCGTTCCGCTGGCCGCGCACCCGGCCAGTCCGAGCAGCGTGACGGCACCTGCGGTGAGGCGACGAGCGAGCACTGGCACACCGTCGAGGTGCGAATGTACGTCTCATGACCTGGTCACGCACGCGGGAGCCTCAGGATGTGAGGGCGCGGACCTCGGCGGCCGTGGCCAGGTCCAGCGCGGCGCGGGCGAGCGGCCGGCAGTCCGCAAGGTCCAGGTTGCACACGGCCTGCTTCACCAGCGGCACCGCGTACGGTGTGACGCTCAACTCGTCGACGCCGAGACCCACGAGTATGGGCACCGCCGCCGCATCGGAGGCCGCCTCGCCGCAGACCGCGACCTTGGCCTGTCCGGCGGCGGCTCGGGACACATGGTCGACCAGCCGGAGCACAGCGGGGTCGAGCGGGTCGGCGGTCGCGGTGAGGGCGTCGTTGCCCCGCTCGACGGCCAGCGTGTACTGGGTGAGGTCGTTGGTCCCGATACTGAAGAAGTCGACGTGCGGGACCAACGAGTCCGCCTTCAACGCTGCGGCCGGCACCTCGACCATGACGCCGACCTCGAGGCCGCCCGGCAGCGCGCGGCCGTCGACGGTCGCGGCGTCGTCGAGCACTGCCCGCGCCGCCAGGAGTTCGTCGACGTGGCCGACCATCGGGAACATGACGCTGACCGGGAGGTCGGCGGCGACTCGGCAGATCGCCAGCAACTGGTCGAGCAGGAGGTCGGGCCGGGCCAGGGCTAGACGAATGCCGCGCAGCCCGAGGAAAGGGTTCGCCTCGACCGGCACGTCGATGTACGGCAGCGGCTTGTCGCCCCCGACGTCGAACGTGCGGAAGACTCCCCGGCGCCCGCCGAGGCGCTCGGCATTGGCCCGGTAAGCGGCCTCCTGCTCGTCGACCGTCGGCGCTGTCTCGCGGCTCAGGAAGAGGAACTCGGTACGGATCAGCCCGGCCCGGTCGGCTCCGTGCTCGACGGCCACGGCTGCCTCGGCGGCGTCGCTGACGTTGGCGGCGACGTGGATCGTCGTGCCGTCACGGGTGACGGCCGGATGCCGGGCCGCTCGCATGGCTCTGTCGAACCGCCGGTCGCGGTCAGCCGCCCGTGCCTTGATCGTCACGAGCGTCTCGGGGCCGGGATCGACCATCACCTCGCCGCTCTCTCCGTCCAGGGCGATCGTCGTCCCGTCCGGGACGGCGAGCACCCCGGCACCCGCACCGACGACGGCCGGGATGCCCCGGGACCGGGCCAGGATCGCGCTGTGCGACGTCGGGCTGCCGTATGCGAGAACGATGCCCGCCACCGTTCCGCGGTCGAGGGTGGCAGCCTGGGCCGGCGTCAGGTCGGCGGCGACGAGAACGCCCTCGCGCAACTCGAAGGTCGAGGCGCGCCCGTACATCGCGAGCAGCACCTGGTCGCGTACCGCACCGAAATCGGCGGCCCGGGCGCGCAGGTAGTCGTCCGGCAGACCTTCGAGGTCGGCCTGCGTTGCAGCCAGGACCTCCGACCACGCCACCGGAGCGCTGCTGCCGGCGTCGATCCGGCGGCGCACGTCGTCGAGCAGTTCGGAGTCGTCGAGCAGCATGAGGTGGGCGTCGAAGACACCGGCCGCCGCTTCGCCGAGCTCACGCGCAGTCTGCGCCCGGGTGTGAACCGTCTCGCGCCGCACGGCGGCGACGGCGCCGCGGACCCGGCGCCACTCGGTCGTGGGATCGCCGACCGGTGCGGTCTCGACGCCGACCGCATGGCCGCCGGGGTGCCACACCGGGCCGACGGCGATGCCCGGCGATGCCGGGTGGGGGCCGCGCGGGACCGCCATGACGGGGACACTCGCGGCGGGCGTGGCATCGGCCTCGTCGAAGCGACGGGACGCGAGCGCCACGACGTGCTCGACGGCCTCTCGAGCCTGGCTGCCGCTGGCGGTGACCTCGATGCGATGTCCGGAGAGGGCACCGAGCGTCGCGACCCGGCTGAGGCTCGAGCCGGGCACGGTCCCGGAACCGGTGGTGAGGTTGCGCAGCCGGACCCGCGCGTCGAGGCTGCGCGTCTCGGCGACCAGCCGTGCGGCGGGGCGGGCATGCAGGCCGTGGGTGTTGGCGACCACGAAGACTGCTTGGGCCGACGGTTCCTCGACGGTTTCCGGGGTCTTGGCGGCGGCAGGGGCGCTGAGGTGGGACTGCTTGCCGGCAAGGGCCGCCGCGGCTTCGGCCTCGACCTCCGGTAGCGACGCGCCTCCTGCCGCTGCGACCGTGGCCGCGACGAGACCTTCGACGATGGGCGCCGCGCACAGCCGGACCCGGGCGGCGACGTCCGGGTCGAGCAGGTCGACCGCCAGCTCCGCCGAGAGCACGGCGCTGCCGAGGTCCATCAGCACCAGGACGCCTCCGGGACCGTCGACCTCCTCGATCGCCTCTCTGACCCGCACGGCGTCGGTTCCGAAGGTCGTCTCGTCCAGGCCGGCAGCGACGGCGGTGCGAACGGTCCGGCCGTGGATCATCTCGCCCGCCAGGGCCACCGCCGCGCGGGCCAGCGCCGGGCTGTGGGAGACGACCACTAGACCGACCATGTCGTGCTCCGTCAGCCCAGGGCGTCCGCGGCCGTGCGCACCAGCAGCTCAACGCTGGTCGCCCCCGGGTCCTGGTGTCCGACGCTGCGCTCGCCGAGGTACGAGGCCCGTCCCTTGCGGGCCAGCATCGGGATCGTCGCGTTTCGACCGGCCTCGGCCGCATCGCACGCCGCACGCAACGCCGTCGCGAGATCCCCGCCGCCGTCGAGCGCGGCGTCGAGGACGTCGACCGATGGCGCCAGGGCGTCGTACATCGTCTTGTCGCCGGCCTCGGCCTTGCCGCGGGCGACGATGCCGTCGAGACCCGCACGCAGAGCGGCGGCGAAGCCCTTCGGATCGAGCTCGGTGACCTCGCCCGCTCCCGTGCCGAAGCGGAGGAAGAACGTACCGAACAGCGGTCCGCTGGCGCCGCCCACCGTGCTCACCAGGGTCATGCCGACCTGCTTGAACAGCGCCGCGGCGCTGGCCGGTGGATCGCCACCGTCCAGCGCCGCGAGCACCGCCGTCATCCCCCGGTCCATGTTCGTGCCGTGATCGGCGTCGCCGATCGCGGCATCGAGCTGCGTCAGCTGCTCCTTGTTCTCCCCGATCAGGGCAGCGAACCCGCGGACCCAGGCCTCCAGGCCTGCCAAGGTGACGGCATCGGACATCGTCAGGCTCCCCACCGAAGCGCCGGCGTCTTGACCGGAGCATCCCAGAGGGCGAGCAGGTCGTCGGTGACCTTGACCAGCGTCACGGAGCACCCAGCCATCTCCAGCGAGGTGATGTACGGCCCGACCAGCGACCGGGCGATCCCGACGCCGTGCCCACGCAGGATCGAGGCCACCTCGTTGTACATGAGGTAGAGCTCGATCAGCGGCGTGCCGCCCATGCCGTTGACGAACGCGACTACCGCGTCGCCTCTGGTGAACGGCAGGTCCGAGACGATGGGCTCGACGAGCATCGCGGCGATCTCCCGTGCCGGTGCAAGGGGAACTCGCCTGCGGCCGGGTTCGCCGTGGATGCCGATGCCGATCTCCATCTCGCCCTCGCCGAGCTCGAACGTCGGCTTGCCCGCGGCCGGGACGGTGCACGACGTGAGCGCCATCCCCATGCTGCGGCCGTTGGCGTTGACGAGTCTCGCGACATCAGCCACCTCGTTCAGCGTCCGACCCTGCTCGGCCGCCGCACCGGCGATCTTCTCCAGGATCACGGTGACCCCGACCCCCCGGCGGCCAGCCGTGTACAGGCTGTCCTGGACCGCGACGTCGTCGTCGGTCACCACCGATACGACATCGACACCGGTTTCCGCGGCCCCCAGCTCGGCGGCCATTTCGAAGTTCATGACGTCGCCGGTGTAGTTCTTGACGATGTGCAGGACGCCGGCACCGCCGTCCACCTTCTTGGTGGCCTCGAGCATCTGGTCGGGCACCGGGGAGGTGAAGACCTCGCCGGCGCAGGCGGCGTCGAGCATGCCCTGACCGACGAAGCCGCCGTGCAGCGGCTCGTGTCCCGAGCCGCCGCCCGAGATCAGGCCGACCTTGCCGGAGACCGGCGCGTCGCCCCGGTAGACGATCTTGTTGGGATGGTCGACGCGCAGGTTCCGGGTGGGCTGCTTCGATGCCGAGCAGCGCCTCCTTGACGACGTCAGCCGGGTCGTTGACGAGCTTCTTCATGTCGGTCCTCCGATTTGGCCGGCGCGCTCAGGCGGACGTTGACGCGGGTTGTGCCGGTGTGGTTGCAGGGATCGCCTCCGGCAGCTCCCGGGTGCGCGTCATGGCGACGTCGACGTTGCCAGCTGCCATGGTCAGCGCGTCACAGATCAAGGACGTGCGCATGTGCTTGGCCATCGACCAGCCGACCACGGCCTTGGTGTGGCAGTCGATCACCGTGGCCAGGTAC
>JBOGDS010000137.1:0-6313 GCA_050743075.1 Jiangellaceae bacterium | reverse complement strand
AACCCGGGCAGGGGCGCCCGGCGGCACCGGTCCGGCCCGCGCTGATCGGCGCGGTGGTCGGCGTCACCGGCGTGGCGGCCGCGATCGCGTTCTCCACCGCGGTTCACGATGCCGCGTCGAACCCGGCCCGGTTCGGGGTGGTCCACCAGATCGAGGCCTGGGTCGGCTTCGCCGGCGGTACCATGGCGCCGGCCGAGCCCGTGTTCGCGGCGCTGGCCGACGTGCCCGGCGTGCTCGGGGTCAACGGCATCCGTGCCCAGGTGGCCGAGACCGGCGGTCAGCAGGTCACCGCGCTCTCCTTCAGCCCCGTCGGAGCGCCGCTCGGCTACGTGGTGCCCGACGGCCGGCTGCCCGCGGGATCGACCGAGACCCTGCTCTCGCGGTTGGCGGCTGACCAGTTCGGCCTGGGGGTGGGCGACACGATCTCGTTGACCGGCACGAGCGGCGTGGCCGACCTGGCCGTCGTTGGCGTCGGCGTCTTCGATCGGGCGATCGGCCCCCTAGCGGTCCTGACGCCGGCGGCGTACGACGGTCTCTTCGGCGAGAGCTTCCAGCTACACTACGCGGAGATAGCCCTCGAACCCGGCGTCGAGCCCGAGACGATCCTGCCGCGGCTGTCCGCGGCGGTGCCGACCGAGGATTTCGGGCTCTTCCCCTTCGAGTTCGACAGCCCCGCGGAACTGCGGCTCATGCGGGCGCTGCCCACCGTGCTGGCCGCATTCGTGGCGCTGCTCGCCGTGGGCGCGGTCGGGCACGCTGTGGCGACAGGGGTCCGTCGGCGCCGAGGAGAGCTGGCGGTGTTGCGGGCCCTGGGATGACGCCGGGCCAGACACGTGGCGCGGTGACCACGCAGGCCACCGTCCTCGCTCTGGTGGGACTCGTCGCCGGCATTCCGCTCGGCGTCGCCCTGGGCCGGACGGTCTGGCGCTCGGTCGCGGATGTGATGTACGTCCACTACGTGCCGCCGGCGGTGTGGCTGGCGTCGTCGCTGGTCGTGCTGTTCTCGTTGCTCACGGCCAACCTGCTCGCGGCCTGGCCGGCGCGCCGGGCCGGTTCCTTGCCTGTCGCCGGCGTGCTGAGGGCCGAGTGATGGCCGCCGTTAGGTCATGGTTCCGGCTCGACCTGCGCCGCCGGTGGCGGTCGCTGGTCGTGCTGGCGCTGCTGGTCGCGCTGGCCGCTGGCACGGTGATGACGACCGTGGCCGGCGCCCGGCGCGGTGCTTCCGCCGGGGAGCGGCTGCTGGCCCAGACGCTGCCGCCGGACATCATCGTCGTCCCGAACCAGCCCGGGTTCGACTGGGATGCCGTACGTGCGTTGCCCGAGGTGGAGGCGCTGACCACCATCCTGTTGAGCAGCTACCAGATCGAGGGCGTGCCGCCCGAGGTCGCGAGCGAGCAGCCGGCACCGCCGGCCGACTCGGAGGCGACGCGCACGATCGAGCGCCCGGTGGTCCTGCGGGGTCGCCTGGCCGACCCGGCCCGGTCCGACGAGGTGGTCATCACGCCGGCGTTCGCCGAGAGCACCGACAAGGACGTCGGGGACAGCCTGACGTTCCACCTCTACTCGCCGGACCAGGCCGACGCGTACTTCCTGGAGAACGTCGAGCCGGGGGAGCCCGAGGGACCGAGGGTCGAGTCGACGATCGTGGGCGTCGTCCGGTCGTTCTGGTACGGCGACGAGACACAGGGGGACAGCGGCTCGGCCTTCCCGTCGGCCGGCTTCTTCACCGCGTACGAGGACAACCTGCTCGGCGCCGAGCGCGGCGCGTACCTCAACGCCCTGATCCGCCTCGAGGGCGGGGAAGCGGCGATCCCGAGCTTCACCCGCAGCCTCGCCGCCCTCACCGGCCAGCCGGACATAGACGTCTGGAACGTGGCGGAGGACGTCCGTCACTTCCAGCAGGTCAGCCGGTTCGAGGCCGACGGCCTGCTGGTGTTCGCCCTGGCGGCGGCGGTCGCCGCCGTCTTCCTGGTCGGCCTGGCGATCGCCCGGTACGCGACGTCGACGGTCACCGAGTTGCGTCTGCTTGGTGCCGTCGGGATGACGCCGGTTCAGACCCGCTGGGCGGCGGTCGCCGGCCCCGCCATCGCGGGCGGCGTCGGCGCTCTGCTCGGCGTGGCCGGCGCGATCGTCGCGTCGAGATGGTTCCCGATCGGCACCGCGTCGCTGGTCGAGCCCGCGCCGGGCGTCGACGTCGATCCGTCCGTCCAGGGCGTGGGTCTGGCTGCGGTGGCGGTGCTCGTGGTCCTCGGAGCCCTGATTGCCGCCGCGTTCGCCGAGCGGACCCTCGGCTCGGCCGCGATGCCGCGGCGCTCCGCCGTCGCTGCGGTGGCCTCCCGGGCCGGGCTGCCCGTGCCGCTGGTCGTCGGGATCCGGTTCGCGCTGGAGCCGGGGCGGGGCCGGCAGGCGGTGCCGGTGCGGCCGGCCCTGGTCGGCGCGGTCTTCGGTGCGCTCGGCGTGCTGGCCGCGTTCACGTTCTCCAGCGGCGTCAGCGACGCCGCGGCGCAGCCGGAGCGGTTCGGCGTCGTCCATCAGCTTGAAGCGTTCGTGGGCTTGAACGGTGTCGATTTCATCCCGACCGAGCAGGCCTTCGCCGCCATCGCGGACGTGCCAGTCGTGGCCGGCGTCAACGACACCCGGGCCGGTGTCGCGGGGATGGACGACGCCACGGTGGCGGTGCTGTCCTACGACCCGGTCGGGGAGCCGCTCGGCTACGTCCTGACCGACGGGCGGCTGCCGCAGACGGCCGCCGAGGTCACCCTCGGGCCGGCCTCGGCCACCGCTCTGGGCGCGGGGCTGGGCGACACGATCGAGCTCACCGATCCGGCCGGCGCGGCGGCGCTCACCGTCGTCGGCATCGGCTTCATGCCGGAGATGTCGCACAACGACTACACAAGCGGTGCCCTGGTAACGGCCGACGGCTACGACGCCGTCTTCACCGACGAGACGGGCACCGCGTTCAAGTTCCACACCGGCCACGTCGCGCTCGAGCCCGGCTCCGACCCGGCCGACGTGGCGGCGCGGGTGGAGGAGGCCACAGCGCCCATCGTGGCCGCAGCCGCCATCGCGGCAGGTGCCGACCCCGCCGACGTGAGCGACGTCCCCGGCATCGAACTCGCGCCGCCGGCGCCGCCGACGACGCTGGCCGAGATCCAGCAGATCCGCACGTTGCCGCTGGTCCTCGCTGGCTTCCTGGCGCTGCTCGCGCTCGGCGCCGTCGGGCACGCGTTGGCGACGGCCGTGCGCCGCCGTCGCCACGACGTCGCCGTGCTGCGTGCCCTGGGGATGACCCGCCGGCAGTCGCGCTGGATGGTCGTGACCCAGGCCACCGTGCTCGCGCTGGTCGGGGTGGCCGTCGGCATCCCGCTGGGAATCGCTCTCGGCCGGACGGTGTGGCGCTACGTCGCCGAGAGCATGCCGGTGTTCTACGTGCCGCCGGTGGCGGTCTTGGCGCTCGCCCTGGCCCTCCCGGTCGCCCTGCTGGCGGCCAGCCTGCTCGCGGCGTGGCCCTCGCACCGGGCCGCCACGTTGCGCATCGGCCACGTGCTGAGGGCCGAGTGATGACCGCCGCGTGGTTCCGGCTGGAGCTCCGTCGGCGATGGCGGTCGCTGCTGGTGCTGGCACTGCTGGTGGCGCGCGAGCGCCACCGTGATGACGGCCGTGGCGGGTGCGAAGCGGGGAGCGACGGCCGTGGGGCGACTGGCTGCGGGAGCGCTGCCCGTCGACGTCGAGATCCTGCCCGGCCGCGCCGACGTCGACTGGGCGGCGGTGCGTGCGCTGCCCGAGGTGGAATCGCTCGCGACGTACGTCCTCGCCCAGTTCGAGGTCGACGGGCAGCGCCTCGACCAGACCTACGGCGGACCGGTGCCGATGGACCGGGCCATGTTCCGCGACGTGGAACGCCCAGCGATCCTGGCCGGCCGGCTGGCCGACCCGACCCGCGCGGACGAGGCCGTCGTGACGTCGGCGTATCTGCGAACTCACGGTAGGCGGGTCGGTGACACGATGTCGTTGCGGCTCTACCAGCCGCAGACCGTCGACCTGCTGGCCGAGGATCCGATGCTGCCGGCCGACGGGCCGACCGTCGAGGTGCGCATCGTCGGCGTGGTCCGATCTGCCTTGCTGGGCGACGCGCCCGGTGCACCGGGCCTCTTGATCCCCTCGGCCGGCCTGTTCGAGCACTACGCGGCGAACCTGCTGGGCACGTCGGGTTCGGTCATCCCGCACGGCTTGGCCCATCTCGATGGTGGTCCGGCCGCGATGCCCGGACTACGGGACGGTTTGACCAGGGTCGCCGGCACCGACGTCAACGTCTGGGAGATGTACGACACCCGCCGGTTCATCCAGCGCACTACCGGGTTCGAAGCCAACACCCTGCTGGTGCTCGCGCTGGTGGCCGGTGTGGCTGCGCTGGTCCTGGTGGGCCAGGCCATGCTCCGGCACGTGGCGGCCTCGGTGGCCGACCTGCACGTCTTGCGGGCCCTCGGCCTGGCGCCGGCGGCGTCCATCCGGGCGGCGGCCGTCGGTCCGACGATCGCCGCGGTCGTCGGTGCTGCCGCCGGTGCGGCGGCAGCTGTCGTGGCGTCGGCGTGGTTCCCTGTCGGCAGCGCGGCCCTGTTCGAACCGTCGCCGGGATTCGACATCGACACCGCAGTGATCGCCGTCGGGCTGGTCGCTGTGCCCATCTTGGCGTACGCGGGTGCCGCCTTCTCGGTGCGGTCGGCGTTCCGGGCGCTGGGACGTGCGGAGCTGGCCAGGCGTTCGACCGTCGCCGACGCGCTGTCGCGGTTCGGACTGCCGGTGCCGTTGGTCGTCGGCGTCCGGTACGCGCTGGAGCCCGGTCGCGGGCGGGCCAGCCTGCCGGTCCGCCCAGCCCTCGCCGGATCTGTGGTCGGGGTGGTCGGCGTGCTCGCGGCCTTCACAATCTCCAGCGGCGTGGATGACGCCCTGACCAACCCGGCTCGGTTCGGCCAGGCCCACCAGCTCGAGGTCATCCTCGGCTACGAAGGGGCCGACACCGTTCCCGCGGAGGAGATGCTCGACGTGATCGCCGCCGACGAACAGGTGACGGCGCTCAACGACTCCCGAGTGGCGGTGGCGGCTCACGGTAGCGGGGCCGTGACGGTCTACACCTTCGACCCGGTCGGTTCGCCCTTGGACGTGGTGGTCACCGAGGGCAGGCTGCCCAGCAGCGGCGCCGAGATCATGCTCGCGCCCTACACCGCAGAAGCGATGGGTGCCGGTATCGGCGACATCGTGGAGTTGACCGGCAGTCACGCCAGGGAGCTGGCGGTCAGCGGGCTCGGGTTCGTGCCCGAGGCCGCCGAGAACTACTACGTGACCGGCGCGTGGGTGACGCGGGCGGGCCACGACGCGCTCTTCGACGGATTCAGCATGCGGGTGGCGCACGTGGCGCTGGTACCCGGCGCCGATCCGGCGGCCGTTCAGGCGCGAATGTCGCAGGAGTCGGCGGCTCTGCTCGGCGTCGAGATGCCGTTCTCCGAGCCGATCGCGCCGGACCTCAGCCAGCTGATCCAGGTCAAGGCGCTGCCGCAGTTCCTCGCAGCGTTCCTGTTCGTGCTCGCGGTGGTAGCGGTAGGCCATGCCGTGGCAGTCGCCGGCCGCCGCCGGCGAAAGGAGCTCGGCGTCTTGCGGGCGCTTGGCCTCAGCCGCGGCCAATGCCGGTGTGTGCTCCGCACCCAGGCGACGGTGCTCTTGCTGTCGGGCCTGCTGGCCGGCATCCCGCTCGGCGTGGCCTTGGGGCGGACCGTCTGGCGGTACGTAGCCGAGCTGACACCCGTGCAGTACGTGCCGCCGACCGCGCCACTGGCGCTGTTGCTGGCCCTCCCGGTGGCCCTGGTGGTCGCGAACCTGCTAGCCGCCTGGCCGGCCCACCTCGCCGCCGGGATGCGGCCGGCAGAGATTCTGCGGGCTGAGTGAGGAGGCGTTCGATGAGCGCGGTGAACGTCTCGGTGGCGACCCGGGCCCGGATCCGGCGCGACAGCGCGCTGTGGGCGGCCTGGGCGGTGCTGGTCGCCGTGACCGTCGCGCTGGTCGTCTGGGCCCTGCGGGTGCTCCTCGACGTGCCGCACGACCTCACGCCGTGGGCGCTGCTGGGGCTGGCCGCCGTGCCGGCGGCGGTGGTCGCGCTCGCCCTGCCGCGCGCGCGGCGGCTGGCGGGCCGGGTCTTCGGCGTCTCGGTCGTCCTGTGCGGGCTGATGCTGATGCTCCTCGCCGTCTACGTGGTCGTCGTCATCGGTCTCGGCGACGACGTCGAGGGAACCGAGCACCGGGTGCTGGGCCTTTCGATGGG
>JBOGDS010000136.1:0-6338 GCA_050743075.1 Jiangellaceae bacterium | reverse complement strand
GCCTACCGGTTCCGCTATCTGATCGACGGCGAGCGCTGGGAGAACGACTGGGCCGCCGACGCCTATGTTCCCAACCAGTTCGGGGGTGACGACTCGGTCATCGATCTCACCCAGCCGGCGGACTGACCACGCCCGGCGCCGCGGTCAACCGTCGAGCACATCGAGCACATCGGCGGCCTCGAACAGATCCGGCCATCTGGCCAGGATGGTGCCGTCGGGGGCGACCAGGACGGCCTCGGGCTGCACCACGACCTCGTAGGCCTGCCATGACGCCGACCCGGGCTCCCACAGCATCTCGAACGTCACGCCGGTGTCGGCGACGAAGTCCTGGGCCTGCTCGAAGCTGTCCTGGGTGCCGATGCCGACCACGGTGACCCGATCGGCGTGTTGTCGAGCGAACTGCTCGACGTCGGGCGCCTCGGCCCGGCACCGCGGTCAGTGGGGCGCCCAGAACCAGAACAGGATCGGCGCCGCCCCCGCCAGGCTGCGCAGGTTCACCTCGGCGGCCGATTCGACGTCCACCATGGCGATGTCGGGAAGGAGGTTGACCGCAGTCGTGGCGGGAGCGGGGCCCGGGCCGGCGACGGTGCTGGTGGTCGACTCGGACACCACGAGTGTCGTCGTCGACACCGCGGCTTCTGGCGTCGCCGACCGATCGGTGCCATCGGCGGGGCCGCAGCCGGCCACGGTCAGGACCGATCCGACCACGACCGCGGCCATGCGCACCATCGGCGTCGAGGCTAGGTCGCCGGCGCGACGGCGTCGCCGCGTCGCCGAGGTGTTCAGCGATTGGCAAGAACCCTCGGTCCCGACTACCGGCGCTCGCCCTTGAGCCTGCGCCAGCCCCCGGCGCGGTTGTTGGCGATGATCTGCCGGAACATCGCGCCGAGCGCAGGCGCATTGAGCGTCTCGCCCTGCCGAACGGCAACCGTGCGCGCCGTCGTGTTGTCGTGGCCGCCGGTGATGATCCCTTCGGGGTCGGGAACGATGGCACCGTCATAGAGGAAGACGTTGACGTGGTCCTTCGCCGCGAGGAGGGCACAGATGTTGCCGTCGAGCACGAAATACGGCTGGACCCTCCGCTTGACGGTCTCCTCGACCTCGGGATCGGCGGCGTGGACGAGGTCGCGGACCTCCCGGCAGATCGCCTGCTGCCAGGCGGGCAGGGCGTCGATGTAGGCATCGACCCGCGGATCGGCGACGTAGGTCATGACCCCATTCTGTGTCGACTTCTGCGGCGGAAGCCCGCGCAACTCGCCTCTGTGTCGGTTTTGGGGCCGGTAGGCGAGCGCAAGTCTCCCCAGAATGTCCACGACGACGCGGCCGTGGGCGTGGAGACTGTCGGCATGCCCGAACCCGACGGTCCCCAGCCGACCGTGGCGACCTTCTCGCAGATCAACGTGGTGGTGGCCGACATGGATGCCACCATCGCGTTCTACCGGTCACTCGGTCTCGACGTACCAGATGCGCCCGAGTGGCCCGCGGGATCCGGACGCCGCCACACCGAGGTCGGTCGCGGACCCGGGCCGCACCTCGCGTTCGACAACACCGAGATGGCTCGGTCGTGGGACGCCGGCCTCGATGACATCCGGCCGGGCAACACCGTCGTGATCGGGATCGCGCTCGCCGACCGAGGCGAGGTCGACGCCTGTTTCCAACGAGCCGCCGACGCAGGCGTCCGAGCCGCCCAGGCACCCTGCGACGCGTTCTGGGGCGCCCGTTACGCCGTCGTCGTCGACCCGGATGGCCACCATGTCGGGCTCATGAGCCCGATCGACGAGTCGCGCCGTTTCGATCCGGCGCTCGAGCGCTAGGCGGGCGGATCAGGGCGTTCGCGTCGTGACGGTGCCGACCCGGCGGGAGCCCCCGCCGTTTCGCGTGGCGTCGGTGCGGGGCATCGAGCACCTGACGCACAGGATGGTCCGCGTCGGCCTGGCCGGCCGGGAACTCGAGGGTCTCACCGTCGACCTTCCGGCCGCGAGCGTGCGGCTGCTGCTTCCATCCCCCGCCGGGGCCGACCTGGTGCTGCCGAGTTGGAACGGCAACGAGTTCCTCCTGCCCGGTGGTGTCCGACCGATCATCCGCACGTTCACGCCCCGCCGGGTCGACACCGAGCGCGGCGAGCTCGACGTCCTGATCGTCGTCCACGGGCACGGTTCGGCGTCCACCTGGGCCGAGACGGCCGTCGCCGGCGCCCCGGCCGCGATCTCGGGTCCCGGCCGCGGCTTCACCATCGCGCCGGATGCAGCCGGCTTCGTCCTGGCCGGCGACGAGACCGCACTCCCGGCCATCGGCCAACTGCTCGAGGGGCTGCCCCCCGACCGCCCGGTGGATGTCCACCTCGAGGTGGCCGACCCCGGCGCCCGGCTCGAGCTCCCCGACCATCCAACGGCGACGGTCGAGTGGCACGACCTGCCGGCCGACGGGACGCCGGGCGCCACGCTCGTGCACGCCGTCCGCCATGTCGAGATGGCCGCCGGCACCCGGGTATGGGCCGCCGGCGAGGCGGCCGCGATGCAGCGCATCCGGCGTCACCTCTTCGAGGAGCGAGGCTGGCCGCGGGCGCACAGTGCGGTCCGCGGCTACTGGAAGCACGGCCGATCCGCCGACCCCGACCGCGACCGCGACCGCGACCGCGACCGCGACCGCGATTGAGACTACAACTCGACGGTGACGCCTGCGCCGGTCTCCGTGGCCCGCCGGACCACCAGCCGAGCCGCGACCGCGTCCTCGACCGCGTGGCCGGTCGACTTGTACACGGTGAGCTGGTGGTTCCGTGCCTTCCGGGCCGCAGGGCTGGTTGTCGTGTGCAGCCGCTCGGCGACCCAGACGCCGAGCACGGGATCTCCGGATGGAGCCCGGCGAGCATCAGCGACATGTAGCCGCCGTAGGACCGACCCATCACGCCGATCCGATCGACGTCGAGCCTCGGATCGGCGCGGAGGCGCTCAACCGCGGCGACATGGTCGAGCCGGTCCTGCCCGCCCCAGTCGCGGTCGACGTGCTTGGTGTAGGCCAGGCCGTACCCGCTCGAGCCCCTGACATTGGGGACGAAGACCGCGAACCCCCGCGGGGTGAGGAACTGGATCATCGGCATCGAGAACCAGGTGAAGTCGGGCCGCTCCTGGCTGTAGGGGCCGCCGTGGACGTAGTGCACCACCGGGCGGGGACCTTCGAACCCGAGGCCGTCGGCCGGCAGGTAGAGCCGGGCCGAGACCCGCAGCCCGTCGTGGCTTTCGAAGGACGCGTCCTCGCCCGCAGCCGGCAGAACGCGATCGAGCCCGATCACCAGGTTCCTGGTGACGAACCCGGCCGTACCGTCGGGTTCGACCATGGCGAGCTGCACCGGCGTGGTGGCCGACGAGAAGGCCACGGCGTGGCGTCGCGTGCTGCGCTCGAGCGACGCGTGCTGGCCACTCCGTCGGCGAGCGCCCCGCCGCCCCACAACACGGTGCCCAGGTCGAGCCGGCGCCGGTCGGCGTCGAACCGGCCGTCGTAGCCCCACGACACTCCGTCGACGTTGTAGGTGGCCACGATGCGGTCGTCCTCGACCCACCTGGCCGAGGTCAGCTCGCCTCGACCGGGATGGGTGGCGCCGGTGATCTCGACCGGCTCGACCTTCTCCGGGTGGGCCAGGTCGACCCGTCCGACCCCGCCCTGGTCGAGCTCGACCAGCGCGACCTGCTGGCCCGCGAACCGGGTCCCGAACATGGGCTCGGGATCGCCGCCGTCGATCAGCACAACGCACGGCTGGTAGTTCTCGTCGCCGGCCTGGTTGATCATCACGACCACGATGCCCTGCTCGGGCGGGGCGACGAACGCCTCGCCGCCCAGCAGCTCGGGCGTCATCAGGGCGACGTCGGGCGGCAGGAGCGGCTCGGGCACGCTCCCCTCGCGATCCATGACGTACAGGCTCAGTCGGCCCGAGAGGTCGGAGACGAAGAACAGGCGATCGCCGACCACGTGGGGCGACAGGTAGACGCGAGCCGACAAGAGGTGCTCGATCCGGTGGGCCAGACGGCGAGCGTAGGCGGCGGCGCCGGCCGGAGCCTACGGCGTTCGCCCGATGGCCCGGAGACGTGTGCCGTCGCGGGCAAGGCCCCGCTTCCGATCTTCGGGTCCCAATCGCGCCTATGGGCGCGACAACCACCCAACATTCGGGGCGGCGGCCGTGGTCTGGCGGACGAAGAGCTCGGTGGGCAGGGTGAGGTGCCGGACCCGAGGCCTCGCGCCGGTCCTGGCCTGTTGGATGGCGGTGGCGAGGGCTGTGGCCGCGAGGCGACCCTTGGCCGCGACGTCCTGTCGGACCGTCGTCAACGCGGGACGGGACCGCTGGGCCGCCGGGCTGTCGTCGAAGCCGACCACGGAGAGCTCGTCGGGCACGACCAGTCCAAGCTCGTCTGCGGCGCGGATGACTCCGAGGGCGAGAACGTCGGCGAAGCACAGCACTGCGGTCGGCCGCTCGTCGAACGCGAGCAGCAGTCGTGCCGCCCGGACGCCGTCGTCCTCGCGATTGGAGGGGACCTGCACGACCCGCGGGTCGATGCCTGCAGCCTTCAGGGCGTCGAGCCAGCCGAGCATCCGTTGCTTCTGCGGATGGCCCCTGCTGGCCGACGCGAGATCGGTCACAACGGCCAGCGGCTCATCGAGGGTCACGGTCACGATGCCGATCCGTTCGTGCCCCAGTTCGACCAGATGCTGCGCTGCGGCTCGGGCTCCGCTGCGATCGTCGACGTTGATGCTGGCGATGCCGGGCACCGGGTCCTGATCGACGAAGACCAACGGCAGCTTGCGCCGGATCAACCATTCGCGCGCCATGGACGCGGGCTGGCACGAGTACACCAGCGCTCCGTCGATCGCCACGTCGCGGGCGGGGATCACGTCGTCGTCCATGCCGTTCGAGGCGAGCAGGGTCAGGGCGAGCCCGGTGGGCGCCAACTCGTCGACGACGGCGCCGAGGAAGCCGGTGGCCACCTCGTCGGTGAACGCATACTGCAGCGAGTCGGTCAGCAGCACGCCGACGGCGCCGGTCGTGCCGCGGGCCAGCGCCCGGGCGGCCGGGTCGGGCCCGACATAGCCCAGCTCCTCGGCGGCGGCGAGGATTCGCTGGCGCAGCTCGCCCGAGAGCTGATCCGGGCGGGAAAAAGCATTCGAGACGGTCATCCGGCTCACGCCGAGCCGGTCGGCGATCGTCTGCAATGTCACCCTTGCCATGTGGCCTTCCCCCGCCAGGTCCATGGCCAGGGTAGAGGTCAGCTCCCCGGCGCGCACCCGACCTGCGCCCTTCTCGGCGCCGAGACGGTGGGCAGCCTCCGTTGGCTACCGAAGCGCGCCCAGGGCGGGTAGCGCCGCCGTTCCCGGCCGGGCCTGACGGGCGCATTTGGTAGGGCGCTGCGAGCGACGCGATCGAGAGACCCTCTGATCGAGATGTCGGTCAACACGAAGATCGGGGACATGGTGGCGCTCCATCCACTCAGGTGACTGTACCGATACAGTACCGCGGATTCTGTATCGGTCAAGAGGGACGGGAGTGACATGTGGCATCCCTGCGGCGCCGTCGCTCGGTACGCGGTGGCTGGATGACCTATGTACACCCGATCGGTGCCACCTGACGCAAACCGGCCGGACGGATCGGCGCACCCTGCTCGCAGCGGGCGAAACCACGCCTTGCACGGACACGGAGATCATCATGAACCAAGCCAACCGACTATGGCGGAGGTCGCTGGCGTCGGCTGCGGTCGCGATGTTGCTGATCACCGCATGTGGTCAGGGCACCGGCCAGAACGTGCAGACCGAGCCGGCGAGTCGGACCCCGGCCGCCACCCCCGACGCGAACATGTCGGCGTACGCCACTGAGCGTCGGAGCGAGTCGCCGATGCCGGCCAACGGTTACCCCCACGGCTACGACTACGGCGTCGACGAGCCCGACCAGCCCATCCGACCGGCCAACGGGCCTCTCCCCCACTGACCGTCAGCGAAGCCCCGAACCACGCCACGTTGGTTCGGTCCGGGGCTTCCGGACGGCGGCCCCCGCGATCACCCGGGTGCGGTCCTCCCGCGAACAGACTTGAAGGTTGACCCGGTTCCTCCTAGCCACCGTTGCGGGGGCACGGCATGGAAGGAGGAGACCGTGCGATGTTGCGAAGCATCCGTGTACCGCTCATCCCGTTGGCGGCGATCCTGATCGTCATCGGCTCGGGGTGCGAGTCTTTATTTGTCTTGACTTATATAAGTGAGATCGAATAGTCTGAACCTCGTGGAGGCGTTCGATGTCCTGGCCGACCCGGTGCGCCGTCGCATCCTCGACCTCATCGCCGATCGCGCCGAGGCCGGGGGTG
>JBOGDS010000135.1:0-6469 GCA_050743075.1 Jiangellaceae bacterium | reverse complement strand
CACCCACCGCCCGCGCGGTCCGGCACGCTACCCGGGCACCGGCGCTGCGCCCGCCGACGACAAGCGGAACGTCGCGGCCCATCGTGGCCAGCACCGCGAGCCACTCCTCATCCAGTACGGCCAGCCGCGGCGCGACCCTGCGGCCGGCGACCCGCCAGGACGGCTCGACCCGTACCAGAGTGACGCTCGCGGCCGGGGCGGCCCGCGTCAGCGCGACGAGGTCACGTGCCTCCACGCTGCCGCCGGCGCCAGGGCCCAGCACCAGCGTCGCGGTCGCGTCGTCGGCCGCGCTGACAAGCAGCCGCGCGTCGCCCGCAGGCGTAGGGGCGATCAACCGGTCCACATTCCGCAGCCACCACACCTCGACAACCGTGCCTTGTACTGTGCCACTCCGACGTGATCCACCGCTCGAGAGATCAGACCGATTCGACCGGGGGCAGGGGTTCGACCAACTCAGGGCCGTTGTTGCCGACCTTGTTCACCTCGGTGGACACGGGGTAGGCCTCCAGCAGCCCCGGTGCGGCGGGCACCAGCAGCCGGCGTAGGGCGTCGACGTCATCGGTCCGCGGGTCGAGCCAGGCCGCCCAGTCGTCCGGCTGAACGATCATCGGTGCGCGGTCGTGGATCTGGCCGATGTCGTCCTCGGCCGTCGTGGTCAGGACAACCGACGTCCACCGGAACGCCGCCGGATCGTCGTCGTCGGGAACCGCGGGGTCGCGCCAGATCTCGTACAGCCCCGCCATCGCCATGACCCCGCCGTCACGCGGCCGGATGAAGAACGGCTGCTTCTTGCCCTTGGTCTCGCCGTACCACTCGTAGAAGCCGTCGGCCGGCAGGAGGCAGCGGCGCAGCGCGAAGGCACGGCGGAAGGCAGGCTTCTCGGGTGCCGACTCGACCCGGGCGTTGATGAGGCGGCTGCCCATCGACGGGTCCTTGGCCCACGACGGGATCAGCCCCCACCGCAGGACGGTCAACCGCCGCTCCGGAGCCGCCTCCGGCTCGCTTCGCCGACGCCGGGTCAGCACCGCGAAGACGTCCTTGGTCGGCGCGACGTTCCAGTCCGGTTCGAGCCGCTCGCGCACCTCGATCCGATCGACGCCGAACTCCTCGGCCAACTCGTCAGCGCTATGGCTGACCGCGTATCTCCCACACATCGCGACCAGCCTGCCATGCCGCGGCTATACGGTCGTGGCCCGGCCCGATCGGTCGTTGCAGACCTGACGCAACGCACTCACCGTGAGCCGCGCGGCCTGCGCAATCGCGGCGTCGGCGTGCGCGTCGACCTGGCGTGCACCCGTCGGTCGGTCGATCTCGCCGCAGTCGAACCAGCGGTCTGTGGGCATCGCTGTCGGGCGCGGCGACGACTGCCTGTTGGCACGAATCACGCCAGGGCAGGTCCACGTGTGTGCTCCGTCGCGCATTAGCCTGCAACCTGGAGAAATCGGCTGCAACCAATCGGCGGCGGCCTTCACGGAGGAGAGTCCATGAGCCGTCATGGCACGGTGGGCAGGACGCGGCGTGCCGCCACAGCCGTTCTCGCGATCACCCTCATCGCAGCCACCTCGGCATGCAGCAGCGGCCCGGACCCCAAACCGACCGCCGAGGCGCTCGCTGCCGGGTTGGCGTCCGGCGATCTCACCGGCGTCGCCCTCGTGGGGACGACGGTGGACGATGCCGCCACCCAGCTCGAGGAGATCACCGAAGGCCTCGCCGGTCTGGCGCCGGACGTCGAGGTCGCCCGCATCGACGAGGGTGAGGACGCCGACGGGCAGGAGTTCCGGACGGTCGAACTCGACGTGACCTGGACACCGGACACCGCGACCGATTCCGGCGGCTCGAGTGAGACCGACGCCGGCACGTCGTGGTCGTACACCACGACGGCGAGGCTCTCCCCCACCGACGACGGCTGGGAGGTCGCGTGGACCCCCGCGATCATCCACCCCGACCTCGCCGACGGCGACCGGTTGGCGGTGCGCCATCAGCAACCCGTTCGCGGTGACATCCTCGGCACCGGAGGCGAGGCCCTCGTCACCCGGAGACCGGTCTACCGCATAGGCATCGACAAGACGCAGGTCGAGCCGGCCGCAGCCGCCACGTCCGCGCAGAGTCTGGCGACGCTCGTCGACGTCGACCCGGCGGCGTTCGCCGGGCGCGTGGATGCTGCCGGCGACAGAGCCTTCGTCGAGGCGATCACCCTGCGCGACGCCGAGGCCGTCCCCGTCATCGCCCGCCTCGAGCCGATCCCTGGCGCGGTGGCCCTCGAGGACAGCATCCCCCTGGCGCCGACTGCCACGTTCGCCCGGCCGATCCTCGGCACCGTTGGCGCGGCGACCGCGGAGATCATCGAGGAGTCCGGCGGAGCGCTCGCGGCCGGCGACGTCGTCGGCCTGTCTGGGCTGCAGGAACGCTACGACGACCTCCTGCGCGGACGGCCCGGCACCACGATCGAACGGATTCCCGCCGAGGGTGAAGCGAGCATCATGCACGAGACCGACCCCGTACCCGGGTCGGCACTCACCACCACCCTCGACCTCGCCCTGCAGGAACGTGCCGAAGCGATCCTCGCCGCCGTGGGGCCGGCCAGCGCCATCGTCGCCGTGCAACCGTCCACCGGCAACGTCCTCGCCGCGGCGAGCGGCCCCGGCGGCGAGGGCTACTCGACCGCCACGGTCGGGCAGTACGCACCCGGCTCGACGTTCAAGGTCGTCACCTCACTCGCCCTGCTCAGGGCAGGGCTCACCGCCGACACGATGCTGCAGTGCCCGGTGACCACCACCGTCGACGGCAAGAGCTTCAAGAACTACGACGACTACCCGTCCGACGGCATCGGCGAGATCCCGTTGCGATCGGTGGTCGCCAACTCCTGCAACACCGCCCTGATCGGCCAGCAGGACACAGTCTCCCAGGCCGACCTCGCCTCCGCCGCGGCCTCGCTCGGCCTGGGTGTCGACCACGATCTCGGAGCGCCGACCTTCCTCGGCGAGGTGCCGGCCGAGGCTGACGGCACCGAGCATGCCGCGTCGGTGATCGGCCAGGGGCTGGTCCTGGCGTCTCCGCTGGCGATGGCGACGGTGGCCGCGTCAATCGCCCAGGGCACGACCGTCGTCCCACGCATGGTCGAGCCCCCGGCAGGGCCCACCGCGGCACCGGCAGCCGCACCTCCGGCCGGTGCCCTCACCGCTGCGGAAGGGCAGCAGCTCCAGGCATTGATGCGAGCGGTCGTCGAGGAGGGCAGCGGGGCGTTCCTCGCCGACGTCCCCGGCGACCCCGTCGGCGCCAAGACCGGCACCGCCGAGTACGGCGACGAGTCGCCGCCGCGCACCCACGGCTGGATGATCGCCACCCAGGGCGACCTCGCCGTCGCCGTGCTGGTCGAGGACGCCGAATCCGGATCGCAGACGGCCGGGCCGTTGCTGGAGGAGTTCCTCAACCCGTCCTGACGTCGTCAGTCGCAGGTGGTCGGGCCGGGGTCGATGGCCCCGAGGTCGAGGTCGCGCGGCATGTGACGAGATCCTCACAACCGAACCATCGTTCTGTGTGACGGGTCACGGCAGGCACCACGACGCCGAACTACCGTCAATGCACGAGGACGGATCATCCCTCGAACCCTCGCCGAGGAGCGTCGATGACGACACCCCAGGAACGCCGCCTGTCCACGAATGTCCTGGTCATCGGGACGGGAGGAGCGGGCTTGCGGGCGGCGATCGAACTGACCGAATGCGGTGTCGACGTCCTCGCGGTCGGCAAACGCAGGCGCCAGGACGCCCACACCACCCTCGCGGCCGGCGGCATCAACGCCGCCCTGGGCACGCTCGATCCCGAGGACTCCTGGCAGCAGCACGCCGCTGACACGATCAAGGAATCCTACGAACTCGCCGATCCCCGCATTGTCGAGATTGTGGCGAGGAACGCCGCTCGCGGCATCGAGGACCTCGAACGCTGGGGGATGCCGTTCGACCGCGAGCCCGACGGCCGGATCAGTCAGCGATTCTTCGGCGCCCACACCTACCGGCGTACGTGCTTCGCCGGTGACTACTCGGGCCTGGAGATCCAGCGCGCCCTGTTGCGCCGCGCCCAGGAACTGCACGTGCCGATCATCGACACCGTCTACATCTCGCGGCTCCTCGGGTCGGACAACCGGATCTTCGGCGCCTACGGCTTCGACGTCGTCGACGGCACCCGCGTCGTGATCCACGCCGACGCGGTCATCCTGGCAGCCGGTGGGCACACCAGGATCTGGCGGCACACGTCATCTCGGCGGGACGAGAACACCGGCGACTCGTTCCGGTTGGCCGCCCTGGCCGGTGCCAGGATCCGAGACGCCGAACTCGTCCAGTTCCACCCGTCGGGAATCCTCGAACCCGACGACGCCGCCGGCACGCTGGTCTCCGAGGCCGCGCGCGGCGAGGGCGGCATCCTCCGCAACGCCGCCGGCGAGCGCTTCATGCAGCGCTACGATCCCGAGCGGGTCGAGCTGTCGACCCGCGACCGGGTAGCGCTGGCCAACTACACCGAGATCGCCGAGGGACGCGGCACGCCCAAGGGCGGCGTCTGGCTCGACGTCTCCCACCTGCCCCGCGAGCAGATCCTCCGACGCCTGCCTCGCGTTTACCGCACCCTGCTCGACGTCCAGATGCTCGACATCACGACGTCCCCGATCGAGGTGGCACCTACTGCGCACTACTCCATGGGCGGGGTCTGGGTGCGTGCGGACGACCACGGGACCGATGTCGACGGCCTCTACGCGATCGGCGAGGCCGGCTCCGGCGTGCACGGCGCCAACCGCCTGGGTGGCAACTCCCTGTCGGAGCTGCTGGTGCTCGGCCGGCTCGTCGGCCAGGCGGTCGCGGCATACGTCGACGGCATCGAGTACCTCCACCGCAGCCGCGACGCCGTCCGCGAAGCCCGCCACGAACTCGATGACCTCCTGACCGGCGACGGCACCGAGAACGCCCGAGCACTGCAACGTGCGGTCCGCGATCTCATGACCGAGCACGCGGGCGTCATCCGTTATGAGGCCGGGCTCACCGAAGGGTTACGCAAGCTCGACGCCGTCGAGGCCCGGCTGTCCGCGCTCGCGGTGTACCCGAACATCGCCGGGTTCGAGGATCTCACCCACGCCATGGACCTCAAGGGCTCTCTGCTCGCGGCCAGGGCGACGCTGGTCTGCGCGCGTGAACGACGCGAGACCCGGGGCGCGCACAACAGGTCGGACTTCCCAGCCACCGACCCGGCCCTGAAGGTCAACCTGGTGTGGTCCATAGATGGGATGGTGACCAAGGAACGGGTGCCGGACACGCCGGAAGAGATCCGCCGCCTCATGGTCGGCGGCGCCGTCGACATCACCGCGACCTTGGTGGAGTGAGGCTCGACGACGCTCCACGGTTCAACTGCTCGACCTCTAGCGGGTTCGGATGACGACGATCTGGTCGAGCGCGGACGCGGCACCCCAGATCTCACCGGGCCGACCCAACATCTGCCGGACATCGGCGGCAGGTCCAAGCAGCTCGATCGGCGCGAACTCCTCGGTGGCCGGATCGAAGCGCACCATCGTGTTGGCGGCGAAGTCGCTGAGCCACACGATGTCCTGGTCGTCGACGTAGACCGAGTACGCCTGCGGCCCGTCCCCAGGCAGGAGCCACTCCTGCCACTCGCGCGTCGCCGGGTCGAACCGACCGAGCTGTCCGGCATCCCACGCGCTGACCCAGATGTGGCCGGCGCCGTCCGACCAGACCCGGCGTGCGCCCTGGCCGGACGTCGGCGGCTCGAGGACCGTCGCCTCCCCGCTGGCGGTGTCGACGTGGGCGATGTGGCTACCGGCGAGCGAGGCGTAGTAGTCGTCACCGGCTGGCGTCGTCGTGATTCCGTAGGGGCCGCGGCCGCGCGGCGCGTCATAGACCGTCATGGCCCCGGTGCGGGGGTCGAGCCGGCCGTACACACCGTTCTGGCCGGTGAACCACAACACGCCCGACCCGTCGAACGTCGCTGTGTTGAGGTTTGCGTCCGGCCGGTCGTCGGGCAGCGGGTACGGCTGCACCCTCCTCGGTCTGAGCGTCGACCCGGACTATCGCGTTGAGACCGCCGTCGGTGACCCACGCCGCGCCGTCCGGTCCCACGATCACGCCGTGCGGCCGCGACCCGTTGCCGAGCGGCACCTCGGACACCGCCCCGGTCGCCGGGTCGAGATGACCGAGGTTGCCGGCGTCCTGAGCGGTGAACCAGACCCCACCATCGCGTGCCGGCGCGACGTCGTGCGGCCCCGCACCGGCCGGGACGTCGTACGTCTCCAGCCGCGGCTCGACCGGTGCCGGTGTCGTGGTCGCCCATGTCGTGGTAGTCGGTGAGCAATGATCAGAACCTGTGGATGGCTCTCGGCGGGGTGACGTGAAGGGTGCGCACCTCCCGAGCATGATCTGAAGCCCATTGCAAGTTCTGATCAGGGTCGGCGTTGGAGCGCCGGTTCGGGAGG
>JBOGDS010000134.1:0-6499 GCA_050743075.1 Jiangellaceae bacterium | reverse complement strand
GGTCCTTTCGCTGGCTCGACACGGATGAGTTGCTTTGTCGCTACACATCCTTGCCGCGGAGGGCCTGCCCTTCCCGCTACCTCAACCCAGTCGGCCTGTCGTCAACGTCCTGCCCCGCAACAACTAGCAGATTCTCTCGCGTGAAGACGGGAGGACGTGCATTTGTGCGGCGAGTCGCGCGGTATCGATCGCTGGCCGTAGACCTACGCAAGCCGCTCCTCGCGCGACAGCGAACGGCCCTGACCGGTCACGTCAGAAGAGCCACACCCATTGCATGATCCGATATAGTGCGGATACGTACTATCTGCAGAAGGACCAATGATCGGACCGCCATCGCAGAGCGTGCATCCTCGCCCCGGCGACCTGGTGCGCGCCGTGCGAAGGCGCAAGGGTCTGACGCAGGTCCAACTCGCCCTGCGCGCCGGCACCACTCAGTCGGCCGTCAGTCGCATCGAGCGCGGCGACGAGTCCCCCACCGTCGCTCGCTTGGCCGACCTGCTGCTCGCGATGGGTGCGCAGCTCACGATAGCCACCGTCCCCATCGATCCCTGGGCCAACCTCGAAGACCTGCTGGCGGATCGGCGTCGGACCCCGGCCGAGCGCCTCGCCGACGGCATCCGCCTGTCCACCTTCGCCACCGAGCTGGCCGGAGCCGCGCGAACGGTCGCGCGTGACTGACGACGCGCCACCACCACTCGACCCTGAGCGCGTCTTTGCGACGCTCGAGCGCCACGGCGTCGACTTCACCATCATCGGCGGGTTCGCCGTCATCGCACACGGCCACGTCCGTGCCACCAAGGACATCGACATCCTGGCCGCGCAGGAACGAGAGAACCTCCGCCGTCTCGCCGCCGCGTTCGCGGAGCTCGGCGCGAGGCTTCGTGGCGTTGACGCCAACCTGCTGCCGGTCGACCCGACCGACCCGGAGGACCTCGGCAACGGCGCGAACTGGACGCTGGAGACCGACGCCGGCTGGGTCGACTACATGAGCGACGTCCCCGGCGGGGTGCCCTACGAGGAAATCCGCGCCGAAGCACGCGTGGTGGAGATCCGGGGCGTGCGCCTCAAGGTCGCCGGGCTTGCACACCTGCTACGGATGAAGCGGGCGGCCGGCCGTCCACGTGACCTTGCGGACATCGCGGCGCTGACGCCGGACCAGCCCGACACAACCCCGGGGATGTGAACAGCTGCGCCGAGCGTCCGCGATGCATCGAACCCCGGCGATCACGCCTACAGCGGCGCCCCACAGCCACGCCTCGCTGTCTGGTCGAGCATGATCGGCTTCTTCAGATGCCGGGCGCTTGCAGAAAGGCATAGGACGCTCGGCCTACGATCGGCCTACGAGACCGCCCACGCCGAGGGCCGGTCTAATGACCCCCACCCAAGCGCTCAGCTCACGACCTCGACACGGCTCGCCCAGACCGCCAGCTCCCGCTAGTCAAGCTGAGTAGCTTGGCGCACTGTCGGCAACATCAAGAGAGTGTACTGATAGACCCTTGCGGGGGGCGTAAGGTTAGTCCTGGTCCAGCGTCGGGCCGACAGTCCCATCCGCGAGCCCTTGTCTCGGAGTTTCTGTGCCTGCCCGCCCGTCATCGTCCAGCACGGCGTCGTCTCATCCCTCAGATCAACCGCCCTCTTCCGGCACATCATCGTCGGGTCCGTCAGCGGCCCGATCGTCCCCCGAGTCAGCGACCACGTCATCCGGTGAGCGGGCGGGCGGGTCGCTCCGCAGGCTGACGCCCCACCTCCTTCGGCACCGGCGGACCCTGCTGGGGTCGGTCCTGTTGGCCGTTCTGTGGGCATTCGCGGTGACGTCCGTGCCATTGACCCAGGGCCGGGTCATCGACGATGCGATCATCTCGGGTACGTCTCCTCGCACGATGCTCGCGCTGCTGGTTGGCGTCGCGATCGCCAGGTTCGTGCTGTCGACCAGTTGGCGGTATGTCGGCGGCAAGACCGCGTTGCGGATCGAGGACGACATGCGGCGTGACGTCTTCGACACCTTGCAGCGGCTGGATTTCACCGGTCACGCGCAGTTGCAGAGTGGCCAGCTGGTGTCCCGGATTAGCAGCGATCTGCGCTACGTGCACGTCCTGCTGAGCTGGATCCCGCAGGTGGCCGGGTCGTTGACGGTCGCGATCCTCGCGGTGGTGGTGATGTTCATGTTGTCGCCGCCGGTTGCGGCGTTGGTCGTCGGTGTGATCGTGGTGGTCTTCGTCGTCACCAGCCGGCAGTGCCGCCGGGTCTATGCGGCCGGCTGGGACGCGCAGCAGCGCGAGGCCGAGATGACGGCCCTGGTGGAGGAGGCCATCACCGGCGTCCGGGTGGTGCGGGCGTTCGGGCAGCAGCCAGCTGAGACCGTTCGGCTGCACCGGTCGCTGCTGGACATGTTCGCCGCCCGGGTGCGGGCGGTACGCCTGCGGGCACCGTTCATGGCATCGCTGCAGGGAGCGCCGCTGGCCGGTCAGGTGCTCGTCCTGCTCGCGGGCGGTCTGCTGGTGCTGTACGGCCACCTGACCGTTGGTGTCTTCCTGGCCTGCACGGGTTACCTGGCCGAACTGGTGGGCGTGGCGAGGGTGGCCGGGATGATCCTGACGAACGCACCGCTGTGCCGGGCAGCGACGGAGCGGGTGGGTGAGCTGCTCGACTTGGAAGCCGAGATCAGCGAGCCGCTCCGCCCGGTGAACGTGGCCTCCCGCGGGGGCACTGTTTCCTTCCACGAACTGCGGTTCGCCTATGCCGACGGCGACGGGCACCCCGTGCTGCGCGGGTTCAGTCTGGAGCTGGCCGCCGGCGAGACCGTCGCGCTGGTCGGGCCATCGGGATGCGGGAAGTCCACGGCGCTGTCGATGCTGCCACGGTTCTTCGATGCGGATGCGGGCACGGTCACGGTCGACGGTATCGACGTCCGCCGCTGGTCGCTGCCGGAGCTGCGGCGGCGGATCGGCGTGGTCTTCGAGAACAGCTTCCTGTTCTCGGACACGATCGCGGCCAACATCGCCTACGGCCGGCCGGACGCCAGCCTGGCCGATATCCGGGCGGTTGCGCGGGCGGCGGCCGCGGCTGAGTTCATCGAGGCGCTGCCCGAGGGCTACGACACGGTCGTTGGCGAGAAGGGCTTCACGCTGTCCGGCGGGCAGCGCCAACGAGTGGCGCTGGCCCGGGCGCTGCTGGCCGAACCTGACATCTTGTTGCTCGACGACGCCACATCGTCGGTCGACGTCGCGGTCGAGGAGCGCATCCACGCGAACCTCGAGCCGTTCCTGGCCGAGCGGACCGTCCTGCTGGTCGCCTACCGCGAGTCGACGCTGCGGCTGGCCGACCGGGTGGTCCTGGTCGATCGCGGCCGGGTGGTCGACCAGGGCAGCCATGCGGAGCTGCTGGCCCGTTCGGCGCTCTACCGGGACCTGTTCGGCGACGGTGACCGCGCCGAGGACGGCGCGGCCGATCTGATCGGCCAGGCCCGCGCTGGCCGGTTCGAGGCCACCGCCTCGGCCTGGGAGTCGCGCCAGGAGGCGACCGGGTCGCTGCCAGGTAGCGCGATGGGCATCCCGCCGGCGGTGGCCGCCCAGATCGCCGCGCTCCCGGAGCCGAAGGATCCGCCCGCCGTCGATCTCGGCCGGGAGGGGACGACGCGCGGGCCGCTGCGGTTGCCGGGATTCCTGCGACCTTACGCTGGCGGCCTGCTGGTGGGGCTCGCGCTGGTTGTTCTCGAGGCAGCCATCGTCCTGGTCAACCCGATGCTCGTCCGCAGGGCGGTCGACGACGGCATGCTGGCCGGATCGGTGCCGGTGTTGCTCGCGATCTGTGCGGTGTCCGCGGCGCTGGTCGGGTTGCTGTGGTGGGATCGCCGTAGCGGGTACCTGTGGACGGTCCGCAGCACCGAGCGTCTCCTGCTCGCGCTGCGGGTACGGATCTTCGGCCAGCTCCAGCGGCTGGGGGTCGACTTCTACGACCGCACCCAGGCTGGGCGGTTGATGACCCGGATGACCTCCGACGTCGACGCCATCGCCGAGTTGTTCCAGGTCGGGCTGATCAGCGCGGTGGTCAGCCTGGCCACGTTCACGGGCATGACGATCGTCGTGGTGGCGCTGGACCCCATGCTCGCCCTGGTGGTGCTCGGGGAAATTCCGTTCGGCGCCACGATCACCTGGTGGTACCGGCGGCGGGCGTCGGTGGCCTACGACCAGGCGCGCGAGCAGGTCTCCCGGATCAACGCGAACATTCAGGAGAGCATGGCCGGGATCCGCATCACCCACGCCTACCGGCGTGAGGTGGTCAACCTGGCCCGGTTCGTTGCGCTGGGGCGGGAGTACGTGGCGGCCAGCCTGCGTGGCCTGTACGCCACCGCGGTGTATGTCGCGACCATCGAGATGCTCTCGGTCCTGGCCATCGCGGCCGTCCTCGGCGTCGGCGCCTCGCGCATCGAATCCGGGACCCTGGCCCTGGGCACGCTGATCGCTTTCCTGCTGTACCTGGCCCAGGTGTTCGCGCCCATCCAGCAGATGTCCCAGGTCTTCGACGTCTACCAGCGAGCGCGGACTGGGCTGGTGCGGGTCAGAGGACTGCTCGCCCTGGAGACCTCGACGCCTGTCCGGCCCGACGCCACGCCGGTCTGTGAGCTCCGTGGTGAGCTGCGCTTCGACCGCGTCCGGCTGCGCTACGCGAACACCTCGGCCGACGCGATCCGCGACGTCGACCTGCACGTGCCCGCCGGCCAGCGGGTCGCCTTCGTCGGCCGTACGGGTGCGGGCAAGTCGACGCTGTCCAAGCTCATCGCACGCTTCTACGACCCGACCGACGGTACGGTGCTCGTCGACGGGCGAGCACTGGACAGCCTGGACGTCACCAGCTACCGGCAGCATCTCGGCTACGTGCCGCAGGAGCCGTACCTGTTCTCCCGCACGATCCGCCACAACATCGCGTACGCACGTCCCGGTGCCAGCGAAGCCGAGGTCGAAGCCGCGGCCCGTGCGGTCGGGGCCCACGAGTTCATCGAACGGCTGCCCGGCGGTTACCACCACGTGGTGGCCGAGCGGGGAAGGTCGCTGTCCGCAGGCCAGCGCCAGCTCGTCTGCCTGGCCCGGGCGCTGCTAGGAGACCCCTCGATCCTGATCCTCGACGAGGCGACATCCAACCTCGACCTGGCCAGCGAGCGGCGCGTCAACCAGGCGATGCGCGTCGCCTCGGCTGACCGAACGACACTGGTCGTCACACACCGGCCGCAGTCACTGCACTGGGTAGACCGCGTCCTCGTCGTCGCGAACGGCCAGATCGTCGCCGACGAACCCGCCCCCGACTACATCGCCCGCACCCTGCGCACCGCCAGCTAATTCGAGCCGAAGCAGTCCGTCCTCGACTTTCGCAGCTTTCGGGTCGCCGAGCAGCAGGGCTGTAAGACTTCTGCTGGGGTGATGTCGGGGGCGTTGAGTTGGTGCAGCTCAGTCCAGCCGGTGGGGGGAGGCTGCGGCGCGCCTACCGCAGCCTCCGGGGCTGGGGTGACGATTGTGACGGGATGGCTTCCCCGCCGCGGCCGCAGCCGCCCGCTGACCCGGCCCGCGAACCACACTCCACGTCACGGCACGGAAGAAGGAGCATCGGTGTGCGGCTCTACGGCTTCCCCAAGCTTCGAGCGCGCCGATGCTCCTTCAGCCGAGCCTAGCCTAGCGCTGGCCCCGTCGCTGATGGCGCTGCTGGTCCTGTTCCGGCCCTGTTTCACCGAGCCGACGTTTCGGACCTTCTGCGCGCTGGGCGGGGGGTTCGCGGCGCAGCCGGGCCGCCGCACGGTCTGCGGCATGCTGACCGGGGAGGGGCTGTCGCGGCTGTGGACCCACCACCGGGCGCATCGGTTCTGCACCCCCGGACAGTCGACCTGCCCGGCCGCCAACCGCAACTCGACCCGAATCTGATCAGCCTCTACCGTGACCAACGATGCCTCCGCGCATCCAGCACGGCCCTCCCGCGGCGTCCTCCACGACAAATACGGCGGGAGGGCCGTCGTCGTCTGCTCCGGAAGCATCCTTCAGGTGCACGGCAACGTGACGGCGCCGACCACAAAGATCAATCCGGGCACTGGCGCTCAGCCACCGTCTGCAACCTCAGCGGCGGTCCCCGAGCTCTACGTCGTCATCCAGAACGACGGTCAACACCTGCCTGCCCGGACCAGGGGGAACGGGTTGACGATCGGCCCGGTCCCGGCCTGCAGGTGGTACTCATAGAAGCCGCGCAACACTGTCTCGCAGTGCAGCGCCGTCGCGGGCGCATTGGTCCGAGTCTGCGCCGGTTTCCCCGTCACCGGGTTCGGTGTCCCGGGTGCAGGCCGGCCCACCGCCGCGGTCTGCGGTTCGGATTGCCGTCGTGGTCGGACCGGTGATCTGGATCCAGCGGCAGAAATCGGGGACTCCTCGGGTTTCTGTGGGTCCGAGGAGGGGGTTTGAGGGCCGGAAGCCCAGTCGTTGAGGGTGATCTGTCCGTCTGAGCGGTGACGTCAGGACGCGCA
>JBOGDS010000133.1:0-6613 GCA_050743075.1 Jiangellaceae bacterium | reverse complement strand
GCTCCGGCCCGCTGGCCGCGCTGGCGGCTGGCGTGGCGGCGCTCCCGGCCGATACGCCGCCGTCCACCGGCGGAGCCGGTCTGGTCGTCGTGCTCGCGGCTGACCTGCCGGCCGTCACGGCCGACGTCGTCGACCGGATCGTCGCGGCATGCGACGATCCCACCGTCGACGGAGCAGTGGTCACCGACGTCGCCGGACGAACGCAACCGCTGCTCGCCGCCTATCGCCTGCCCGCGCTCGACCGAATGCTGGCGACGCTGGGCGACCCGGCCGGCCGGCCGGTACGACACCTGGTCGGTGCGCTGACACTCGCCGAGATCGTCGACGACGAGGCGGCCGCCGACATCGACACCCCCCAGGACCTCGCCCGCTGGGCACCCCCATCCCATGATCATGAAGGTTGAGTGGGCCTATCACACCCCGTAACCTTCATGATCATGGGAGAGGGGGTGGAGGGAAGGAGCTCGACGTGGACGAATGGGTGCGCCGGCTGTGCGAGGCGCTCGACGTGCCGGCCGATGCCGTCGACGTGACGGCGCTCCTCGACCTGGCCCGCGACGCGGCACACGGCGTCGACCGTCCGGCGGCCCCGGTGACCACCTACATCGTCGGTTACGCGGCCGGGCGGCGTGGCCGTGACCAGCAGGCGGCGGCGGACGCCATCGGTGCCGCCACAGCGCTGGCGCGAGGCTGGCCGCAACGCGAAGGTATCTAGCAGCGGCGCGGCTGCCAGGCGGCCATGTCGGGGCCTGCGGTCCGCTACGGTCGGTGGCCGTGAACGTCGAAGGACCGGTACGCCTTCCCGCGGTCGGCCTCGATCCGGTGCGGGCCATCGGACGGCGGGTGCTCATCGCGCTCGGCGTGCTCGTCCTCGTCGTCTTCGTCGTCTGGCTCGACCGGGACGGCTACAACGACACGTCCGACGGCGCGGTCGACCTGCTCGACGCGCTCTACTACTCGACGGTGAGCCTGTCGACGACGGGCTACGGCGACATCACGCCGGTCAGCGACACGGCCCGGATCGTCAACATCGTGCTCATCACCCCGATGCGCATCCTGTTCCTCATCGTGCTGGTCGGCACGACCCTGGAGGCGCTGACCTCGCGCGGGCGCGAGCAGCTGCGGCTCAACCGCTGGAGGCGGACCTTGCGCGATCACATCGTCGTCGTCGGCTACGGCGTCAAGGGCCGCAGTGCGGTGGCGACTCTCTTGTCCAACGGCGTCGACGCCGAACGGATCGTCGTCGTCGACCCCGAGCCGACGTCGATCAGTGAAGCCAACGACGCCGGACTGGTGGGCGTCCTGGGCGACGCGACCCGCTCGGACGTCCTACGCCGGGCGCGTGTGCCCACCGCCACCCAGATCATCGTGACGACGGGCCGCGACGACGCGAGCGTGCTCGCCACGTTGACCGCGCGGCAGCTCAACCACGAGGCCGAGATCGTCGTGGCCGTCCGGGAGAGCGAGAATGTGGAGCTGGTCAGGCAGGGCGGCGCCGACACGGTGGTCATCTCCTCCGACGCGGTCGGACGGTTGCTCGGGTTGGCCACGGTGAGCCCGGCGCTCGGCCATGTGCTCGAAGACCTGATCTCGACCGGCGAGGGACTCGAGGTTGCCGAGCGCGACGTCCTCCCCCGCGAGGAGGGACGCGTTCCCCGCCATCTCGACGACGTCGTCATCGCGGTGGTCCGTGACGACCAGGTGCTGCCGTACCACTCGCCCGCCGTCGGGCACCTGCTGCGCGGCGACCGGCTGGTCGTGGTCCGGCCGGCCGAGGAGACGCCCTGGGCGGCGCGTCCCGGCGCGTCCGACGCTGATCGCGACGCCGGCCCGGACGACGAGCCCAGCGTGCCCTGATGCACGCCGTCGTCGTCACGGAGCCCGGTGGTCCCGATGTCCTGCGCTGGACCGAGGTGCCCGACCCGGTCGCGGGCCCGGGCGAGGTCCTGCTCGACGTGGTCGCGTCGGCGGTCAACCGGGCCGACGTGAGCCAACGACAGGGCAACTACCCGCCACCGCCAGGCGCGCCGCTCTGGCCCGGGCTCGAGTGCAGCGGCACGGTCTCCGCCGTCGGCCCGGACGTCGAGGGCTGGGCCGTCGGCGACCAGGCCTGCGCACTGCTCGCCGGTGGCGGCTACGCGACGAAGGTTGCTGTTCCGGCCGGCCAGCTGCTGCCGATTCCCGACGGCGTCGACGTCGTGACGGCTGCGGGGCTGCCGGAGGTCGTGTGCACGGTGTGGTCCAACGTGTTCATGACGGCGGGGCTGCGGCCCGGTGAGGCGCTGCTCGTTCACGGCGGTGGCAGCGGCATCGGAACGGTCGCGATCCAGCTGGCGCGCGCCGTGGGCGCGACGGTGGCGGTCACCGCCGGATCCGGTGCAAAGCTGTCGCGCTGCGCAGAACTGGGCGCGTCCGTCCTGGTCAACTACCGGACGGAGGACTTCGTGAGCGTGGTGCAGGAGGCCACGGGCGGCCGTGGCGCGGATGTCGTGCTCGACATCGTCGGGGCGAAGTCCCTGGCCCGCAACCTTGACGTCCTCGCTCCCGGCGGCCGGCTGGTCGTCATCGGACTGCTGGGAGGCCGGCGCGCTGAGCTCGAGCTCTCCGCGCTGACGGCCAAGTGCGCCGCCGTGATCGGCACGACGCTGCGCCGGCGGCCGGCGGCCGAGAAGGTGACCATCGTGGCCGCGGTCCGCGAGCACGTCTGGCCGCTGATCGAGTCCGGCGAGGTCCAGCCGGTGGTCGACCGGGTCCTGCCCATGTCAGCCGCCGCTGAGGCCCACCGCGTCGTCGAGGCAGGCGAACACGTCGGTAAGGTCCTGCTGGAGACGTGACCGCGTCGTCGACCCGAGCACCGAAGGGAAGCAATGAGCTACGCACCGGTCAACGGTCTGAACATGTACTACGAGGTCCACGGCAGCGGCCGGCCGCTGGTCCTCCTGCACGGCAACCTGTCGACCATCGAGGTCGACTTCGCCGCCATGATCCCGCAGCTGGCGACGTCCCGGCAGGTCATCGCGATCGAGCAACAGGCACACGGACGCACGGCCGACATCGATCGCCCGTTGAGCGTCGCCAACTGGGCCGGCGACACAGCCGCCCTGCTGCGCCACCTCGGCGTCGAGGACGCCGACGTCTTCGGGTACAGCAGCGGTGCGGGTGTCGCGTTCCAGGTGGCGGTCGAGCATCCCGAGCTGGTACGCAAACTCGTGCTCGCCTCGTTCGCGTACAAGACAGACGGCATGCACCCCGAGGTCCTCGGCGGGGTGGAGCAACTCCAGCCTGAGCACCTGGCGGGCACGCCTTTCGAGGAGTCGTACGCACGGTTGGCGCCGCGGCTTCAGGACTGGCCGGTGCTGGTCGAGAAGATCAGCGAGATGGAACTCCTCTTCTGGTCGGCCGACGACATCCGGAACCTCGGCAAGCCCACGATGCTGGTGATCGGCGACTCCGACATCATCCGCCCGGAGCATTCCGCGGAGGTCTTCGGGCTGCTCGGCGGCGGCGTCGCGGGCGATCTCGCCGGCCTGCCCAGCTCCCGGCTCGCCGTCCTGCCCGGCACCACGCACATCACGCTCGTCCACCGTGCCGGCTGGATCGCGTCGATGGTCGAGGAGTTCCTCGACGCGTCCTGACCGCCGGGCGTTACGCGACGCGCCTCGTGTGTACCGACCGACAGGAACAAATGGCTTCGTCGCACGCATCTGCCCAGGTCACGCAGACCAAGATCGCGATTATTCCTGTCGGCCGGTACGTGTCGGGCATCGGCGTCGCGCTCCAACAGGTCCACCACAAACCATCGGCGTCTCACCGGACCGATGACCGCGCCGTGCCCATCGTGGCGGCGGGCCTACGCTGGCGCGCGTGGACGTCGTCCGTGGTGACGGGGCGGCCGTCGACAGGAGGCGCGTAGAGCGCCGGTGCACGGCCCGCGTACTCCTGCTCGACCCGGACGGCCGGGTGCTGCTCTTGCAGGACAGCGACCCCGGCCTGCCTGGTCCGCCGACGTTCTGGATCACGCCCGGCGGCGGCATCGACCCCGGCGAGACCGTCGAGGAGGCGGCACTGCGCGAGCTCGCCGAGGAGACCGGCCTCGTGCTCGATCGGGCCGGGCTGCGCGGGCCGATCGCGCACCGGACCGTCGTCCACGGCTACAGCGACAAGGTCGTCGAGCAGGACGAGACCTACCTGGTCGCGTCCGTCCCGCTGTTCGAGGTCGACGTCGCCGGCCACACCCCCGAGGAGCAGACGACGATGGTCGGTCACCGCTGGTGGGCGCCGGACGAGTTGAGCACGACGTCAGAGACGGTCTGGCCGACGTCGTTACCCGACCTGATCGCGGCCGCGAGCGACCCAGAACGTTGGCCGGTCGACATCGCCGACGGCGAGGAGTCCATCGTCGCCGCGCGGTCACGGCGCTGACCCCCAGTGGTGCCGTCAGACCCCTGCGTCGGCGAGCAACTGCCGGGCATCATCGCGACGGTCCGGGGCGACGAGGATCCGGATCGGGACGACGCCGAGCGAGCCGTCGATGACGCTGATGCTCTGGTCCGCGATGATGTGGTCGATGCCGGCATCGTCGAGGAGCGAGTCGACGAACGAGATCACGACCGGGTCCGTGCTGCGCAGAACCTCGATCACGAATCCTCCCTGATCACGATGGCCAGCGCCTCGCCCTGCTCGGGATAGGACTCGGCGATCGGCCCCGTCGACCATGCTGCCACCGGCTGTCCCTCCTCCAGGTCGGCGAACGACACCGACTCGTAGCCGACACCGCGCTCGACCAACAGCGTCGTGTCGCGCTCGACGGTGAAGCTGATCTTGCGGTCGCCCGAGATCGACGACGGCTCCTCCTCGACCAGGACCGAGCCGAGGATCGGCGTGTCGGGATCGGTGCACACCGGGGGGTCGTCGCTGCTCACCGACGTGTCCGGGTCTGCGTCCGGATCGGGCTCGGCGCAGTCTTCGGTGACGGGTACGAACGGCGCGACATCGGTCACGAACCCGACGATGTCCGGCTCCGACTCCGGTGGCTGCGTCGCCGGCGCCGCGACGTCCGGGGTCAGGTCGCCGCAGGCCGCCAGGACGGCGAGGACGACCACGACCGCCGCACGGTCACCCAGCCGCATCCCTGCCTCCTGCCCAGGGTCGACGGTACGACGAGACCGGTGCCGGCGCGGTTCCCATTTGACACGACCATACTGGGTATGCATACTCGGCATCCATGTCGATCCGGCACAGCCTGCTGGCCCTTCTCGAACGCTCGCCCATGTACGGCTACCAGCTCCGGCAGGAGTTCGAGTCGTCCACGGGGTCGACCTGGCCGCTCAACATCGGTCAGGTCTACACCACCCTGGCGCGCCTCGAACGCGACCGGCTGGTCGAACCTGCCGACGGAAACGGCGAGGACGGCGCCGAGAACCGCGTCGTCTACCGGCTCACCGATGCGGGGCAGACCGAGCTCGCACGATGGTTCGCCACCCCCGTCGTCGCAGCTGACCGGCCCCGCGACGAGCTCGCCATCAAGATCGCGATGGCGCTCACCACGCCCAGCGTGGCGGTCGGCGAGGTCGTCCAGACCCAACGGACGGCGACGCTGCGCCACCTGCAGGAGTTCACCCGCCAGAAGGCAGTCGCCGACGAGGCCGCCGACGCCGCCTGGCTGCTCGTCCTCGACTCGATGATCTTCCGGGCGGAGGCCGAGGCCCGCTGGCTCGACCACTCCGAGACCCGGCTGGTCCGGCTTGCCGAGCGCCGGCGAGTCTCCGACGACGGGCGGTTGCCCACCTCGGCTGCCGTAGGGTCGCCCTCCGCGGGCGCCGAACCGCAGCGGGTGACCCAGTGAACGGCCGCCACACCAACGAAGCCGCCACGGCCCGCGCCGCCACTGACTACGTCCTCGAGCTGCGCGGCGTCTCCCGCGTCCACGGTGAAGGCACGACGGCCGTACACGCCCTGCGCGGGGTCAGTCTCCGCGCCCGGCCGGGTGAGCTGGTGGCGGTCATGGGCCCGTCGGGTTCCGGGAAGTCGACGTTGCTGCACCTCGCCGGCGGCCTCGACGAGCCGACCGGGGGCAGCGTGCACGTCGAGGGTGTACACCTGGGCGGCCTCGACCGGGCCGGGATGGCGACCCTGCGCCGGCGCAGCGTCGGCTACGTCTTCCAGGACCTCAACCTCATCCCGGCCCTGACCGCCGCCGAGAACGTCGCGCTTCCCCGCGAGCTCGACGGCCTGAGGGCCCGGGTCGCTAGGCAGGAGGCGGTGGCGGCGCTCCGCGAGCTGGGGCTCGAGGAGCTGGCCGACCGGTTCCCCGACGAGATGTCCGGCGGCCAACAGCAGCGCACCGCCATCGCCCGGGCCCTCGTCGGGCCGCGCCGGCTGGTGCTGGCCGACGAGCCGACCGGCGCACTGGACTCGCACACCGGCGAGGAGGTCCTCAAGGTGCTGCGGGCCCGCTGCGATGCCGGGGCTGCCGGCCTGCTCGTCACCCACGAGGCCCGGCACGCCGCGTGGGCCGACCGGGTCGTCTTCCTGCGTGACGGGTCGATGGTCGACGACACCGGGCTCGCCCCGACGCCCGACGTGCTGCTCGCCGCCGCGCGCTCGGCGTGAC
>JBOGDS010000132.1:0-6774 GCA_050743075.1 Jiangellaceae bacterium | reverse complement strand
GCTTGAAGAGGCCCGCCTCCGACGCCTCACCTACCATCGAGAGCAACGCCGAGCAGCACCGCCCCGGAGGCCCGGCGATGTTGGCTAATCGAACCCAGATCTGCGACACGAACTCAGACACACGTCATCCCGTTCTCGCCGGGTGAAAGCCGGTCGACTCCAGCTACCGCTCCGACCGCTCGGCGCGGCTCGGCGAGCGTCTGATAGGGGCGACCGTTGACCAGCGCTCGCCCCGACGTCGGCGTGGCCAGACCGAGCAGGCAACGCAACGTCGTGGTCTTACCGGCGCCGTTCGGGCCGAGGAAGCCCGTCACCCGGCGGCGCGGTGAAGCTCAACCCGTCAACGGCGACCTGTTCGCCGTAGGTCTTAGACAGCTGCTCGATGGCGATCACCAGGCGCGCTCACCATCGGCCACGACAGGGAACGATACAGAGTGTCGCCAACAAGTCAACTCGTCATGCTGCGTCACACTGTATCCTGCCGTCGAGCGCGTATGCCGAAGATCTGGGCCGACACCATCGACACCCACCGTCGCCAAGTACAGGACGCCGTCCTGGACGCCACCGCCGCGCTCCTCCACGAGCACGGACCCATGTCGGTGACCATGGCGGCCATCGCCGAACGCGCCGGCATAGGCCGAGCCACGCTCTACAAGTACTTCCCGGACGTCGAATCGATCGTCCTTGCCTGGCACGCAAGCGACTTCAGCGACCACCGGAGCCATCTCGAGGCGCTGATCAACTCTGATGCCGTGACGCTCGACGATGTCGTGCACTTCGCCCGCAGCCAACGCCAGCGGCATCGCCGCCATGAGTCCGGCGATGTGGTCGGCACGCTCGCCCACGCACTCGCCGCCGAGCACACCGCCATGCCCGACGCGGTCGAACGCGAAGTCGTCGCCGCGCTCGCGTCGCTCATGAGCCAACTGGCGCAGCGCAAGCAAGTCCGCTCCGACGTCGACGCGGACACGTTGGCACGCTGGCTCTTCCACGCCATCCACGCCCCGCGGGACATGAGCGACTCCGCCGTGATCGAGCTACTCAAGGACTCCCTCGCCCCGCGCTCCGCAGCATCACCGCCGCGGCGGGCCGCCCGTCGGCGCCAGTAGACGCACGACGCACACGACGTCGCCGGCCAACCACTCACCAACCGAATTTCTGCGCCAGCGCCGATCTTCACGTCGCCAACGTCACCGTGCCAGCGCGGCTCGCAGCTGCTCGACTTTGTCTTGCACGACACTCCAGTTGACCCACCGGCCGATCTTCTCGCCGGTGATGAGACCGGCTTCGGCGAGGACCGTGGTGTGGTGGCTGACGGTGGGCTGGCTCTTGCCGATCGGCTCGACCAGGTCGCAGGAGCAGCACGTGCCGGCGCAGGCGATCATCGAGAACAAGCGAAGGCGCACAGGGTCAGCGAGCGCGGCGAACGCGGTGGCGAGCTCAGCGGCGTGCTCGTCGGCGATGGGCTCGACCAGCACCGAGCAGCAGTCCGCCATCGTCAACCTCGTCCCCGCCTTCGCCATCGAGACCTCCAACACGCATTGACATCTGTCGATCTATAGGTAGAGTGCTCATCGACGGTTGTCAATCTATCGGAGGTTCTCGTGTCCCGAGTGCAGCTTGCTCTGAACGTTCCCGACATCGACCAAGCCGTCGCGTTCTACTCGAAGCTGTTCGCGACCGAGCCGAACAAGCGCGAGCCCGGGTACGCCAACTTCGCCATCGTCGACCCGCCGCTGAAGCTGGTCCTGTTCGAGAACGCCGGCGCCGACAGCCGCCTCAACCACCTCGGCGTCGAGGTCGCATCCAGCGACGAGGTGTGGGCCCAGCAGCGGCGACTCAACGACGAGGGCGTCGACTCGACCGAGGAGTCGGGCACGTGCTGCTTCGCCAAGCAGGACAAGGTGTGGGTCGACGGACCCGACGGCGCGTGGGAGATCTACACGGTCATCGAGGACAGCGACACGTTCGGCGTCGCGTCGTCCAAGGTCGAGGACTCGCTGTGCTGCGCGTCGATGCCCGACGCGCAGGTGCGCTGCTGAGCACACCGCCCCTTTCTCGCCGCGCCCGTGCCGAGCTCTGCGGCACCGCGTTCCTCGTCGCAGTCGTCGTCGGTAGCGGCATCGCCGCGCAGCGGCTCTCGCCCGGCGACACCGGGCCGCAACTGCTCGAGAACGCCGCCGCCACGGCCGCCGGGCTCGTCGCGTTGATCCTCGCATTCGGACCCGTATCCGGAGCCCACTTCAACCCAGTCGTCAGCGCGGTCGACGCGTTCTTCGGCGGCCTGCCGTACCGCGAGCTTCCCGCCTACATCACCGCGCAGATCGGCGGAGCGATCGGCGGCGCGGTCATCGCCAACCTGATGTTCGAACTCGACGAGGTCTCCTGGTCCACGCGATCGCGTGCGGACGGCGGGTTGTGGCTCGGCGAGGTCGTGGCCACCATCGGCCTGATCCTCGTGATCTTCGGCGTCGTTCGCTCCGGTAGGGCCAGCGAGGCACCGTTCGCAGTCGGCGCGTACATCGGTAGCGCCTACTTCTTCACGTCCTCCACCAGCTTCGCCAACGCGACGTGCTGTGGTCGGAGACGACCGCGGTCCTGTGCTCGGCGACGATCCCTCCCCGCCTGCCAGAACGGCTGGGAATGCCCGACAGGAACACGACGCAGCTCGACGCCGGCTCGCCGTTCGACTACGACGCCAACGCGCTCCTGTACTGCCGATCCCGTGCACTTCGCCGCCTGGTACGGCCCACCGGGGGCGTCGGTGACCGTGGCCGAGATGGACGTGCGCGTCGGCGGCCGGCGGCTGGTGAACATGGCCGTGGACACCCCGCCGGTCGGCGGGAGATGTGGTTCGTGGGCGAGTTCCTCGAGGTCTCCGAGCCGCGCCGACTCGTCTACACCGACGCCATGTCCGACGAGCACGACAACGTCGTCTCACCCGGCGACATGGGCCTGCCGCCGGGACATCCGACCACGACCGAGGTGCGCGTCGAGCTCGAAGCCCGCGACGCCACGACGAAGATGGTCATGACGCACGTCGGCATCCCCGCCGACTCCCCGGGCGCCGCGGGCTGGACGATGGCCTTCGACAAGCTCACCGCGCTGGTCGTCGCCGAACGTTGAGCGTCCTCAGTAGGCGTCGTGGCGGCGGAGCCACGCCATCGGCCACTCGAGGTCGCCTTCGTCGCGGCCCTTCGGTGCGAGGTCGAGCAGCTGGTAGGCGCTGTTGATGGGATCGAGGCCGCGGCTGTAGGTCGAGTAGGTGTGGAAGACACGACCGTCGTCGCGCGCGAACGCGCTGATGCCAGGCGCTTCGTCGGGCGGATGGTCCTCGTGCGCGAAGTTGTACGTGCCGCCGTTCGCCTGCTGGTCCGGCGTGAACGACACCCCGTAGTCGACGTTGAAGTCGCTCGACGCCGAGGAGTACCACGGCACCCGCCAGCCCATCCGCTCGCGGTACGCGGCCAGTTTCGGATGCGGCGCGCGGGACACGCACACGAGGGTCACATCGCGCTGGGCGAGGTGCACGACGACGCCGTCGAAGCTGTCGACCCAGAACGAGCAGCTCGGGCAACCCTCGTCCCACTCCGGCCCGTACATGAAGTGGTACACGAGCAGCTGGCTTCGACCGTCGAACAGCTCGCCGAGGCTGCGTCGGCCGTCGGGTCCGTCGAAGGCGTACTCCTGGTCCACCGACACCCACGGCAGCTGGCGGCGCGCGGCGGCCAGCTCGTCTCGACGCCGGTTGAGGTCCTTCTCCTTGGCGAGGAGGTCGAGACGCGCCGCCAGCCACTCGTCGCGGGAGCCGACCCGGTGCGTCGCGGTACGGCCGAGGAACGCGACGAGCTCCTGGGTCGCCGACGCTCCCGCGGGAGCGGGCTGCTCGGCGGCGAAGCGGCCGGCGCGCAGCTCGTCGGTGACGATCATCCGGCTCGCCTCCATCGCCGCGACGGCGACCGGCTCGGGCAGCTCGGCCGGCTGCCCGGTGGCCGTGGCGAGATCCCACGTGTGGGTGGCGGTGTCGAGCAGGTTGATCGATGCCAACACCCGGCCCGGCATCGGTCCGGGGCCAGCATCGACGACGCGGTCGAGCACGCCCGGTTGCCGCCACGCGTCGAGCGTGACCGCGCCAGCGGCGGCGAACTGGGCGGCGGGGTCGTCGCCGAGCTCGAACGGTGCCGGCGGCTGGCCTCCCGCCGCGGCACCGAGTCCCGCGACCACGTCGATCATGTGCTCCAGGAGCTCGCGCACCGTCCACTCGGTGCATGGCGTCTTGTCACCGTGTTGGTCGGGGGTGACCCCGGCGATGACGCCACGGGTGTGCTCGAAGGTCTGTGCCAGCGCGTCGACGACGTCCATCTCGTCCTCCGATCTGTGTAAGGTATTGCTTACACACTCGCGGATGGCAGGAGCGAACGCAAGCAGATGGCCGAAGAACTGATCGACGATTCGTTGCGGGCGGTGGCCGACCCGACCCGGCGCGCGATCCTGCGCCTCGTGCGCGACGGTGAGCTCCCGGCCGGGGAGATCGCCCGCCACTTCCCGACGATCAGCCGGCCCGCGGTGTCCCAGCACCTGCGCGTCCTCAGCGACGCCGGCCTGGTCGACGTGCGGCCCGACGGCAATCGCCGCCTCTACCGATGGCGACAAGACGGGCTGCGCGACGCCGCCGCGTTCGTGCAGGAGATGTGGTCCGACCGTCTCGCCCGCCTCAAGGTCGCGGCCGAGCGCGAGGAATGGCCGGCACGAGCAAGAGCGGCGCGGCAATCGGCGAAGGAGACGAACCAGTGAGCGACCACACGGGCACCGTCGAGGAGACGGTGCGCATCGCGGCCAGCCCGGAGACGGTCTGGCGCTACTGGACCGACCCCGACCGCATGTGCGCGTGGTGGGGCGCGGCGGCCGAGCTCGACCCCCGGCCCGGTGGCGTGTGTGTCGTCGAGATGGGCGGCGGGCCGGTCATGCGCGGCGAGTACCTCGAGCTCGTCCCCCACGAACGCATCGTGTTCACCTTCGGCTGGGACCCGACCGAGGGCGCCCCGGGTGTCGCGCCCGGCTCGACCACCGTCGAGGTCACGCTCACGCCCGATGGCGCCGACACCATCCTCGCCCTTCGCCACACCGGACTGCCGGTGGCGTTCCGCGCCGAACACCGAGCGGGCTGGGGTCACTTCCTGCCCCTGCTCGTCGCCGCGCTCGCGCCGACCGGCACCGACTGAGAGGACGACATCGTGCAGATCCCCAAGCCGACCGACACCGACCGAGCGCGCTTCGCGTCGCTCGTCCCGGACGAAGCCGGCGTCGATACCAAGCCGATGTTCGGCAACCTCGGCGCGTTCGTGAACGGCAACATGTTCATGGGCCCGTTCGGCAGTGACATCGGCGTCAAGCTTGCCGGCGCCGACCACGACAAGCTCGCCGCGATGCCGGGCGCGGGACCGTTCGGCCCGGCCGATCGGCCGATGGGCGGCTATGTCACGATCCCCGCCGATTGGACCGCCCGCAAGGCCACGCCGTGGATCGGGAAGGCCCTCACTGCCGCGGCTGCGTTGCCGCCCAAGCGACCGAAGCCCAAGAAGAAGACAGCGAAGAAGTGACGGTTGACGTCACCACCGAGACCGCGATCGGCAGGCCGTGCGACGTCGTCGCCGCCTACGCCGCCGATCCGTCGAACGCGCCCGAGTGGTACGCCAACATCGACTCGATCGAGTGGAAGACCGAGCGCCGGGTCGAAAAGGGTGCCCAAGTGACCTTCGTGGCGCGGTTCCTCGCTCGACGTCTCGAGTACACCTACGAGCTCGTCGACGTCGAGCCCGGCGCGCGGCTCGTCATGCGCACCGCGCAGGGCCCGTTCCCCATGGAGACCACCTACACGTGGACATCCGTCGACGCGACGTCGACGCGCATGACGCTGCGCAACCGAGGCGAGCCGGCGGGTTTCTCCAAGCTGGTTGCGCCGTTCATGGCCTCGGCCATGCGCCGCGCCACCCGCAAAGACCTCGCGAAGCTCAAGACAATCCTCGAAGCGACCTGACCGGGTCGACGCGGCCATCGCTCATGGTCGGCGGACGACCCCGAGGAGGCGGCCTTCGGGTGTTGTCACCACGATCTCGCGCACCCTTCACTTGTCTTGTCCATGCGGTCGAGGAGCGCGTCGAGGGGTTCGTTGGCTCGCACCGTCGCCGGTCCTGGCTCCATCACATCTTCGGCACGCGCGGTTCTGGGGTGGCCGTCGGGGTGGACGCGTCCCAGCACGATGCGCTGTTCGTCGACGACCAAGACCGGTCGGGCGTCAAGCTGACCCACGGGCGTGTCGGGCGAGCAGGTGGCAGGGTCGCGGTCGGCCTGGTCGAGCGCTCGGCGAGGCAAGGGATGCGCCTGCACGGTGGGGAGCCGGCGACGAGCCAGTCGACTTTGCCGGCGGCGTAGTCGTAGGTGTCGAAGCCGAGTCGGGCGAGCCGCCACGCGGCTCGGGGGCTCATGTCTCACAACGCGTCCCAGCAGTAGACGACGATGGGCCGGCCGCGGTCGAGCACTGCGGCGCTCTGGTGGTCGAGGGACTTGAGCGGTAGGTGGATGGCGTCAGGGAGGTGCTCTTCGTCGTATTCGTGGCGAGGTAGCACCTCGACGAGTTGGGCACCGTTGTCGAGAAGTTCGAGGACCCGGTCGCGGTCAACGGTTGTCGGCATGGATGCTCCTCGTCGGCAGACGTCTGGTCGGCTGCTGGGTCACGGCCGGTCGGCCTCGGTCGGGCGTGGAGACGGTTCCCAC
>JBOGDS010000131.1:0-6896 GCA_050743075.1 Jiangellaceae bacterium | reverse complement strand
GCCGGGGAGTGACGAGGCCGCCGGCCGGCACCGTCGCGCTGGTGCTCGTCGGCGACGAGCTGCTGGCCGGCCACGTCGCCGACGCCAACGGTCCGTGGCTGGGCCGGCGGGTCGCCGAGGCCGGCCTGCGGGTGACGTCGGCCGCGCTGGTACCCGATGACGCCGCGGCCGTCGCGCGGGCCATCGAGCATGGGCTGGACGATGCCCGCACGGTCGTCGTGACCGGTGGGCTGGGACCGACGAGCGACGACGTGACGCGACCAGCGCTGGCCCTGCTCGCGGGCGATCGTCCGGCGGGCGAGCTGCCCAACGTCCGCGGCTCGGAGCCGGGGGTACGACTGGACCTGGCCCGCGGGACGGTCTACGCCGTCCCCGGGGTGCCCGGGGAGATGCGGGCGATGGCCGAGGACCAGGTCCTGCCCGCCGTCCTGCGAGACGTCGTGGCGGCGGCGGGAGCCGTGCCTCGACGGGCCACCCGGTCGCTGCTCGTCGTCGGCATGAGGGAGATGGAAGTTGCTGCGACGCTGGCGTCGCTCGTGGCGGGTCTGCCCGGCGCGGTGGTGGGCCGGCTGGCATACCTGCCGCGGCCAGGCGAGATCGAGGTGCGGATCCAGGTCACCGGCCCCGACGCCGAGCGGTCCGCTGCCATGGTCGCGGTCCGGGCCAGGCACCTGCTCGGCGATGCGGTCGCAGCGCAGGACGGACGACTCGAGGACGCGGTCGTGGCCACGTTGCTGTCGGCCGGCGCGACGGCGGCGACGGCGGAGTCATTGACCGGTGGCCTGCTGGCTGGCGCGCTGGTCTCGGTCCCTGGTGCCTCTGCCGTTCTCCGCGGCGGCGTGGTGGCCTATGCCACGGACCTCAAGGCCGCCCTCCTCGACGTGCCGCACGCCCTGCTCGACCGGCACGGACCTGTGGCTGCGGAGACCGCAGCCGCGATGGCCGAGGGTGTGCGCCTGCGCTGTGGCTCGACCTTCGGCGTGGCCACGACGGGCGTCGCCGGCCCTGGCCCGCAGGACGGGCAACCGGCCGGGCGGTTCTACGTCGCCGTCGTCGCCGACGACGTCGTCCGGGTCGCTTCGCGCGATCCGTCGCCGCACTTCGTGGCCGACCGCGAGACGATCCGGCGACTCGCGGTCGTCTCCGGGCTGGACCTGCTGCGGCGCGCTGCGGACGGCCTCGGGCCGGGGCCGGGGGAATCCTCCGGCCCGCAGACACGTTGACCGGGCACGTGCCACTCGTCGGCGATGTCGGCCGTCGGAGGTACGGTGAACGTGTCAGTGACGGCATCCATCGCGAGAGGGGAGTGGCCGGTGGTTCTCGTCAGACGCCTGATCGGCGACGTCCTACGCCGCCGTCGGGTCCATCAGGGCCGCACCCTGCGTGAGGTGTCGGCGTCGGCCCGGGTCAGCCTGGGATATCTCTCGGAGGTAGAGCGGGGGCGCAAAGAGGCGTCGTCGGAGTTGCTGGCGGCGATCTGCCTGGCGCTCGATCTACCCATGTCCGAAGTTCTACGTGAGGTCAGCGACGAGATGTCGCGCGTCGAAGCGGCTGCCGTCGGTGCTCTCACCCCGCTGCGCGCACCGCGTCCCCGGGTCGACCGGGACATGCTGCCCGTCGGCTGACGGTGAAGCCGGGCCGAGACGGCTGCTGCCGCCCGTGCACTCGCGCGGGAGGTCCCTGCCTGGAACCGGGAACGGGGCGAGGCATGCGGGCCGGGTCATCGCCCCGCTCCCGGTTGTGGGTACTCTACCGGTAACTTTGTTTCCGATAGCAAGGGGGGGCTGGATGTCGCGACGACCGGGGACACCGAGCCTGCTCCGCGCGATCAACGACCGCAGCGCGCTCGAGCTGCTGCTCTCGGAAGGCCCGCTGACCCGCGCCCGCCTCGGCGAGCTGACCGGGCTGTCGAAGGTGACGGCGTCCCAGCTGGTCTCGCGCCTACAGGACCGGGGGTTGGTCGAGGTCATCGGCACCCGGTCGGCCGGGCGTGGTCCGAGCGCGGAGCTCTACGCCGTTCGCCCCGGCTGCTCGCACGGTGTCGGCATCGACATGGCACCGAACGAGGTCGTCGCCGCCGTCGCCGACGTCACCGGCGCGGTGCGCGGGCGGGTGTCGAGGCCGGTCGCCGGGGACGACGACCCGGTGCGCGTGGTGAGCGACGCGGTTCGCGCGGTGGCCGACCAGGCCGATGTCGCGTTGGCCGACGTGGCCGACGTCGTCCTCGGCACACCGGGCGTCGTCGACCCGGTGACCAGCGACGTCGGTTACGTCTTCGACCTGCCGCGGTGGCACCGCGGCCTTCGCGACGCGCTGCGCGACGACCTGACGTGCGACGTCACGATCGAGAACGACGTCAACCTGGCCGCGATGGCGGAGCGGGAGTACGGCGCGGCCCGCGGCGTCGACGACATGGTGCTGCTCTGGGTGGGGCGCGGTGTCGGTCTCGCCGTCGTGCTCGGCGGCCGCCTGCACCGAGGCGCCACCGGGGCGGCCGGCGAGATCGGGTACCTGCCGGTGCCGGGAGTCCCGTTGCCGCAGGGCGGCGCCGAGCCGGACAAGAGGGCATTCCAACGCCTGGTCGGGGCCGAGGCCGTCGCAGCCCTCGCCGCTGAGCACGGCGTCGTGACCGACGGTGCTGCCGAAGCGGTGCGGGCGGCCCTGGCAGCCGGATCCCCGGCGCAGGCGTTCCTGGACGAGCTTGCCGACCGGCTCGCCATCGGTATCGCGGCCATCTGCGCCGTGGTCGACCCGGCACTGGTCGTGCTGGCCGGAGAGGTCGGAGCCGCCGGCGACGGCCCCCTGTGCGACCTGGTGACACACGCGATGGGCAGGATCGCGCAGGTCCGGCCCGCCCTCGTACCGACCGCGGTCCATGACGCGCCGGTCCTGCGCGGTGCCTTGCTCACGGCCGTCGACCAGGCGCGGGAGGCGCTGTTCGCGTCGACCCACTCCTGAGGAGTGGGAATCAAACCCGCGTCCGCCACGCTGAACGCCACGATGAGCGCCCTGACCGCACCGACGCCGTGGGACGACCCGCCGTCCGCCGTGCCGGAAGGGCCGGCGTCCGCCCCTGTCGACGACTTCCGCGACGCGATGGCACGCCTCGCTGGAGGTGTCGGCGTCCTCACGACCCGCGACCTGGTGGGCCGTGACTGCGGCATCACGGTGACGGCCGTGTCGTCGGTCTCGCTCGACCCGCCACTGGTGCTCACGTGCGTTCGCCGCGGCGGGTTCGTCCACGACGCGCTGCTTGTCGCCGACGGCTGGGCGCTGACGATGCTGGACGACAGCCAGCTGGCCCTGGCACATTACGCGGCGCGGCACCGGCATCCGGGCGGACGGGACGACTTCTCGCCCTGGCCGACCCGGCGAGGCTCGGCGAGCGGGGCGCTCGTCTTCACCGCCGGCGTGTCCGCGATCGAGTGCGTGCCTGACGACCTGGTCGACGCGGGCGACCACACGATCGCGATCGGCCGGGTCGTGGCGGTGGCGTCCGACGCGACCGGGGAGCGGCCGCTGGTGTACGTCGACCGTGCGTACCGCGCCGCGGGTGGGCCGCTGGCGTGACAGTCCGGCTTTGCGCTGTTGTCGATCATGGGTAGCCTTGGCTCCCACTTGAGCGCGAGAGGTAGGCGTGACCGACAACGGGGCTGGACGAACGCTGCCGGTGACGACGGGAGCAGCTGGGATCGCCGCGACGGTGCTGCTGTTCGGCGCCCAGGGGCTGATGCAGGTCGGGGGCGCCGAGCCCGCGTTCGACGCGCCGGCGGGCGAGATCGCCGACTTCTTTGCCGAGCGTGATCCGTTCCCTGTTCTCGGCGGGGACCTTCCTGTCGGTGCTCTCCCTCGTCGCCTTCCTGTGGTTCGTCGTCGGGGTCTGGGCGTTGCTGAGAAGTGCCGAGGGGGACCCGCCGTGGCGTTCGACCGTCGCGCTGATGGGTCGATGAGGGCCTCGACCCGGAGCTGGCCCGCTTCGCCTTCGACATGGGGAACCTGTGGTTCGCGTCATCGTGGGTTGCGCTAGCCAGCTTCTCCCTGGCCAACGGTTGGGTGATCCTCTCGTCCGGCTCACTCCCGCGTTGGCTCGGATGGTGGGCGCTCGCCGCGGGACTCGGTCTGCTGGCCGGCCGCGCGGTCTGGACCACACCGGTCTGGCTCGTCGGGTGCAGCCTGTTCTGGATCTGGGTGATCGCAGTGTCGATCATGCTGTTGCGGCGGCGTTCGGGCGCCGCTCAGCCGCTGTCGCCGCCGGCCCGCGGCTGACGCGTCATCCAGCGGCTCGGATCGTCCAGGGGCGCGAAGCCGAGCGGTTCATACACGCCGTGCGCATCGGCGGTGGCGAGCATCCATCGCCGCAGACCGGTGAGGTCGGGATGCTCGAGCAGAGCGGTGACCAGGAACCTGGACAACCCGCGCGCCCGGTGGTCGGGAAGGACGAAGACGTCGGCGAGCCAGCCGAAGGTGGCGCGGTCGGTGACAGCTCGGGCGAAGCCCGCCTGCGTGCCGTCGGGCGCGTACAGGCCCATCGGCAGCGAGCCACGGACCGCGCGCTCCATCGTGGTGCGCGTCACGCCAGGACTCCAGTACGACGTCGTCAGGTACCCATGGACGACATCGAGATCGAGCCGTCTGGGGTCATCGCTCGCCTCGTACCCGTCGTCACGCCGGCGCAGCACCGTTCACCAACGCCCGGACAACGGACTCGAGGTCCGGCTGCTTTGCCTTGACGTCGTCCATGTCGACGAAATTGGCCATGCGTCGGCCGACCTCGGCCTTCAGTGGATGGTCAAGCCGGTCCATGAACTCGTCGACGCCCTCGGTCTTCTTCACCATGCCTCCCGTCGTGTAGTCGTAGCAGCGCAGCCTGAGGCCTACAGATGCGCGGCCCAAGACGCAGTCTCGCCGAGGCCGGTGACAGCGTCGGCTCGAGGGTCTAGAACGGCGGCGTCGCGGTCATGCGGGCGTCACCGTCATGGTCGATGTCGCGGCCAGCGTCGAGCACTGGGGGCGTGGGGGCTTCGTACTCGTGGCCAGTGGGTGCGGTCCAGGTGATGGTGCCGTCGGGTGCACGCCGCCAGGACCAGCCGCCCTCGGTCTTGGCGCGATGGTGATGGCGGCACAGCGGCCCGAGGTTGTCGGCACACGTCGGACCGTCGGGGAAGCGTTCCCGGTGATCGAGGTCGCAGCGCTCGGCAGGTTGTCGGCAACCCGGGAAGGCGCATACCTGGTCGCGCGCGACGACGTGCCGGACGAGCGACGGCGGCGGCCGGTAGACCGTGATGCCGTAGTCGAGCAGGACGCCTGAGACGGGGTCGGTCAGGAGGCGGCGCCAGGTGGCGTCGGGACCGGCGGCGAGTTGGCGAGCCAACCCGGCCGGGATGGGTCCGTAGCCGGCCAGCTCGCCGGGCTGGTCGTCGAGGCCGAGCAGCGTGGTGGCAGCGACCGTGACCAGAATGCGTGGCCCGCGCCGCCGCCGGCGATCCCGACGGCGTTCGCGGCGCTGCGCGCCCGTGCCGGTTCGATCGGGCGGCGCGTCCTGGCTGCCCGAACAGGTTTCGTCGGCAGGCCCGTCCTGCGGGCCGGCCACTGACGGAACGTCGGGCGTGTCGAGCGCTGCTCGGCAGATGTCGACCAAGGCGTCGACTCGGCGGGCATCGATGCCGCGTGGGTCGTCGGGGTCGGCGCTGCGAGCGAGGGTGTCGACGGTGTTGAAGATGCTGCTGGTGGCGTCGTCGGCGGGAAGGCAGGTGGTGATCTCGGCCATCCCGTCGGGCAGCGGGTGCAGGTGCAGGAAGCGCTCGGCCCTGGCCTTGGCGTGCCGCTTGAGCACAGCGTCGGAGTCCACGGCCGCGACGGCGCGCAGCAGGCTGCGGCGCAACTCCGACGCGGTCTGCGACGGCGCCCGCAACAGGACCCGCTCCTCGACGGCTTGGCGACGGGCACGGTCGTTGAGGTTGGCTGTGTGCTCGGCGATGGCACGGGCCTTCGTCAGGTCGATCCGGCCCTCACGTAGGGCGCGCCTCGTGGACGGCAATCGGTCGGCAAGGTCGAGGGCAATGGCCAGCTTGAGGTCTGCGGCTCGACGGGTGATCCGCAGCCGTGCGGCGATCTCGTCGGCCGCAAACTCGCTGATCCGCGGGCCGGACTCGTCCAGGACATACGGGTCGGAGTCCTCCGGTGCGCTCGGGCCGGGCCGGCGACGCGCGAACTCGGCGATCACGGCGCCTTGCTTCGCCTGTGCCCAGGAGATCAGCCGCTCCCATGCCGCCGTGGCTTCCAGGAGGTCGTAGCTGGACAGTAGTGCCGGGGGGTCGGCGTCGAGCGCACTGGCGAGGAACGGGCCAGGAAGCCGGTGCCCAGTCCGTTCGCGTTGCGTCGTGCCACGCTGCCCCTGAGGAGAAACCGGCGACGACCGGCGCGGAGGCCGCGGTGACCTGTACAAGCCTGGCGACGGCCGATCGGCTCGCGTGATCGAGTGCTTCGCGGGCTGCGCAGGCCGAGGCGGCAGGATCGCCCGTAGGCGTGCCAGTGCAGCCGCGCGGCGATCGTCCGCCGACACGTCTGGCACGCCCTCCGATTCGAACATGTGTCCATCATCCCAGCCGCCACCGACAACCCGCCCACGGACGTCCACAGGCCCCCTCAAGAACCGAAGGGCTCAGCCGGTACGAAGATCCTGGCGTCAGCTGCGCAGGCGTAGGCCTCCCGGTGTGACGTGGAACCCAGCGGCGGCCAGCGCCTGGCCGAGGGCGGTGTCGGTGACGGACTCGCCGTCGGCCCGCTCGACCCGGAGCGCGCCGAGAGCGCCGTCGCGGACCGCGAGCGCCAGCGCGTCGGCGGCAGCGCGGAGCCGCTCGGCGTCGTCGGACCACGACAGCAGCGTGCGCGCGCCC
>JBOGDS010000130.1:0-6919 GCA_050743075.1 Jiangellaceae bacterium | reverse complement strand
GCCTACGTCGCCGTCCTGGTCGCGGGCCCGGCCGTCGCGACCGCCGCCGTCGACCGCGTCGTGCGCCGCCGGCCGGCCGTTCGGGCTGCGTTCGTGGCCGCGCTGACCTGGACGGCTCTCGGCGGGAGGTCGCTCGAGCGCGCCGCGACGCTGATCGCCACCCAGGTTGCCGCCGACGACCTGCCGGCGGCCCGTGCGCATCTGCCGACCCTGGTCGGGCGCGATCCCACTGGCCTGTCCGGCCATGAGGTGTGCCGGGCGGCCATCGAGTCGGCGGCCGAGAACACTGCGGACGCCGTCACCGGTCCGCTGCTGTGGGGGGTCGTGGGAGGGCCGGCGGGCGTCGTCGCCTACCGGGCGGCGAACACGCTTGACGCGATGGTCGGGCATCGGAGCGCTCGCTACGAGCGGTTCGGCTGGGCGGCGGCCCGGCTGGACGACATGCTGACCTGGCCGGCCGCCCGGCTCGCTGCGTTCCTCGCCGTCGCGCTGGCACCGTCGGTCGGCGGCCGCCGCGCGGATGCGTGGCGGGTGCTGCGACGCGACGGCCGTCGTCATCCCAGCCCCAACGCCGGGCGGGTTGAGGCAGCCTTTGCCGGCGCGCTCGGCGTGCGTCTGGGTGGACAGAACCGGTACCCGGGCCGGGTGGAGCGTCGACCGCGGCTGGGCGAGGGTCGAGCCCCCAGCGCCGGCGACGTCCTGCGGGCGGCGCGGCTGGCTCGGCTGACCGGCCTGGTCAGCGCGGCCCTACTCGTCGCGGCGAGGTCGAGGCGATGACCGACCTGCGCTTTCACGGCGACCGCGTCGCCCGGCCGGACCTGCTCGACTTCGCAGTGAACGTGTGGCCGGCCCGCCTCGATGGCCGCATCCGGCACGCGCTGCGGTCCGCCCTGGACGACGTCACCCGCTACCCCGACCCCGAGCCGGCGCGCTCGGCCGTGGCCGGCCGGCACCAACGGCCCGCCGACGAGGTCGTGCTGCTGAACGGAGCGTGCGAGGCGTTCTGGCTGCTCGCGTCCGCTCTGCGGCCACGCCACGCTGCGTGCGTCCACCCCAGTTTCACCGAGCCCGAGGCTGCGTTGCGGGCCGCCGGCGTGCGTATCACGCGCGTCCAGCGCGTTCCGGCCGACTGGCGGCTTGTGCCCAGCGACGTGCCACCCGGTGCCGACCTGGTCGTCGTCGGGAACCCGAACAACCCGACCGGGAACCTCGACGCCGCGGGCACGCTTGCCGTGCTGGCCCGGCCGGGCAGGATCCTCGTCATCGACGAGTCGTTCATCGACCTGACCGAGCGGCCCGACCGGAGCCTTGCCGGGCGTCGGGACCTGCCGGGACTGGTCGTCGTGCGCAGCCTGACGAAGCTGTGGGGACTGGCTGGCGTACGGGCGGGCTACCTTCTCGCCCCCGCCGATACGGCCGCCACGCTCGACGCGCACCGCCAGCCGTGGAGCGTCAACGCCATTGCGCTGGAGGCCCTGCGCCTGTGCACGGCGGAGCTGACGACGGGTCCGGCGGTCGCGGCGCAGGTGGCCGAGGCGCGCCACGACCTGATGACCCGGCTGGCGCCGTCGACCAGCTCCGCGTGTGGCCCGCGACGGCGAACTTCGTGCTGGTCGAGGTGCCCTCCGGCGGGCAGCGGATCGTCGAAGGGCCGGCGGCCGCCGGCATCGCAGTCCGTCCGGCCGCCAGCTTCCCCGGGCTTGGCGACGACCACATCCGGCTCGCCGTGCGGCGGCCAGCCGAACACGCCCGGCTGGCCGCCGCCATCGCCGATCTGGTGGCCAAGGCCGCACCTCGGTGATCGATCCCGCGCCAGAGAGCGCCGCTCTGCGGCCTCGGCGCACGAAGAGTGTGGGAGTGGGTGCCGGGTTCGGCGTCCTCCGGGTCGGCGGTCCACGGCCGGGGGATGCTACCCGTCCGACGGGTACTCGCCGGACTCGCCGATGCCCTCGTTCGCATGGTGATCCCATTCGGTGATGTGTAGGCCCTCGTCCTGAACCAGGTCCAGGACCTTCTCCAGCGTGACCGTCCCCATCGTCTCGGCGGCCAGAGTGGAGATGCCACTGGCGAGCGGGCTCACGATGACCGAGATCGTGACCTCGTTGCTCTGGTCGAACGAGGCCCAGAACGGGCCTGACCCGTCTGTCGCCCCACCGACGCGCGCCACCCGATTGTCGGGCAAGGGATACGGCTCGCACGGACCGCCCAGGCATTCGCCTGCGGGCCTGCGCTGGCCCGGGTCCTCGGAAATCTCGACCTGAATCATGCCCTGCTCGGTGTCGCTCTGCCAGCCCATCGTGGTGCCAACCACGAGTCCGCCGGAGTCGAACGAGACGTTCTTCAACTGCTCGAGGTGGTGCCTGTCGGGATCGAGGTTCGAGCTGGTGACGTCGAAGATGACCGCTCGGGTTGACAGGAAGGGGTAGCCGTCGACGTGGGGCTCCGGCGGCGGGCTCATCGACGCCCTTGTCGGCGGTTGGATTGCCGGCTGTACCGACCCGGGGCCGCCGAAGATCCCACGGTCGGCCATCGCGCCGACACCGCCCCCGACGGTGACGGCGGCGGTCACCGCGGCTGCTCCGATCAAGGTGCGGCGACGCCGCAGCAGTCTCCGACCGCGTGCGATGTCCTCGGCTGGGCCGGCTGGCATCGGCGGCTCGTCGGCCGTCGCCCGCTGCATGAGTGCGGTGAGGTCGGTCTCGTTCATCGTTCGGACTCCCTGCTGACTGGCCGTTCGGACAGGGCGGCCTGCAGGCGGGCGAGGGCACGGGCCGTCTGGCTCTTGACAGTGCCGGTCGAGCACTCCAGCTCGGCGGCGGTCTCCTCCACCGACATGCCCCACCAGTGCCGCAGCACGACGACCCTGCGCTGGCCCACCGGCAGGTCGAGTAGGGCCGTCACGAGGGCATCCCGCCCTTCGACATCGGAGCGCTGCGGGTCGGGGCGGTCGACGTCGTCGAGACCGGGTCGTTCGCGACGCCGCCACGGGCGCCGCCACTCGTCGACATGGGCGCGGGTGAGAATGCGGCGGGCGTAGGCGTCCTCCGTTCCGCGTCCGGCTACACGCGGCCAGGCCACGTACAGCTTTGTCAGCACGGTCTGGACCAGGTCCTCCGCGGCTCGGGTGGTGGAACGTGCGGGCGCCCAGGTGGCCGGCCTGCAGGAGGTCGACCGGCACTGGGGCGAGCGCAGCGGCTTCGTGGACCAGGCCGGCTGGCTGGCCCGGCGGCTGCGCACGCACGTGTCATACGTGCCCGTCGTAGAGCTCGAGCCGCTGGTTGCCGGCGAACGGCATCGCCAGTACGGCCTGGCCCTGCTGTCCACCTTCCCCATCGTCCGCCGTCGGCGGACGCTGCTCGCGCAGACCCTGGCGGGCGAGCAGCGCGGCGTGCTCGAAGCTGGCCTCGACCTCGGTGACGGCGACGCCATCAGAGTCCTCGTGACCCACCTGGAGTACAGCTTCCGGCCGGCTCGGATCGAGCAGGCGAGGACGACTGCCGACATGGTCGAGGCAGATCCCGGCCGCGTGCTGCATCTCGGCGACCTCAACGCCTCCCCGGTCGAGCCCGAGGTCACGGCTTTCACGCAGCGACTCCGGGACGCGTGGGCCGTCGCCGGAACCGGGCCGGGTTTCACCTTCGAGGTGCCTACGCCGACAATCCGCATCGACTACGTGCTGGCCGGCCGCGACCTGGCCGTCGGGTCCGCGGCGGTCGTCGAGTCCGACGCCTCGGACCATCTGCCCGTCGTCGTCGACGTCGACCTACCGTGGCATACGTGGAGGACGGGGGCGGGTCAGGCCGAGCGCTGGTAGGTGCGGAACGCCTGGGTGGCGATCCAGCCCATGACCAGGGCCACCGCCAGCAGCCCGCCGAGGCGGACCAGGACGTCGGACCACGCCGGGTCGGCCGACAGCGCCTCGCGGCTGGCGACGGCGGCCCAATCGACCGGGTTGTAGTTCGCCACGGTCGCCATCCAGTCCGGCATGACGTCCTTCGCCATCATCGCCGAGGACAGGAACGACAACGGCAACGTCAGCATGGTCGTGAAGCCGATCAGCGACTCCCGGGTGCGGACCAGCAGGGCCATCCCGTTCGACAGCGAGCTGAACGCCGCCGCGAGCAGCACAGCGGCCAGCAGCGTCACCAGCACGCCGAGCACGCTGCCGGCGAAGCTGGCGCCGAGCAGCAGCCCGATCCCGACGACGACGAGCGCCTGGATCACGATGGTGACCGCCTGGTTCGCCACCGACGAGGCCATCACCGCCCCGCGACTCACCGGCGAGGAGAGCATCTTGTCCATGACCCCGCGGTCCATGTCCTCGATGAAGGCCATGCCGCTCCACCCGCTGGTGAACAGGACCGTCATGACGACGACGCCCGGGGTGAGGAAGTCGATGTAGGAGCCACCACCGAAGCCAGGCACCTCGACGACCCGCTTGAACAACTGGCCGAACAACAGCAGCCAGATCATCGGTTGGATCAACACGATCACGACAAAGGCAGGCTGCCGCCCCGTCGCGCGTAGCAGGCGTCCGGTCAGGTATCCGGTGTGCGCCACCATCGTGCTCATCGGTTCTCACTCCCCTCGGCGGCCGCGAATGTGCGGCCCGTGTGCTGCAGGTAGACGTCGTCCAGCGATGGCCGGGCGACCGTGATCGAGGCGACCGGCACACCCGCCGCCTCCAGCGCGGCGAGGACGGTCGGTACGGCACCGGCGCCGTGGTCCACGCGGGCTCGGACGGTCCGGCCGTCCAGCGTGACCTCGCGTGCTCCGGCAACCCGCTCGATCGTGGACCGCGCGGCAGCCAGGTCGGCGTCGGCGGCCACGTCCGTGACAACGGCATCTCCGCGCAGCTCGCTCTTGAGCTGATCCGGTGTGCCCTGGGTTACCAGCTCGCCCCGGTCGACGATCGCGAGCCGGTCGGCCATCCGGTCGGCCTCCTCCAGATAGTGGGTCGTGAGCAGGATCGTCAACCCGTCCTGGGCGGCCAGCCGGGCGATCTCGGCCCACATCTCGACGCGGGCGTGCGGGTCGAGGCCGGTCGTCGGCTCGTCCAGGAACAGCACCTTCGGCCTGTGTACGAGGCCCATGGCGACGTCGAGCTTGCGCTGCATGCCGCCGGAGTACGCGCGGACCGTCCGGTCGGCCGCGCCTGCGAGTTCGAACCGGTCGAGCAACTCGGTCACGCGGGCCTTCACGGCGCGGCCGCGCATGCCGTGGATCCGGCCGATGAGCAGCAGATTCTCGCGGCCCGTGGCCTGCGGGTCGGTGCCCGAGCGCTGCGTGACGACGCCGATGGCCCGCCGAACGCCATCCGGCTGCCGGAGCACGTCGACGCCGGCCACCGTGGCCGAGCCGGAGGTGGGCAGCGTCAGTGTGGTGAGCATCTTGATGGTGGTCGACTTGCCGGCGCCGTTCGGGCCCAGCAGGCCGAAGACCGTGCCGGTCTCGACGGTGAAGCCAAGCCCGTTCAGCGCGGTCACGTCACCGTAGGTCTTGACAAGGGCGGTGGCCTCGATCGCTGGCGCGGTGCCGGGCGTGGAGTAAGCGTGCGCGGCCGTGGCCGCGGCAGGATGGACAGTCATGTCCGGTCTCCTCTGCGGGGATGCGTGGGTGCGGAGGCCGGTCGGCGCGCGATGTCCTGGCCTATCGTGGTGCGTGCGCCTTGGGCGCCAGGTCGCGAGCCGGCCGGCCGGCCCGGGGTTCCGGTCCCAGCGTGGTGTTGCCGCACCCGCTGGGACCGTCTTGCGTCACTCGACGGTGCGGAGCTTCACCTCCGGTCGCTTCCAGTCGGCTTCGGTGGGCATCTGACCCGTCTCGTGGGCACGGCGCCACAGCTCAAGGCCGCCGATGGAGCCGTCCTCGATCGTCGCGATGAGCCGCTCGACGAAGCTCAGCTCGGCGGCGCGCATCGTGAGCGCATAGTGGGCCTCGACGACGAACACCTCGGGCAGGCCCTCCCGCGCCAAGTCGTCGAGCATGGCCTGCATCGAGACGGTCTCGGTCTTGAGCCTGGTACGACGGGTTTGGAGCAGCCGGACGACTTCGTCCGGCGGGAGCGCGCCCGCCATGGAAAGCGCCGCCTCGAACTGCGTGTACTCCTTCACCGGCATGGCAAGTAGCTCGCTCAGCCAGTCGACGAATTCGGTGCGGCCGGCGTCGGTGATCGCGTAGATCGTGCGCTCGGGTCGCCGGCCCTCGCGGACCGTTTCCTGGACCTCGATCAGCTCGTGCTGCTGCAAGGTCTCTACGACGGAGTACAGCGAGCCATAGTTGAGCTTGATGCTCTGTTCCATGGCCCGCTCGCGCAGCGTCGTCGACATCTCGTAGGGATGCATCGACCGCTCGGTGAGCAAACCCAGCACCGCCAGCGCCAGCGGGTTGGATACCTTGCGCTTGCTCATCGGCGGCCCTCCAGTGCGTATATCCGAATCAAAGTATTCGCTGTCGATCGCCCGATGTCAAGTGGGCCTCGCGGAGACGTGAGTGACCGGAGACGAGCATGACGTGTCGAAGCTCGGACCAGGGGAAACGGTCTCGTCATGATCCGCAAACGTCGTGGCACGGCGGCTGCCGCCGATACGGCCACCGATGCCGCCGCACCGCCCCCGGCCTCGCCCACGCCGGAGCGTGCTGGCGGGTCGTCGTCGCCGTGAACCAGATCGAAGGAGACGCTCTCGCGCCGGTGGTCCTCGGCCGGGCCGTCTCGCTGTACCCACTGGCAATCCTGCCGGCCCTGACCGCCGGCGTGCTGGGTGCGCTGCTGTCTGTTCCCCTGACCGCCGTCGTCTGGACCGGGATCACGACCTGGACCGAGACCGGGACGCGCGAATGGTCATCGCCGTTAGGGCTTGCCGATGATCAACACGCTTGTTTTGGTGTTGGGTGGAGGGTCGGGTAGGCCGGGCGCATTGCT
>JBOGDS010000129.1:0-6939 GCA_050743075.1 Jiangellaceae bacterium | reverse complement strand
CGCCGGCGGGCCACCTACAAGCGGCCGCACGGAGTCCGGCACCTGATGGCCGGCTACGACCTGTCCACCGACCGGCTCTACGGCCACGTCGTGTCACGCAAGGGCCGCACCGAGTTCCTCGCGTTCTGCCGCTACCTGCGCTGGCTGCACCCCACCGAGGTACGGATCGCGATCGTCTTGGACAACTTCAGTCCGCACCTGTCGACCCAGACCGACTCCCGGGTCGGGGACTGGGCGGAGGCCAACAACGTCGAGCTGGCCTACGTCCCGTACCCTGGCTGAACCGGATCGAGGCCCAGTTCACCGCGCTGCGCTACTTCGCCCTCGACGGCACCGACCACCCCAGCCACCGCGAGCAAGCCGGCATGATCCGCCGCTACATCACCTGGCGCAACCGCCACGTCACCGACCCACGACTACGCAAGGTCATCAAACGCGCCGCCACCATCAAACGGGCGAAGGCTGCCTGACGCGGTACTAGCTGTCCGGGAGCCGGATCCGGACCCGGCGGAAGCCGCGTCCCTTGTTCTCGACCTTGACGACGTCGATCCGGCCGATCTGGCGGGTCGAGGCCACGTGGGTGCCGCCGTCGGCCTGCCGGTCGAGCCCGATGACGTCGACCAGCCGGACGACCTCGAGATCCGGCGGCAGCAGGTCGGTCGCCGTTCGGATGATCGGGCCGAGATCGTAGGCCTCCGCCCGCGGCAGTACCGTCACCTGGATAGCGCGGTCGGCGGCCACCTCGGCATTCAGAGCCACGGTCAAGCTGTCTTTGAAACCGGGCGGCACCTCGGGCAGATCGAAGTCCAGCCGTGCCTCGCCGGGCCCCATGTTGCCGCCGGTCACCGGCACCCCGTGGTCGCGGAAGACGACGCCGCACAGGACGTGCAGGCCGGAGTGCGTACGCATCAGCAAGCTCCGGCGCTCGTCGTCGACGGCGCCCCGCACGGCGGTACCCGGCGGCGGCAGCGGGTCGTCGGGATGCGGCACCAGCCACAGGTCGTCACGCGGGCGGGCATCGAGGACGCGGGTCTGGACGCCACCACCCCAGATCAGAACCCCGTGATCGGGTGGCTGGCCGCCGCCACCGGGGTAGAACGCGGACCGGTCGAGGACGATGCCGGCATCGGCGTCACTGGCGAGGACGGTGGCGTCCCACTCCCGCAGCGTCTGGTCGTCGAGCTCGAGCCTGTGGGTCCGGCCGTGGTGGTCGTGGCGCACGGGTCTGGTCTGGGCCCGGTCTACCAGGGACCGTACGGACCCATGTGCGTGTCGCGCGACCCGCCCCCGCCGACCTGCTTCACGGCCGGACGGACGTCGATCAGGTAGACCGCGGCCGCCACGACACCGATCAGGTTGATGAAGAACAGCGGTGACAGCACGACGATGTTGATGGCCAGCGAGACGCCGAGAATGGCGAGCCAGATGTTCTTCGTCAGCTTGCCTGCGATGGAGAACGCCTCGGCCCGCACCCGGAGCGCGTCGAACACGGCATAACCCTTGAGGCCGAGCGCGCCGATGGCGAGGACGAGCTCCACGATGCCCTGGAAACTCCCGAAGACGTCAGTCACGGATCCGAGCCTACGCGACCCAAGCGGTGGTGCGGATACGACGAGGCCCGCGAAGGGACTCCGTCGCAGGCCTCGTGCGGTGTAGGTGTCGTCAGCGTGTAGACGGGCGGCGCGTGCGTGCCTTGGCGGCCGGCGCCTCGGCGATCTCGTCTGCCACCTTGTCGGCGGCGTCGGCGGCCTTGTCGGCGGCGTCGGCGGCCTTGTCGGCGGCGTCGGCGGCCTTGTCGGCGGCGTCGGCAACCTTCTCGGCAACGGCGTCAACGGTGTCTGCGTGGTCGCGGCGGAACCGGCCGACCGCGGCCTCACCGCGGCTGGCGAGTTCGGTGTAGGTCTCGGACAGCTCGCTCGCGATCTCGGCGGCGTACTTCCGCACCTTGGCCGGAGCCTCCTGGACGAGCGTCGGCAGCTCGGCGCGCAGCTTGTGCACGTCCGTCGTGAGCTCGGCCCGCAACTTCTGGACGTCGGCGGGCAGTTCGTCGCGGAGCTTGTGGACGTCACCCGGCAGCTCGGCGCGCAACTTCTGCAGATCGGCCGGAAGGTCGGCGAGACGCTCGCGAACCTGGGCGGTCAGGTGCTCGGCCCGCGCAGCGACGGCGGGGGCGTGTGCGGAGAGTTCGCGAAGCGTCGCGACGGCGAGGTCGGCGGCGCCGGCGACGGCGTACAGCGGGGTCGCGTTCTTGGTGGACACGTTCTTGACGGACATGGGATCACCCTTCGGTGTTCTGTCGGTGGAAGGTCTCGTACACATCGAGCAATACCCGCTTCTGCCGGTCGGACAGCACCGCGTCGGCCAGGACGGCGTCCTCGACGGTGCGATCCGACTGCGGGTTGTCGAGCAGGCCGGCGCGGACGTACAGAGCCTCGGCCGAGATGCGCAGCGCCTTCGCGATCTGCTGAAGTACCTCTGCGGACGGCTTGCGGATGCCGCGCTCGATCTGGCTCAGGTAGGGGTTGCTCACCCCTGCCTGGTCGGCGAGCTGGCGCAGCGACAGCTGCGCGTGGGCGCGCTGCTCCCGCAGGAAGTCACCGAGCGTACCGACCTTGGACACGAGACCATTGTGCTAACTGTTGCAAGCAGTTAGCAAGCGGCGCCCACGTGACGTCGCCCACACCTGCCCGCTATGGGGAGGGGACGACCGGGAGGTCGGCTTCGAGCTCCATCAGGGTGAGCAGCACCAGCGACGCCGTCCATGCCAGCGGCGCCACCGAGGCAGGCTCGCCCCTCTCGTTCACCTTCTCGGGCAACGCTCCCAGCGGCGTCCGGTGCTCGGCGAGCCAGGTCAGCAGCGACTCGGCGTTGTCGACGTCGCCCACGCCGGCGGAGGCCAGGGCGAACAGGGCGGTCGTCGGAGTCCAGGCGACATCGTTGTCGGTCCGCCACCTCTCCCCCGGCCGGAGGCCTCCGTTCGGAACCCGCAGGGTCTGTTCCGACGCCCGGAGTGGGCCGAGCACGTCGGGTCGGAGGGCAGCGAAGGGTGGCCCCATGAACGTCACGGCGGCGTCGCGGCCCGGCGTCTCCGCCAGGATCGGGTAGCCGTTCGGCCCGATCCGACCTGGTCGCGTGTCGACCGCCGTCCGCGGATAGCCGCGCGCCCCGAACTCGCGCTCGATGGCATCGTCGAGCCGACGAGCCGCCGCCTGCCACGTCGAAGGGTCCACGTCGAGCGCCGGCGCCAGGGCGACAGCCGACCGCAGCCCGATGCTCGCCGGTGCCGCGATGCCGAGCGTGAGGTGTGTACCGCCCTGCTCCCAGTAGTCGGGGCTCGGGCGCGGCAGGTCGTCCTCGCGCAGAGAACGGGCGAGCGCGTCGGCGGACCTGACGACGATCGGCGCCAGTTCCTGCGCTACCCGCGCGGCGTGTTCGCGGTCGGGGTTGGTCTCGACCCAGAACCAGGTCGCCCACGGAACCCAACCCGACCCGTCCAGCTGGCGGCGCCGTTCGTCGGGCGGTGTACCGGAACCGTCGGGCCGGTACCGCGCGTGCCAGACGCCGTTGTCGGGAGCAACCTCGGCCAGGAACCGCAGAATCCGCTCGGCGTCGGCGTGCCGCCCCGTCGCGGACAACGCGGCCACGGCGAACGACGCGTCCCGCGGCCAGACATGCCGCCACCAGTAACGGTTGGCCGCGACCAGCGCGCCGTTCGGTTGCAGCAGCAGGTGCAGGTCGAGCAAAGCCCGGTCGGCCAGATCCTCGTAGGCGGTCCCCCTACCTGGCCGCAGGCCGTCGTCCAGCCACGTCCTGTCCTGCTCTCTCAGCCGAGCCTGCTGCGGTGACAACGAGCCCGGAGTCTCGATCACGGTGGTGCCGGGTATGTACGAGGCGCCGCTACCGACCTCCACGTCGGTCAGGTCGCCGTTCGCGTCGCGCGTGATGCCGTCCGCCCGCAGCGGTTGCGCCGTGGACCCTGGGGTGGCCGCCACGGCGCTTGCGACCGCGACGACCGCGACCACCGGGACGCCCCACCCCCACCTCCGCATGGAAGAAGGGTAAGGACGACGGCGACGCCCGCAGCGGACGGCCACTGGATAATCGGCTGTCATGATGATCCGCCGTGCCCGCGATGGTGACCGTGGGCGCCTGTACGAGATCTGCTTGCGGACCGGATCGGCGGGCGAGGATGCCACCGATCTGTACGCTGACCGGCACCTGCTCGGCAACGTCTATGTCGGTCCGTACCTCGCGCTGGAACCGGACCTCTCCTTCGTGCTGGACGACACCGGTGCGGTGACGGGGTACGTGCTCGGCGCAGGTGACACTGCCCAGTTCCAGCGACGGTGCGAGCAGGAGTGGTGGCCGCCGCTGCGGTCGACATACGCCGACCCGCCCACCGGCCGACCCTGGACTCCGGACGAACGGCTCAGCCATCTCGTCCACCACCCATCGCGAACCGACCCGGCCGTGCTGGCGGCGTACCCGGCCCACGTGCACCTCGACCTGCTGCCGCAGGCGCAGGGATACGGGTACGGGCGGCGGCTCATGCAGCACCTGCTGGCGGAGATGCGCGCTGCGTCGGTACCGGGCGTCCATCTGGGGGTCGACGCGCGGAACGAGCGGGCGATCGGCTTCTACCGCCATCTCGGCTGGCGGCCGCTGCCGCGGGGGTCGGGTGGCCTGCTCATGGGGTTGCGCATCGCCCCCTGACCCAGCCCTTGCCAATCTGTATGTGGTGTAAGCAAGGATCCAACCCGACTCCCCGACGCTGCTTGGGCCGTCAGGTGGAGGTCGTCGGCCTCGCCTTCACCGGTTCTGACTCTGCCGGCGGTGGCAACCGGGACGCGATCGCGGCAGCCGCGTCCGTCGACCCGGCAACGGCCGGCGTCGGCTCACGGCCACCCTGTACGGCAGTCGAGGGCTTCTCGACGGGTGTGCCGGCGGCTTTGTCCAGGAAGCGCAGCAGCTCCACCGGGAACGGCAGGACGACGGTCGAGTTCTTCTCGGCGGCGACCTCGACGATCGTCTGGAGCAGGCGCAACTGCAGGGCGGCGGGCGTGTCTGCCATCACCGTGGCGGCGGAGGCCAGCTTCTGCGACGCCTGGAACTCGCCGTCGGCGGTGATGATCCGAGAACGTCGTTCACGTTCCGCCTCGGCCTGTCGCGACATCGATCTCTTCATCGACTCGGGAAGGGCGACATCCTTGATCTCCACCCGATCGATCTCGATGCCCCACCCGACGGCCGGGCTGTCGAGCATCAGGGCGAGCCCCTCGTTGAGCGGCTCACGGTTGGACAGCAGCTCGTCCAGCTCACTCTTGCCGATGATGGATCGCAGCGACGTCTGCGCGACCTGCGACACCGCGAACTCGTAGTTCTGCACCTCGACGGTCGCCCGGACCGGATCGTGGACCCGGAAGTAGACGACCGCGTCGACCCGCACGGTCACGTTGTCCCGGGTGATCCCCTCCTGCGCTGGCACCGGCATGGTGACGATCTGGAGGCTGACCTTGCGCAGGTGGTCGACGATCGGGGCGATCAAGGTCAAGCCGGGAGGCCGGGGCGGTTCCTGTACGCGACCGAGGCGGAAGACGACACCGCGTTCGTACTGCTGGACGACTCGCGCGCTCGCCCCGAACGCGATGGCGGCGAGCGCCAGGATGCCGAGCACGATGACCAACGCGATCATGCTGCCCTCCAACCTCAGCAGTCCTGCCTGTCATCGTATGCCGCGATTGTGGGTGCCGGTTCAGGGCATCGGCGACGGGCAGGCACGGGCGAGGAATGGACGGGTCTGCACCGCGGCGGAACTCGGCTCTCTCTCGGTTGACACCCCGGCACCGCGGACCAACAGTGGCGAACGAACCGACGCCTGCCGTATGGGATGGGCCGCAGTGACACCACGCGGACGGAGGGCGATCCGTGAGTACGTCCGGGTGCCATCTGGCTGCTTCCCTTGCTCGGCGTCGGCATCGCGTTCGCGGCCGGCACGATCCTCACGTTCGTCGAGATACCGGAGGACTCGGCCCTCGACGCGCTTGCCTTCCAGGGGACTCCGGACGACGCGCGCACGCTCCACAAGGCCGGGCCGGCGGCGGCCGCATGACGGGAGACTAGTCGCCATGACACCGCCCGAGTCGCGGTTGTCGCGACGCCTCGGTACGGCCGACGCCGTCGTCGTCGGTGTCGGCGCCATGGTCGGTACGGGTGTCTTCGTGGTCTGGGCTCCGGCGGCCAAGCGGGCTGGCGGCAGGCTACTGGCGGGGCTCGCTGTCGCGGCCTTCGTCGCCTACTGCAACGCCACGTCGTCTGCCGCCCTGGCCGCCGTCCACCCACAGGCCGGCGGCACCTACGTGTACGGCCGGGCACGGCTCGGTCACGGTTGGGGGGCCCTGGCCGGCTACGCATTCCTGCTCGGGAAGGTCGCCTCGTGCGCAGCTGCCGCTCACGCGGTCGGGACATACCTGTGGCCCGCGAACAGCCGAGTTCTGGCAGTCACGGCTGTGGTCGCTGTGAACCGTCGTCAACCTCGCCGGGTATCCACCGGACTGCCCGCGCGACACGCTGGCTGCTGGTCGTTGTCCTGGGGTCCTGCTGGCCGTCGTGATCGCCGGTCTGGCCGGCTCCGGCACGGCGGCACCGCAGATGTTCGCGACGACGGTCGGGCCGCTCGACGTGCTCGGCGCCGCGGCGCTGCTGTTCTTCGCCTTCGCCGGGTACGCACGGATCGCGACACTCGGCGAGGAGGTACGCGACCCGGCCCGGACGATCCCGCGGGCCGTCCCGCTGGCGCTGGGCATCGTGCTCCTGGTCTACGCGGCCGTGGGTGGGACAGTCCTGCTCGTTCTCGGCCCGGCCGGAGCGGCCGCGTCGCCGCGCCCCGTCGCAGCCGTCGCCGGGGCCGTGGGCGCCGACCGGCTGGAGCCGGTCGTGGCC
>JBOGDS010000128.1:0-7153 GCA_050743075.1 Jiangellaceae bacterium | reverse complement strand
CCGCCGCCGAATAGCACCGCCCAGCCGGCCGCGTAGTAACACGACCCCACAGCCCCCGCACGAGCAAAAGCCCAGGCCACCCACCCCTTCCGGGTCCCACTCGTGCCTACATTCTGCGGAAGTCAGGATGAACCCCTCTACGGTGTCTTATCACCTTGCCCTACACCTGCTCGGATCCGACGGGCCCGTGCTCCCCCTCGAGGCCGAGATGCGTTACTCGGCCGCCGACCCGCTCGCCGTCGAGGCGTTGTTGGACGACGGCAGCCCAGAACCGATCCGCTGGGTCTTCGCCCGCGACCTGCTCGCGTCCGGACTCGGCCAGCGCAGCGGGGACGGCGACGTCGTCATCTGGCCGACCCACGACGCCGACGGCCACCCGGCCGTACACCTGCGGCTGCGTTCTCCCGAGGGCGACGCGCTGCTCGAGGGCTCCGCGGACGCGTTGGCGGAGTTCCTCGCCGCGACCTGGCGGCTCGTGCCCCAGGGCACGGAGCAGGAGCACCTCGACGTCGACGCCGTGCTCGAGGCACTCTTGGGCGAATCCTGACGCATCGTGCGGTGTTGTCCGGGGAGCTTTGTCCGGCTACGGTCGGCCACACCTGCGCACCACACCCCAGCGATCGAGGTAAACCGCGTGACCTTCGCCCATGATGTCGAGCGATCGCTGGACGTCGTCGTCGACCTGGTGAACACAGACCCGGCCAGTGCCGGCGAAGAGCTGCTTCCCGACGTGAGTGCGCTCTCGCGGTTCGTAGTCGTGCACGACGTCAGCGACGTCGGCCGGCTGACTCAGGCCGACTTGGACGCGGTCCGAGCGATCCGGCCGCGGCTGCGCGCGGTGTTCCTCGGCGAGGGCGCCGCCCGGTCGGCGGCTCTGCTCAACGAGATGTTCCGAGCGGTGACCGTGACGCCCCGGCTCACCGACCACGACGCCTATGCGTGGCACATCCACCACTTCACGCCGGGCGCCGCCGTGTCGGAGCACCTGCTGATCGACGGCGGCATGGCCCTCGCGGTCGTCATCACGACCGGCGAGTACGAACGACTGCAGACCTGTGCCGCTCCCGACTGCGATCGCGTCCTGGTCGACCTGTCCCGCAACCGGTCGAAGCGGTACTGCGACAGCCGCACCTGCGGAAACCGCCTCCACGTGGCGGCGTACCGCGAGCGCCGTCGCGCCGCCGCCGGCTAGAGCTAGAGCTCCCACCCGTTCACCCGCTGAAAGGACCACGCCGGGGTGGCGGCCGCTGCGCGCGGAGCAGCCCCCGACCCGAGTCCGCACACTGCCGCCGCACATGGCACGCCGTACGGTCAGGGATGGCACGCTGGACTGCTGCGGTCGCGAGCGTTATACGCCATTTATGGAGCGCCTGGGCGTGCCATGCAGGCGCGAGTCAACTGCTGGACGGCGGCGACAGGGGTTTCCACATCCGCACTGATGCCGTGCGGAAGCCCAGCGACTGGTGCAGCCGGATGGCGACGTCGTTGTCGCCGGCCACGTCAAGTCCCAGACTGGTGCAGCCGCGCTGACGCGCCTGCTCGAACGCGGCGTGCATCAGCTCGCGCCCGTAGCCGCGCCCCCGGTGCGCCGGCGACACCTCGACGTCGTGCAGCTGGCCCTGGCCCGGCTCACCCGACGGCGACGGCGCGCTCAGCCAGAGCCGGCCGACCACCTCGCCTCCAACCTCCGCGGCGAACAGGTGCTGGCCATCGCCCGGACGCGGCCCGCCCAGGTCTGGCCGTTGTCGGCCATAGGCCACGAGCTCGTCGTCGCTCATGGGACGCAGCTTCAGCCCGCTCACGGTTCGGGGTCCTCCTGGCTCCGCTTGGCGAACGCGGCGGCGGCCTCTCGAGTGACGGGGCCCGGCGCCCCCGGAATGGTACGGACCCGGTCCTTGTATGCCACCGCCGACACCGCCTGGACGTCTCGGGTGGTGGAGGCGAGGAACACCTCGTCGGCCTCATCGAGCACATCCGCCGGCAGGTCGGTCTCGGTCGCGTCGGTCCACTCCAGCAGCAGGACGCGGGTCACACCCGCGAGGCATCCGGACGCCAGCGACGGCGTCAGCAGCCGGCCGTCGACGACCACGAACACGTTGCTCCCCGTCCCCTCCGACAGCCGGCCCTGCGTGTCGGCGAAGAGCGCCTCGCCGGCGCCCAGCCGCCGCGCGTGGCCCAGCGCGACGACGTTCTCCCCGTACGACGTCGTCTTCAGGCCGGTGAGCGCACCGCGTTCGTTGCGCGGCCAGGGGACCAGGGCGACGGTGGCCGTGTCGGGCCAGCGGCCCATGGGCGCCATCGCGACGACGAGGGTGGGCTCCGCGTCTCCGCGACCGGACCCGAGCGGCGCGACTCCGGCCGTGTAGGTGATCCGCAGGCGATGGAGGCCCGCCGGCGCCTGCGCGACGACCGCCGCGCAACCCTCTCGCACCCGATCGACGTCCGGCCGCGGAAGGTCCAGGCCGGCGGCGGACCGGGCCAGCCGCTCGACGTGCCGGCGCAGCGCGAACGGCACGCCGTCGACGACCTTGACCGTCTCGAAGACGCCGTCACCGACGGTGAGCCCATGGTCGAACACGCTGACCACGGCCTCGCTCTCGTCGACGAGCCGTCCACCCACCCAGGTCCTCACGCGTCTCCCTCCGCCTCAGCCGACGCCAACCCTATGAGCCGCTCGGCCTTGAGCTCGGTCTCGGCCCACTCCCGGGCCGCATCCGATCCCCAGGTGATGCCGGCGCCCGTCCCGAAACGCAGCTCACCGTCGGCCGCCCAGAACGTCCTGATCCCGACGGCGAGCTCGCCCTCGTCGGTGTCGGCGTCGACCCAGCCGACCGCCCCGCAGTATGGGCCGCGCGGCACCGGCTCGAGATCGGCGATGGCCTGGACGGCGGTGGACTTGGGCGCGCCGGTCACTGATCCGGGCGGGAACGTCGCACCGATCAGCTCGGGCCACCCGTTTCCCGGCGCCAGCCGTCCGGTGACGGTGGAGGCCAGGTGGACCAGGCCCGGGTGCTTCTCGACGGTGAGCAGACCCTCGACCGCGATGCTTCCGGTCGCCGACACCCGCGAGAGGTCGTTGCGCACCAGGTCCACGATCATGATGTTCTCGGCGACGTCCTTGCCGGTGAGATCGGCAGCTGTGCGGCCGGTGCCCTTGATCGGCGACGACGCGACATGATCGCCCTGCCGCCGCAGGTACCGCTCGGGCGAAGCGGTCGCGACGTGGACGCCCGCATCCGGGATCCGGACCAACCCGCCGTACGGGGCGTCGTGCCGGTCGGCAAGCGTGCGGGCGAGTGGTAGCAGGTCTTCTGTAATGACGGGCGCCGACAGCACCCGGCAGACGTTCACCTGGTAGACCGTGCCTGCGGCGATCCGGGCCCGGATCTCCTCGACGGCCGCGACGTACTCGGCGCGACGCAACGAGCTGGTCCAGCTCGCCCGCACCGGCCCGGTCCAGGATGGGACGGGCGGCAGGTCAGCGGCGCGCCACATCGAGAACCGGGCGCACGTCACGTCGCCCTCGTAGGTGACGACGACGGCCCAGCGGCCGGTCCCGTCGAGAACCCGCAGGTCGTCGGACACCTCGACCAGACCGGTGGCCAGCTGCCCGCCCATGTGGGCCAACGGCTCGGCTGGGTCGTACGGGGTGTCCACGGTGCCGCGACGCTACCCGTACGCTGCCGCGCGTGCGAACGCGCGCCGTCCCGCTGACTGCCCTGGTGGCCGGCCTGTGCGCGCTGGCCGCGTGCGGCGGTGGCGAGGATCGGACCTCGCCGCTGCCGACCGTCGAGCAGGCGTCGTCCACCCCGAGCGCCGCGGCACCCAGGCCGACGCCCACCCCGCCAATGCCCCCGATCCTGACCCTGGGGCCGGTCACGCTGGCGTTCGCCGGCGACATCCACTTCGAGGACGAAGTGCGGGCCCGGCTGTCGGACCCGGCGACCGCGCTGTCGACGGTGGCCCACACCCTGTCGGCGGCCGACGTCGCCGTCGTGAACCTGGAGACGGCCGTGACCGAGCGCGGCGCGCCGGAGCCGAAGATGTACACGTTCCGGGTGGCGCCGGCTGCGTTCGACGCGCTGGCCGCCGCCGGCGTCGACGTCGTGACCATGGCGAACAACCACGCGGTCGACTACGGCGAGGTGGGACTGCAGGACACGCTGGACGCCATCGAGGCGGCGCCGGTCCCCGTCGTCGGGATCGGTGCCGACGACGACCAGGCGTTCGCGCCGGCCGTCGTCGACGTCCGCGGGACGACAGTGGCGGTCTTCGGCGCCACGGACGTGCCGGACCGGACGGCGTCGGCGTGGGCCGCCGGACCGGGTTCGGCGGGCGTCGCGTCGGCGCGGGAACCCGGGCGGCTCCTCGAGGCCGTCCGGGCTGCGACGTCCGACATCGTCGTGGTCTACCTGCACTACGGCGAGGAGCGCGTGGCATGTCCGACGTCGGCGCAGCAGACGTTGGCTGCCGAGCTGGCCGAGGCCGGGGCGGACGTCGTCGTCGGCGCCCACGCGCACATCCTGCTCGGCTCCGGTTGGCTGGGCCCGACGTACGTCTCGTACGGGTTGGGGAACTTCGTCTGGTACAGCCCCAATTCGGTCGCCGAGGCGACCAGCGGCGTGCTCACGCTGACGGTCCGCGACGGTGTCGTGGCCGACGATTCGTGGACGCCGACGTTCACCGGACAGGACGGTCTGCCACGTGTCGTGACCGGCCCGGACGGCGATCGCGCGGTCGCCTCCTGGGAGGCGCTGCGGGGCTGTACGGGGCTCGCGGCGAGTTTGGAAGCGTCGCAGCCGATGGGCTAAGGTTCTGTGCGCAGCCGTCTCTGGTGTGGGCGTTGCGACGCGGACGTAGCGCAGCTGGTAGCGCGTCACCTTGCCAAGGTGAAGGTCGCGGGTTCGAACCCCGTCGTCCGCTCGGATCGAGGCTTCCCAGGCCTCACCTCGGTGGAGTGGCCGAGAGGCGAGGCAACGGCCTGCAAAGCCGTCCACACGGGTTCGAATCCCGTCTCCACCTCGGCATGGCACCGAACAGCAAGGGCGATTAGCTCAGTGGGAGAGCACTTCCTTGACACGGAAGGGGTCACTGGTTCAATCCCAGTATCGCCCACCATATAACCGCAGGTCAGCAACGCGGCGCCGTCTTCGAGGCGCACCATGGTGCGCGAAGATTCGGCGCCGCTTGCTGTTGCTGCCGGAGCCAGTGGGGTCTGAGACTGGTCGGGTTCGTCGTGGTCGACCCCGAACCCTCTGTGGTGCCGATGAGCCTGTAGGTCAGCATGGTGGCGGAGGGCTTCCACGGGAACCGTGGATTGGTGCCTTGAGCCCGTGCGTCAGACTTCGGATCTCCCTGCCCTCCCCGCGACGAACACCGTGGTGGTGTGGAAGGGAGAGGTCGATGGAGGTTGTACACGCCCGGTGCGCCGGGCTGGATATCTCGAAGAAGGACGCCACCGTCTCGACCGTCCGGGTCGCCGGTGCCGGGCGACGCAAGACGGTCGAGACGGTGACCACGTGGGGGTCGATGACCAGCCAGGTCCTCGCGCTGCGCGAGCATCTGATCGAGCAGCGGGTGACCTGTGCGGTGATGGAGGCAACCGGGGACTACTGGAAGCCGTTCTACTACCTGCTCGAAGACGCCGGGTTCGAGGTGCTGCTGGTCAACGCCCGGCACGTGAAGAACCTCCCGGGCCGCAAGACCGACGTCGCGGACGCGACCTGGCTGGCCCAGCTCGGCGCCCATGGTCTGGTGCGGGGCTCGTTCGTGCCGCCCGAGCCGATCCGGCAGCTGCGGGACCTGACCCGGGCCCGGACCGCGATCACCCGGGAACGCGGCCGCGAGGCCCAGCGGCTGGAGAAGCTGCTCGAGGACGCCGGGATCAAGCTCTCCGCAGTCGCCTCGGACATCCTCGGTGTCTCGGGCCGGGCGATGCTGGAGGCGCTGATCGCCGGTGACCGCGACCCGGTGGTGCTGGCGGACCTGGCCAAGCGCCGGCTGCGCTCGAAGATCCCGGAGCTGACCGAGGCGTTGAACGGACGGTTCAGCGAGCAGCACGCGTTCCTCGCGCGAGTCCACCTGGACCTGATCGACCGGCACACCGCTGCGATCGACACGTTGACCGGCCGGATCGAGGTGATGATCGAGCCCTTTCAGGGGTTCCGGGACCTGATCTGCACCATCCCCGGAATCAGCACCTTGACCGCCGACGTGGTCATCGCCGAGACCGGCGCCGACATGTCCCGGTTCCCCACCGCCAAGCACCTGGCGTCCTGGGCCGGAACCACCCCGGGCAACAACGAGTCCGCCGGCAAGGTGAAGTCCAGCAAGACCCGGCCTGGGAACGCCTACCTGCAAGGGGCCCTCGGTGCCGCTGCGATGTCGTGCGCCCAGAACCCGCGGACCTACTACGGTGCCCGTTACCGGCGCATCGCCTCACGCCGCGGACCCCAGAAGGCCAACGTCGCGATCCAGCACTCCACGCTCACCGCGATCTGGCACATGGGTACCACCGGCACCCTCTACGACGACCCACGCCGAAGTTCCAGCGAAAAACCGCCCTTCACGAGTAGCAATGGCTCACCATGCTCGTCGGTAAGCGACGCCGTGAACTGCGTGACAACGAGGACGCCGACGTGCTGCTGCAGTCGACCGAACACGACGCCCTCCCGCTTCGCAGCCTGGGTCAGCCGGTCACGCAGCGCACGCAGGTTCGCGGGAGAGGACTCGTATCGCGACGTCATGCGAGGACTGCCTTGGCCGCGACAGCACCGCGAAGCGCCTCCGCCACTCCCTTGCGGAGCAGCCCCTCAGTCTCAGCGCGGTCGATGGCCAGCCGGAGCTGATACGGGTCGGTGCCGTCGGCGAGACAGTCGCGGACGGTTCGCTCGACGGTCGTGACCGGAAGACCGTCCGTCTCAGTGACGTCGGCAGCCGGAAGGTTGCGACGGTGAAGCCGGTAAAGCTCGCCACCCGCGGCTCGGGGGTAGTTGTCTCGGGGCACCGTCATGTGGACGCGCGACGGAGCAATAGTCAAGACCTGTGGATCGGCGTGTCATGCGACTTGCTGGCGACCTCCTGATTCGGCGTCGGGTCGTTCGACGAGGACGCCCTTTTCGAACCTGGCTCCGGCTCGGACAAGGGCGGCGAG
>JBOGDS010000127.1:0-7351 GCA_050743075.1 Jiangellaceae bacterium | reverse complement strand
CGCTCTTCCTGTTCCGGGGTCAGCTTTCGGGTGATCGGCTGGCCGTCACGCTTGCGGATCCAGCTCAGGTACGGCCCGTGCAGGACTGGCGGGTCGGCCTGGCAGCGGCAGCCTTGTTTGCCGCAGGCGGTGCTGCGCCGCACGATGCTGCCGGGCAGCGCGAAGCCGATCTCGGCCAGTTCGGCGATGATCTCGCGGACCCGTGCCCGCTGCGGCGACTCGTGCGACGTCATGACCTGATTCAACCTCCCTCCACCGGCGTGTCCCACCCATCTTGAATGCTAACTCATTCAAGATGGGTGGGAGGATGGCACGCCTGGGAGGCATGGGTGCGGATTCGTTACGGTGCGGCCAGCACGGAGAAGACATTGGGCGCGTTGCCGGTGGTGGCCGGGTTCTGCCGCAGGTTGGACATCGCGGGCATCATCGACCGGGCCGCGCCGGTGCGGTCGGTCGCGTACGCCACGCACGGGCAGGTGATCGAGGCTTTGATCGCCAATCGGCTCACCTCGCCGGCGCCGATGGTCCACGTCGGGGCGTGGGCCCGGCAGTTCGCCGTCGGCTACCTGCTCGGGCTCGACCCGGACGTGCTCAACGACGACCGCATCACCCGGGCCCTGGACGCGCTGGCTCCGGTGTTGGAGCAGGTGACCGGCTCGGTCGGCGCGGCCGCGATCGGCGCGTACGGCGTCGACATCTCGCAGCTGCACTGGGACATGACCTCGGTCAGCCTCTACGGCGACTACGCGGCCCGCGAGGAGGAGTTCCCGGCACCACGGTTCGGTCATCCCAAGGACCGCCGCCCGGATCTTAAGCAGATCCAGGCCGGCGTGGCCACCGCCGCCGACGGTGCGGTTCCGGTGTTCTGGCAGCCCTACAGCGGCGGCGCCGGCGAGGTGTCGCAGGTCGTCGGGGCGATGGAGGCGCTGCGCCGGCTGGCCGGGCCGCGCCGGTTCCTGCTCGTCGGGGACTCGAAACTGCTGTCCTACCCCAATATCGCCGCGATGATCGGCGCGAAGGTCACGTTCCTCGCCCCGGCGTCGAAGTCGTTCGTCCCCGCCGAGGTGCTGGCCGGCTGCGACTACGAGGCCGCCAGCCCAGTGCGTTACGTCGCGCAACGCGACATGAACCGGCCCGCTGACCAGCGCGGCCAGTACCGCGTCGTCGAGGGCACCACGACCATTACCGGGCCGCGCAAGACGAAGGACCCGTCGTTCACCCTGCGCCGGGTCTTCGTGCACTCCTCCGCCCGCGCCGGCGCCGCGGCCACCGCCCGAGCCAAGAAGCTCGACCGCGCCCGCGACGACCTTGGTCGGCTCTGCCGCGGGCTGGGCTCACGGCACTACCCGACCGCCGAGGCGGTCACCACCCGGGTCAACACCATCGCCCGCGAGCGTCGCGTCGGCGACTACCTGCGCACCACCATCGGAACCGACCACAACAAACGACCAACCCTGGACTGGCACTTCGACCAGGCCGCCACCGACGCCGAAGCCGCCACCGACGGCTGGTACGCGCTACTGACCAACCTCCCCGCCAGCATCACCGCTGGGCAAGTACTGGCCCGCTACAAGAACCAGCCCGGCGCGAGCGAACGTCGCTACCACGACTTCAAGGGTCCGCTTGCGGTCGCTCCGATGTTCCTGCACACCAACCGGCGCATCACCGCCCTCATCGGTGTGGTCTGCCTCGCCCTGCTCATCTACTGCCTCGTCGAACGCGAGGCCCGCCGCAACCTGGCTCCCGCCACACAACTCGACGGCCTCTACGCCGGCCGACCCGCCAAGCCCACCGCCGGCCTCATCTTCAACGCCCTCGCCACGCTACGACTGCGAACCAACAGCACACCCGAGATCCCCCAGCCCGACCCCCTCCAGCAGCGCCTCCTCGACCTACTCAAGATCGACCCGAGGCACACATCCTGAGCCCGGACCCACCGCACCTCATGTGCGAATTACGGGGCTAGCGCGATTAGTTTCAGCCGCTCTTCCAGTCTGTCCTTGCGGTGAACCTATCGATCGACGCTGCTGCACATGCTGATCATCTCGGCGATCGTCGGGATCTCGCAGTAGGCCAACCCAACGGAAGGAGAACGTGATGAACACTGAAGCATCCGGACCCGGGTCGTAGGTTGCGCTGCAGTCTGCGACCGGCCGCCACTACGCGGAGGGGTTCACTCGCCTCGACGACTGGGGCGCCACCGGCCGCCCCTACCGGGAGATTGCCGACTGGCTTACCCGTGAGCAGGGGATGAGCGACTGGTGGGCGCAGAAGGTGATCGTGGAGTACGAACAAGATCGTGGTCGGCGTCAACCTGGTGCCCGCCTTCGAATCGACCTGGCCGGTTCTGCCTCTTGATGTGTCGTCCCGCCCCCACCGCGGCAACTGCTCGCGCAAGACAACGCGTGAACCCACAGGAGTTCGCATGTCAGAAGCGTCCCCGGAGAGGCCGCCAAGTGGCCCCGAACCTACGTCGGTGAAGGTGCAGATCCTGGCGACCGAGCATTGGAGCCTCCTGGCCACGCGCAACCTCGCCTGGAGCCGGAGCTCAGACCTACGGGGCGCCGAACCCAGATCCCCGCGTCCGGTACGTGTCCAGCATCGCTGCTGGTCGGTGTGGTCGTTGCCGTGCTCATCGGTGCACTGGCCGGCCTGGTCGCCAATGCCCGGGGCCTGGGCCTCGGGCCAGTCGTGGGCATCGGAACCCTGGCCGCTATCACCTCCCTGGCGTCCACGACCGTGCTGCTCGTCCGGCATGTCAACGCGACCTGGCCACGTAGCGGCAAACTCCTGGCGAACACCACCCATCACCCATCCCCGAAGGAGAACGCTCGATGAGCAGAGTCAGATTGTGCATATCGATGTCGCTGGACGCTACGACGAGGAGAGAGCAATGACTGACCGCATGGGCAGGGTGGTCTGCAACATCACGATCTCGGCTGACGGGTACGTGGCCGGGCGCGACCAGACCGAGGAACGCCCCTTTGGCGACGACGGCGGCGACGGTTTCGGCGACAAGCTGCACGCCTGGATGTTCGAGAATCCCGAGGAGAACCGGGCCGAGGTCGAGGAGATTGCCGCCTACACGGCGGTCATCATGGGGCGGAACATGTTCGGCCCGGTGCGTGGCGAGTGGGATCGGCAGTGGAACGGTTGGTGGGGCGAGGATCCGGTGTTTCACGCACCGGTCTTCGTGCTCACCCACTACGCGCGCGAGCCGCAGCCGATGGAGGGCGGCACCACGTACCACTTCGTCACCGACGGAATCGAGGCGGCACTGGAACAGGCACGCGCGGCGGCCCGCGAGGGCGATGTCTCGATCCTGGGCGGCGCGGCCACGATCAACCAGTACCTCGCCGCCGGACTGGTCGACGAGCTGCGGCTGCACGTCGTGCCGTTCACGCTTGGCGCCGGCGCGCGGCTGTTCGACGGCGTCCCGCCGCTGCAGCTCGAGCAGGTGAAGTCGCGAGCAGCGAGCGCGGTCACGCACGTGACCTACCGCGTCCTGTCCTGATCTGGAGGGCGATGTTGCACGACTGCGGCGGGTTGCCACACCGCGGCAGTCGTCCCTCATCGCGTTACCGTCGACTCACCACGTCGTGACGAGGCGGCTGACTTCGTACGGCCACCCGCTGGCTTTGTGCCTGACGAGCGTCGGGCTCCGCCTCCCGGCGACGACGTCATCGCCGCGCCGTCGGGTGCTCACTCGTGTTCTGAGGCTTCGGGTGGATGTGCTGCTCGGCGGCGCCTGAGAGCCGCGGCCTTGATCCGGTTCTGGCAGGTGGTGGAGCAGAAGCGCCGGGTGCCGTTCCTGGTGGTGTCCAGGAATGCGCGGCGGCAGTCGGTTGCTTCGCACAACCTCGCCCGCGCCGCTCGACCCTCTCCAACGACACGCGCGAGCGCCTCGGCGCAGATCGCGGCCCACGATGAGACGAGGTCGGCCTTCGCGGGCTGGTGGTGAACGCTCCAGGCCCCGTCCTCGTCCTTGGCGAGGTGCGGGTGTGCGGGGCAGGCGGCGAGCAGCACGTTGATCGCCGCGGCGGCCGAGTCCGTGTCGCCGCCGTCAAGCGAAGCAAAGACACCATGCAGGTCGTGCGCCAAAGCGTCGAAGCCCGGCACGTCGGCAACTCCTAGCACCCGGATCGAGGTCGGGTCGAACCCCAACACCTCCCGCAGAGCCACCGCCGGGTCTGGCGCCTCGGCCACGACGAGCTGGTTGACGAGCCCGAGCGCGACGACCAGACCGGGCGATGAATACCTGTCTACTACCACTTGACCAGTGACTTCTTTCGACTCTAGGGTGTACCCGGTTACTAGCAGTTTGTCAGGTATGCGCGTCGGATTCCAGGTACGAATCGTCAGAGAGCCAGATGACTGTGTTCATGATCAGAACCGCCGAGGAGGGCGACGTACACGCGCTCATACGGTTGGGCCGGACCACCTGGCGCTCGACGATCGAACCCCTGACTGACCCTGCCTACTCCACTGCCGGCCTCGACCGTTGGTGGACGCCGACCGTGGTCGGGCGCCACGTCGCGGCGGGGAACGTGCTGCTGGCCGAGACACCCGGCCGGTTGCTCGGTCGTGCCGAGGCCCATCCGGCCAGATGCGTCCGACTGACGGTCCTGCGCGACAACGAGAACGCGCGGCGCTTCTACCGAGCCCGCGGCTTCCGTGACTGCGGCACCGCGGCCCGTGGCGACGACCCGTACCCACAGCGCCGGATAGAGCTCCGCTGCGACGACACCACCCGCCCGGCCGCCACTGCACCAGGACGACCGGCGCCCGCCTGACGTAGGCGGACCCATCCAAACCCAACCATCGAAAGGCAGCATTATGGCAACCACCATCATGGGAGCGGTCGTCTCGGCCGACGGCTACATCGCCCGCGAGGACGGCCAGGTCGGCCCGCTGTTCGACTGGTTCGGAAACGGCGACGTGGAGTGGAAGGTCGTCGAGCCAGGAGCACGCCGTCCGTACCACCCAGGCCTCCCGGGACTTCTTCTTCGACACCTACCCCGACATCGGGGTCGTGGTGACCGGCCGCCGACTCTTCGACGAGACCAACAGCTTGAACGGCGTCCCGGCCGCCGGCGACCACGTCTTCGTCGTCACCCACCAGACGCCCACCGACTGGGAGTACGCCGAGACCGCGCCCTGGACCTTCGTCACCGACGGCGTCGAGGCCGCCCTCCACCAGGCCCGCGAGTACGCCGGTGACCGCATCGTCGACGTCGGCGCCGGCCAGGTCGGCGGCCAGGCGCTCCGGCTCGGGCTGATCGACCAGGTGGTGATGCACGTGGTCCTCGTCGTCCTCGGCGCCGGGCGCCCCTTCTTCGGCGCCATGGGGCCAGGCGACGTCACCCTGTCCAACCCCACCCGCGTCGTCCAGGGCAGCCGCGTCACCCACCTGCTCTACGACGTGGAACGACCCGCGGACCGAAGCCCGACCGCGCACCCCAACGCCCACCCACCATCTGACCAGGAGCACACCAGTGCGAAAGTCCCACTTCCCGACGCCGTGCAGGACGCCATCGCCTCTCATATGACCGCCCATCCTCCGGTCAAGGTGACCCTGCCGTGGAACGTCTGCGACGGGAAGCCCACGACCGTCTCGCTGCTCTTGACGTCGCGGGAGAAGAAGGCACTGAACCGCAACTACTTCAACACATTCATCTCGAGGCCGGCACTTCAACGCGTTGAGGCACCCGACGAACGAGAGAACGGATGCCACGCGCTTCGCCACTTCTACGCCAGCACGGCGCTCCACGATGGCGAGACGATCACCACTGCCCAGGCCGCGGATGCCGGAGTCTCACGCAAGCAACTCTCCCGGATGGCCGCGGCCGGAGCGATCGAACGCGTGGCTCAGGGCGTCTACCGCATGCCCGGAGCGCCACCACAAGACCACGAGGCGATCTACGCGACGTGGCTGGCGCTGGGTGGCGCCTCGGCTCCTCGCCCCGACGACGGCGTCTCGTCGATCGTGGCCGGTGGAGTCACCGCGGCCGTCGTGCACGACGTCGGCGACTTTTTCCTCGACGGTTTCGACTTCATCGTCCCCGCACGCAAGGGCACCCGGCTCCCCGGGGTGCGGCTGCGCATCCGGCAGCTGACCCGCGACGAGGTCATCCCCGTCGACGGACTCCCGACCCTGAGCGTCGAACGAACCCTCGCAGACCTCGTCGAACTCGGGACCGACCTGTCCCTGGTCGCCGACGCGGCACGCGACGCGATTCGCGCCGACACGCTCGTGGCACCAGACCGCCTCGTTTCCTTCCTCTCCCCCGTCGCGGCACGACGAAAGACCGACGGCAGGTCCCTGGCAAACCACCTGTTCGAGCTGGCTGGTGTCAGCCCGGAAGGATGGAACCGTGACTGAGCAGGACAGCTACGGTGACTGGCGCTCTCTTGAGCTGGCGATCAAGGAGGCCGCGAAGAAGGCCGCCCGCCAGGCAGGCTCGGGAGTCAGCGCAGCGACCGTCGAAGCCCAGATCCGGCAGGCTCGCTTCGATCGGTTCCTCTCCCGCGTCTTCGCCGAGGGTGAGCAATCCGAGTGGCTACTCAAGGGCGGGATGAGCATGCTCGCGCGCGTGCCACGCTCCCGCACCACCTGTTGGACACCCCGAGATGGCCGAGCCGGCCAACCGGCTCCATCTGCGCGGGCCGCTGGTCACTCACCCCTACCGGCTCTACCCGGTGGCCGACCAGATCGCCGACAAGGTCTGCGCGACGATGGAGACCAACTACCCCGGCGGGAAGCGCAGCAGCCGGGTCAAGGAGCTGGTCGACCTCGTCGCGCTGGCCCACACCCAGACCGTCGACCTCTCCTAGCTGCGCGGGGAGATCGCCGCCACGCAGGCCATCAGCGGCATCGAGCCGTTCGAGCGCTTCGACATCCCGCCCGACTGGACCCGCACCTACCCGACAACTGCGAAGGGTGTCCCGTCGGCCGAGTCCTTCTCGGCTTGGGCGGCCGCCGACCTCGTCGCTTCCTTCGTCGACCCGGCGCTCGACAAGAGCTCGAACACCGCCATCTGGAACCCCGCCAAGTTGGCCTGGGGTGCGACCACGAGCGGCCCCAGCCAAAGCGAACTAGGCGTTTGCGCAGGTCAGACCGGGTAAGTCTCTCACTACGACGACTTCTGACAACGGGGCCGCCGGGAACGGGATTCCCGGATCGAGTGGATCGCCATGACGCCGTGGTACTGGGTGGTTGGTCGTCGAGGGCTGCCAGGTCGAGCTCGTGTAGGCGTTCGGGGTCGGCCAGCACATCGATGGCGACGATCTTCCCGTCCGTGACGGTGAAGGCCATGACGGACAACGGCCGTCCGTGTGCGGCGACTACGAC
>JBOGDS010000126.1:0-7687 GCA_050743075.1 Jiangellaceae bacterium | reverse complement strand
TCGCAGACCCGTTCCTGAACCGCCTGCATCAACTTCTGGTGCGGAATCGCCTCGAAACAGCTGGCGATGTCCGTCTCCACCACCCACCGCCTGCCCCGCCAGGACTCATCGATGAGCCCAGAGTGCTGCCGACGAGCACCCGACGCTGCGCGGGCACCGCATCGCCGTTGGCCTCTACGACCACACGGCCGACGGGCTGGTCCGGCGCCAGCGACTAGAGCTCGACGTCACCGGTGAGATCACCGAGGTGCCCGACCTGCAGGGCGTGCAACAGCCTGACCTGCTGCTGCTCAACGACGACGACCTGACGTTCGCCAAGATCCGGCTGGACGAGCGGTCACGAGAGACCGTCGTGCGCAGCATCGGTGAGCTCGCCGAGTCGTTGCCCCGTGCCCTGTGCTGGACCGCGGCCACCGACATGCTCCGTGACGCCGAGCTGCCCGCCCGGGACTACGTCGAGCTCGTACTCGCCGGCGTGGAACGCGAGACCGAGGTGTCCGTCGTCCAGACGGTCCTCACGATGGCCCGGACCGCGATCACCCAGTACGCCGACCCAGCGGACCAGCTGATGCTTCTCGCCCGCTGGTCCAGTGCACTGCGGCGGATGGCCGGGTCGGCGGAATCGGGCAGCGACGCGCAGCTGGCCTTCGCCCCGGCCTGGGCCGCCGTCGCAGCGAGCCCGGACCACGTGGAAGAGCTTCGGGCGCTGCTGGACACGGCCGACGGCGGCGACGTGCTGCCGGGCCTGCAAGTCGACACCGACCTGCGGTGGAGCTTGCTCCATCGGCTGGTCATCATCGGTGCGGCCGGGCGCGAGGACATCGAAGCCGAGCTCGCCCGCGACGACACCGCGACCGGCCGCCGGCAAGCCGCGTACGCGCTGGCGGCCCGGCCGACCGTGCAGGCCAAGCAGGATGCGTGGGCGCAGACGGTGGAAGCCGACGAGCTGCCCAACGCGCTGCTCACAGCCACGGCCGACGGGTTCGCCCAGCCCGAGCAGCGCGAGCTGATCCGGTCTTACGTCGATCGGTACCTGGCGGCGGTCCCTATGGTGTGGGAACAGCGAACCACCGACACCGCCAAGGCATTGATCGTGCGGCTGTTCCCGCGGCTGCTGATCGACCAGGAGACTGCCGAGCAGGTCAGGGCCTGGCTGGCCGAGACCGACGCCCCGCCGGCACCACGGCGGCTCGTCGTCGAGGGCCTGGCCGATCTGGACCGCGCTCTGCGGGCGCAGACCTGCGACCGGGAGGCTGCCGCGCGCAGCTGACCGGAGCGCGGTGCGGTCAGCTCAGCTGGTCGCGGATTGCCGGAACGACATCCTCGGCGAACCGGCGAAGCTGGTCGGCCCCGTCGCCCCAGAACACCAGCGTGTCGGCGCGGTGATCGACGGCCAACGCCGTGAGCTCGTCGGCCCACTGGTCGACGGGCCCGCGCAGGAATCCCTCGGACGGTCCGTCGGTGACGACACCGTTGACGTTGTAGATGCGCCGGACCGCCGACGGGTCCCGATCGGCCTGCGTGGCGCCCTCGTCCACCCTGGCGTTCATCTCGGCCAGCTGCACGAGGTCGCCGTCCACGGACGGCACCCACCCGTCGGCTAACCGTCCCGTCAGGCGCAGCGCCCGCGGCCGGTACGCGCCCAGCCAGATCCCCAGGTCCCCGCGAGGCACCGGTCCGGAGTGCACACCGCGCAGGTGGTAGTAGTCGCCCTCGAAGCGCAGGCCGCGCTCCCCGCTCCACAGCCGGCGGATCACCTCGATGCCCTCGGCGAGCTGGTCGAGCGATTCACCCGGCGTTCGCCGGCTGCCGCCATACCCGTCGATCGCGTCCCAGAAGCTGCCGGCGCCCAGACCCAGGTCGAACCGCCCGCCGGACATCACGTCCAGGCTCGCGGCAGCCTTGGCGAGCACAGCCGGCGGCCGCAGCGGCAGGTTGGCGACGTCCGGGAAGGCCCGCAGCCTGGTGGTGGTGGCCAGGATGCCGCTCATCAGCACGAACGTGTCGACGAACCGCCGCTGGTAGGGGTGGTCCTGGACACCGACGACGTCCAGACCCAGCCGCTCGACCTCCCGTGCGGTCTCCAGCAGCGGATCCGCGGCGTTGGGGATCAGGAAGTATCCGAAGGTGACCTCGTGTGCCATGCCTGGTCCAACCACGCGCCCGGGACTGGCTGTTCCGGCGCTCACCACACCGGCGGGCGGTACGCGCGCCACGGCCTGGCCGCCTCCAGTTGGGCGGACAACGCCAGCAGGGTCTCCTCAGCGCCGTGCCGGCCGCCCAGCATGACGCCGATCGGCAGCGTCACGCCGCCGACCTCGGCCCGATGCAGCGGCAGGCTGATCGAGGGTCGACCGGTCAGGTTCCACACGCTCGTCCATGGCGTGTACGCCGTCTGGGCGGCAAGTCGCCTGCCGGGTCGGCGTCGTCGCGCAGTTCGCCGACTCGGGCCGGGAGCCGCGCGAGCGTCGGTGACAGGATGACGTCGAACGGCGCCCACGCCGCCGCGGTGTCCCGCGTGATCGACTGCACGTCGGCCATCGCCTGGGCGTACTCGATCCCGGAGACCTGCCGTCCCTTCGCGCGCAGCCACCGGGTGAGCGGGACCAGCTGGTGCTCGCGCTCCGGTGGCACCGGCGCCAGCAGTGACAGCACCGACCAGATCGCCTCGAACGACGCCCAGCGCTCCGGCGGGAACGGCACCGGTGCCTCCGACACCCGGTGGCCCAGCTCCTCGAGCAGGGCGGCGGTCAGCCGGGCGGCGTCGAGGCAGGCGGGATCGACGTCGACGCCCTCGGCGATGACCGGCGTGGTCAGCACGCCGACCTGCAGTTTGCCCGGGTCGCGGTCACACGCGTCGAGGAAGCTGGTTCGCGGCGGCGGCACCACGAAGGTGTCGCCGGGCCAAGGTGCCGCGAGCACGTCGAGCACGGCAGCGGTGTCCCGGACGTCCCAGCTCAGCGCTCCGTCGACCGCGAGCCCCGGCCCGTCGACCTTGAACGGCCCGGAGCTGACCCGGCCACGGGTGGGCTTGAGGCCGACCAGACCGCAGGCGCCGGGACCCGAATCGAGCCACCGCCGTCGGAGGCGTGCGCGACCGGGACGATGCCGGCCGCCACGGCCGCCGCTGCTCCCCCGCTCGAGCCACCGGCCGACCGGGTCAGATCCCACGGACTGCGCGCGGCCGGAGCGACACCGGGCTCGGTGTAGCACGGCAGGCCGAACTCCGGGGTCGCGGTCTTGCCGACCATCAAGGTGCCGGCACGTCGCAGCAGCGTCACGACGCCGTCGTCGGTCTCGGCGACCGTGCCGGCGAACGCGGCGCTGCCGAAGCTCACCGGGACACCCGCGACCATGCTGAGGTCCTTGATCGGACACGGCACGCCGAGCAGCGGCGGCAGATGGCCGCCAGTGGGCAGTGTCCGCTCCGCCGCCGCGGCCTGCCGGCGGGCCAGCTCCTCGGTGACTGCGACGAACGCTCCCACCTGCGGGCCGAGCCGCTCGGCGCGTTCGATGGTGTGCTCGGCGACGTCGGTCGGGGAGACGTCACCCGCGCGGACGGCGGCAGCCAGCTCCCGGGCGGTCAGGTCGTGGATCTCCGTCACGCCGTCAACGTACGAGACGACGGGGCATGGCCGGCAATCCGGCCGCGCGGACGCCGGGTGCGGTTTGATGAGCCCGAGCAGAGGAGGGCCACCCGTGGACGCAACGCCGCCGGAGCCGCCGGCCACCCCACCGCCGGTGGATCCGCTCCATCCGGCGGCCCAGCCCATGTTCGTCCTCGCCCCCGCATCGCTACTCGCTGCGGTCCGGCTGATGTACGTGGGGGCCGGGCTGTCCTTGCTCGGGATGGTCTACGACCTGTCCACCCGGGACGCGTTGCGCGACCGGCTGGCCGACATCGATCCGGAGCCGACGGCGGACGAGCTCGACCGGGCGGTCAACCTGGCCACCGGGGTGAGCGTGATGACCGGACTGATCTCCGTCGGGCTGTGGCTGTGGATGGCGCAGACCAACGGCCGGGGCCTGCTCTGGGCAAGGATCGTGGCCTCGGTGCTGTTCGGTCTCAACGTCGTGTTGACGATCTACGACCTGACCCAGACCACCGGCTTCGGAATCGTGGTCGACCTGGTCACCATCGCGCTCTCCGCCGCCACGCTGTGGCTGCTGTACCGCCCGGACGCGACGCAGTACTACGCCGCCAGGCAGCCGATACCGAGGCGTTGAGCCATGTCACAGCGGCGGATCTTCCTCTAAGGTGTGTCGCCGGTGCCCATGTGTGATGCCCGACACGGAAGGGAATGCCCGTCTCATGACCACGCCCCCGTCCGATCCATTCGGCACGCCGCCGCCCGACCGTCCCGGTGATCGCGACCGAGCCGACGACCCCGACCTGACCCGGCCGGCGGACGAGCCAACGCCCGGTCAACCGGCCGATGCCGGCTACGGCCAGACCCCCGACCCGAGCCACGGTCAACAGCCACCTTCGTATCCCTCGATGCCGGCGCCGCCGCCGATCCCGGGTGAGCCGCCGGCCGGTCCGAGACCGCAGCCGCCGCAGCCCATCCGCACCGCGGTGATCCTGATGTACGTCGGTGCCGGCCTGGCGCTGCTGCAGTTGATCATCGGGCTGGGCAGCCGGGACTCCATCCGCGACCGGCCGGGCTGACCGTGCTGGGCTCGCCGTTCGCGCCCGAGGCTCCCATCGACCTGGACCTTCCCGCCCAGACCGCGCTCATGGCCGCCTTCCTCGCTCACCACACGGGTGGCGACGGGGACCTCGACGACCCTTCCCCCCAGCGCCTGCGCTATTACACCATCGGCGACGAGGCGTGGCACGAAGCAGACACCTGGCCGCCGGCCGGCGTCGATGTGCAGCGCTGGTGGCTGACCGGTGAAGGCTCGGTCACCCCCGACGAGCCTGAGGCCGCTGCGGTCGACTACGACGTCGACTACGAGGCCTCCAGCGGGCCCTCCGCCCGCTGGCACACGCTGATGGGAGGCGTGTTCGTCGGCTACGGCGACCGCCGCCATGCCGTCGGCCGGCGCTGCTCCTGGGTGCTTCCGGCGTTCGATCGTGACATGGAGGTGACCGGCACCTCCGCCGTGTCCCTCATCGTCGGCTCCACGGCTGACGACGCCGCCGTGTTCGTGTACCTCGAGGACGAGGCGCCTGACGGCACCCGCACCTACCTGACGGAAGGGCAGCTACGCGCGTGCCACCGTCGACGGGGCGGCGGCTCGCCGCCTTATGAGACCTACGGCCCGTGGCACTCCTACGAGGAGGCTGACGTCCAACCGCTCGTGCCGGGGGAGGTGGCCAGGCTGGACTTCACCCTGTGGCCCATCTCGGCCCTCGTGCGCGCCCGCCACCGTCTCCGCATCGAGGTCGCCGGCGCCGACGCCGGCCTGTTCCGGCGCGTGCCCGACTCGGGCGACGCGACGCTGACGTTTCATCTCGGGCCTGCCGGCTGCGCGGTCGACCTGCCCTTCAGGCGGCGCTAGCCGGACGGCTGACACCGCCGAAGATGGTCCACGTTCGGTACCGTCGATTCGCACGCGCCGGCGAGCAGCGCCGTTGCGATCGCACCGAAGCAGCGCCCACCGTGGGACGACGGGTCGTCTCTGCCGTAGCGTGCGATCGTGGTGCTGACATGAACGGACGCTCGCGGGGATGTCGATGCTGGCTGCGCAGCGAGATGAGCCATTCGCTTCTGCCGATCCGTCAACTCCCACCAGCCGGCGGCTGATCCCCCTCAGTCGCGAAAGGAGCGGCGCGTACGCGTCTTCATCCATGTGTCGCTCCCGCCCGCGGCGCTCCACCCCAGACCCGGAACAGGACGGATGCAACCCCAGCAAGTTGGCCGACCTCGGTCGAAGCCCTCAGGCCCGAACCGGTGGTGGTGACGCACCACGCGGGGCGGGATTGTTGGTAGCTCTCGCCAAAGCGGCTGCTGATCATGCCTCGTAATCTGGGGTGCACGCTGGTGTCACGCGTGACGCTGCGCGGGCACCTCGTCCGTCGTTGGGAGAGTCATGTCGATGAGGACACCCGCCCACCGGACCCGCACGGCCGTCCTGCTCGCGGCCATGCTGGCCACCCTGCTCGTCTCGCCGGCCATCGCCGCACAGCACGCAAGCCCGGCGTTCTCCCCGCAGCCGGCAGGCGACGGCCGCCCGGCCCTGCAGGCCACGCTGGACCAGATGGTCAACCAGAATCTCGTGGTCTGGGCCTCGTCGGTGGTCGAGGACGGCGCGGGCACCTGGGCGGGCGGCGCAGGCGTCAGGGACCTGCTGACCGGCACGCCCGCCCTCCGCGACGGCTACTTCCGCATGGCCAGCAACACCAAGATGATGGTCGCCACGACCGTCCTGTCGCTGGTCGCCGACGGCAAGATCGGCCTCGACGAGCCGGTCGGCAAGTACCTTCCCGGGCTGCTCCCCGCCGGCGACGAGATCACGGTACGGCACCTGCTCAGCCACCGCAGCGGCATCTACGACTACCCCCAGATCCTGTTCGACAACGGCTCGCTGCGCGGCTCGACCTACGTGTACTGGACGCGCTTCCGCACCTACACACCCCAAGAGCTCATCGACCTGGCCAACCAGAAGGGCCAGCAGTTCGAGCCCGGCAGCAAGCTGTCCTACTCCAACACCAACTACGTAGTGCTCGGCCAACTCATCGAGAAGGTCTCGGGCAGGTCGTGGCGAGCCATGGTCACCGAGCGAGTGGTGAAGAAGGCGGGCCTGTCCACGGTCCGGTTCCCCGGAACGAACATCATCCTGCCCTGGCCGCACAACCGCGGCTATCTCACCGACCTGGACGTGACCACGGCCGACGTAACCGAGCTCAACCCGTCATTCGCCGACGCGGCCGGCGAGGCCATCGCCGCCCGCGGTGACGTCCACGAGTTCCTCCAGGCTCTCCTCGCCGGGAAGCTGATCCCCCAGGCGCAGCTCGGCCAGATGCTCCTGCCGGGCGAGGGGCTCGGCATCACCACGCTTCCCCTGCCGTGCGGTGGTGCGATCCACGGTCACACCGGCGCCATCCCCGGATACGTCTCGGCGGTCTTCCGGTCGCAGGACAACACAAAGGGGATGACCCTCGTAGCGGGAATGGACAAGCTCTACGATCAGAACACGGTCGGCCAGATGACCGGGCTCGTGAACGAGTATCTGATCCAGTTCTTCTGCCCCTCCACGAACAGCGCCACGACCCACCAGACACCACCGCTCACCGTCATCAGATGACACACACAGCACGCGCCACCGGGCGCGACATCGGCGCGGCCTGGACTGGGATTTCGACCACACGGGGGGACACCGTGCTCGACTCGAACCGGCATGCACCAGGTCGGCGGTGGATTCGGATCTTGGCCTTGGTCGCGGTCAGCGGCATGGTCGCCTCCGCGTTCCCGGTCTGGCGGCATCACCCGTTGTTCACCAACACCACCGAACCCACCGCCAAGGCCGACATCACCCACCGCCGGCACGCGATCATCGAAACCGTGTTCGCCGACCTGATCGACGGTCCATTGGCGCACCTGCCCTCGGGCCGATTCTCAGCCAACAGCGCCTGGGCGACCTGCGCCGCGATGACCCACAACCTGCCGCGCGCGGCCGGAACCCTCACCAGCGACCGGCATGCCCTCGCCCGCGGCGCCACCCTCCGCCGACGGATCATCAC
>JBOGDS010000125.1:0-7757 GCA_050743075.1 Jiangellaceae bacterium | reverse complement strand
GAAGACGTGCAGGCCGCGTCGCTGTTGCTCGAGCTGGGCGACGTGATGGCCGCTGAGCGACGTGCCCCGTCCGGCCCGGTCGCCCGGCTGGCCGGTTACGACCGCGCGCACTCCGCGGAGATGGTCGAGACGTTGCGGGCTTGGCTCGACGCGTTCGGCGACATTACGGCGGCCGCGGCCGCGATGCACGTCCACACCAATACGTTCCGCTATCGGCTGCGCCGCCTCGAGGAGATCGGCGGCATCGACCTCGGCGATCCGGAAGCACGGTTCGCGGCCATGCTGGAACTGCGGCTGACGGGTCCGGGCCGGCTACTGGGATCCCGGGCATGAAGTCGGGTATCGCCCTCGAGGAGTTGTCGCCGGACGTCCGGCCCAGGACGGCCTGTTCCGCCATGTCAACGGACGCTGGCTCGACGAGTCCGAGATGCCGGCCGACCGGGCCCGCGACGGCGAGTTCATCCGGCTCCACGAAGAGGCGCAGGCCAACATCCGGGCGCTCATCGAGGAGGCGGCCGCCGATCCCGCCGCCGACGACGACCGGCGCAAGATCGGCGACCTGTACGCCAGCTTCGCCGACGAGGCGGCGGTGGAGACCCGCGGCGGGGCACCGTTGCTCCCGCTGCTCGAGCGGATCTCGGCGCTGCGCGACGTCGACGGCCCGGTCACGGTGCTGAGTTGGAGCGCGACGCCAAGCGGTACATCGTCAACGTCGTCCAGGCCGGCCTCGGGCTGCCCGACGAGTCGTACTACCGCGAGCACACGTTCGCCGACATCCGCACGGCCTACGTGAAGCACGTGCAGACGATGCTCGACCACGCCGGCTGGCACGATCCGTCCGGCGCGGCGACGCGGATCATGGACTTCGAGACCGCGTTGGGCCACCGCGCACTGGGACCGGGTCCGCAATCGCGACCGTGAGGCGACGTACAACCTGCACACGCGGGCGCAGTTGCGCGAGTTCGCACCAGACTTCGACTGGACCAGGTGGGCGGCTGCCGCGGGCATCGACGCCGAGATCGCCCTCGCCGAGGTCATCGTTCGCGAGCCGGACTACCTGTCCGCCATGTCCGGGGCGCTCACCAGCGTCGATCTGCCCGTCTGGCAGGACTGGCTGGCTGGCACGTCGTGCACGAGATGGCCCCCACTACCTGTCGTCGGTGTTCGTCGACGAGAACTTCGACTTCTACGGCCGCACCCTGTCCGGCACGCCGGAGAACGGGAGCGGTGGAAGCGCGGCGTCAGCCCGGCCGACGGCGCCAGCGGCGAGGCCGTCGGCCGGCTCTACGTCGAGCGGCACTTCCCGCCGGAGGCCAAGGAGCGGATGGACTCCCTCGTCGCACATCTGGTCGAGGCGTACCGGCAGGACATCGCCGTGCTGCCGTGGATGAGCGAGCAGACCCGAGAGCGCGCGCTGGCCAAGCTCGAGCTGATCCGGCCGAAGATCGGCTACCCGGACATGTGGCGCGACTACGCCGCGCTGGAGATCGACCGCAACGACCTGGTCGGCAACGTGCGGCGGGCGGCCGCGTTCGAGTTCGACCGCAACCTGACCAAGATCGGCAAGCCGATCGACCGCGACGAGTGGTTCATGCCGCCGCAGACGGTCAACGCCAACTACAACCCGACGATGAACGAGATCGTCTTCCCGGCCGCCATTCTCCAGCCCCCGTTCTTCGACCTCGAGGCCGACGACGCGGTGAACTACGGGTGGCATCGGCGCGGTCATCGGACACGAGATCGGGCACGGGTTCGACGACCAGGGCAGCCGCTACGATGGCAATGGCGAACTCCGCGATCGGTGGACCGAGGCCGACCGGGCCGAGTTCGACCTGCGCACCAAAACGCTCGTCGAGCAGTTCGACGCGTTCGAGCCACTGCCCGGCCACCACGTCAACGGCGCCCTCGTCGGCGGCGAGAACATCGGCGATCTCGGCGGTCTGACCATCGCCTACAAGGCGTACCTGCTGTCGCTCGACGGCGCCGGGTCGCCGGTCATCGACGGGTTCACCGGACAGCAGCGGGTGTTCCTCGGCTGGGGCCAGATCTGGCGGAGCAAGTCGCGCGACGGGGAGGCGATCCGGCTGCGCGCGATCGACCCGCACTCGCCGCCGGAGTTCCGCTGCAAAAGCGTTCGACGTCTCCGCAGACGACGCCCTCTACCTGCCCGAGGACCAGCGCGTCCGTATCTGGTGACGCTCGCGCAGCCATCGGGAAATCACTGGATGAGCGTTTCGCTGCCGGTGGAGAACTCGGCCAGCCGATCCGGCCGGACTTCCACCCCGAACCCGGGGCGGTCGGGCACGGCTACCGTGCCGTCGCGCATCACGATCTCGTCGGTGATGTCGCGGGTGTAGAAGCGGCTCGACCCGGAGATGTCGCCGGGGAGAGTGAAGCCGGGCAGGCCGGCGAGCGCGGCGTTGGCGGCCCGGCCGACGCCCGTCTCGAGCATGCCGCCACACCAGACGGCCACCCCGTGGGCCCGGGCGAGATCGTGGATGCGACGAGCCTCGAGGTAGCCGCCCACCCGTCCGGGCTTGATGTTGATCACGGCGGCTGCGCCCAGGCTGATCGCGTCGGCCGCGGCCTCCGTGGACACCACGGACTCGTCCAGGCAGATCGGCGTGCGCATCTGCCGGGCGAGCTCGGCGTGCTGGCGAAGGTCGGACTCGCCGAGCGGCTGTTCCACGAGCAGGAGGCCGAAGACGTCCAGCCGGCGCAGGTGGGCGGCGTCGGCCAGCGTGTAGGCGGCGTTCGCGTCGACCTGGAGCGGTACGTCGTCGCCGAACTCCCGCCGGACGGCGGCCACGAACTCGATGTCGGCCCCGGGCTTGATCTTCAGTTTGATCCGCGCGTAGCCCTGCTCGAGGTAGTCGCCGACGACGCGAACCAGGTCCGCCGGGGAGCCCTGGATCCCGACCGAGACGCCGGACGGCACGACGCGCCGGGTGACGCCCAGATAGGACGCGAACGACTGGTCCGCCGCCCGCAGCTGGGCGTCCAGTACCGCCATCTCCACCGCCGCCTTGGCCATCGGGTGGCCGACGATGTGGCGCAAGTGGTGGCCGACGGTCTCGGCGGTCAGGTCGGCGACGCCGAACAGCGCCGGCGCGAGCCAGCGCCGGGTGACCTCCGCCGCGCCCGCGAGATGCTCGGACGAGTAGAGCGGGGCCGCCATCGCCACGCACTCGCCCCAGCCGGTGACCGTCGCGGACCCGGTGTCCAGCGCCGCCTCGACCAGGTAGGTGTCGCGCTCCGCCTGCGTGCCGAAAGACGTCGTGAACGGGCTGACGAGCGGCATCCGGAGCCGGTGCAGGGTGATCTCGCGGAGCTTCACGACGGGTGACTCCTTCGCAGGACGTAGTGGCCCGAGGGCAGGTAGTCCATGATCCGCCAGCCGCCGCCGAGCAGGTCGGTGAACGCCGTTCGGGTCGTCTCCCGCCACCGCATCGCGACGTCGCCGGTATCCCGGCGCAGCGCCTCGACGTCGCGCGGGATGCCGACGAGCACCGGCCCTCGATGGGACGGCGGCGGCGGGGTCCAGGGTCCCGGCCGGTCGCCGTCGTTGGCCACGGCGACGTGCGCCGATGTTCTCTCGGCGGGCACCGCGCCGTCCGGCCGCCCGTCCGGCTGGTGTCGCCCGGAGCGCACCAGGTTCCAATCGATCACCATGCGGTCGGTGAGTTGGCCCGCGTTGATGCCGTCGCTCATCGGTCCGTAGAAGTCGTGGTGGTACACCGTCGGGACGGCACCGAGCGTGCGCACGTTGAAGTACGCGTTGCGGGCCACCAGGGGGTCATACGTCCAGGTCATCCTCGTCGTCCCGCGGTCGAGGCACCAGGCCCGCTGGTGCAGCTTGATCGCCCGGCCCACGCCGCGCCCGGCCACCGGCGACAGCACGCCGACGATGTGCGAGTGGAACGGCCGCCCCGCCGGGCCGAAGAACCCGACGGCGCCGCCGACGGGAACACCGTCGCGTTCGGCGAGCGTGACGTAGTTGCCGGCATGCGCCAGGGCGACCAGCACGCCCATCTCGATGAGGTCGGCGTCGGTCGGCGCCGACCAGATCCGGTTGAACACCTCGACCAGGGCGCGGCAGTCCTGCGCCGTGTGGAGTTCCCGGACGCGCACACCGGAGGACGTCGCGGCGTCGTCGGCCTGGCGGCGTGCGTCGAACGTCCCCGCGGAGCCACCGCTCGCGAGTCGTTCGGGGGCGCCGGGCCGTGCTGCGCGTCCGTCCTTGCAGATGTGCACCCGTTCAGGGTCATCGAGCAGCCCGCGGCGGGCATCGTGGCGGCGGACCAGTATTCGACCCGTCGCTCGTCGGGACGGACAAGGCCGCCGCGTGCGCGTACCGCCTACCGTGGGCGCGGACGACGACGAGGAGGCGGCGGTGACGGGACCGGCGGTGCTGCTGCGCGGCGGGACGGTGGCCGACCCGGGCAGCGGCCGGTACGGCGTGGCCGACGTCCTGGTGGCGGACGCCCGGATCGCGGGGGTCGGCACGGACCTGGCCTCGCCGGTCGATGCGACGATCGTCGACGTCGCCGGGATGGTGGTGGGTCCGGGTTTCGTCGACCTGCACAGCCACGTGCACATGGTGGCGGCGCAGCGGCTCCAGGCCCTCGACGGAGTGACGACGGCGCTGGATCTCGAAGCCGGCCTGCTGCCGGTCGAACGCGCCTACCAGCGCGCGGCCGCGGAGGGACGCCCGCTGCACTATGGCTTCTCAGCGTCGTGGGGCGGCGCGCGGGCGGAGGTGCTGCTGGGCGAGCGGCAGGACGCCGACTTCGGCAGCGGACTGGAGGTCCTGGGCCGCCCGGACTGGCAGCGGTCCTCGTCGCCGACGGAGATGCGGGCCTGGTTGTCGCTGCTCGGGCGGGAGCTGGAGCACGGAGCACTCGGCATCGGGGTGCTGCTCGGCTACGCGCCGCGGTCGGCGCCGGGGGAGTACCTCGCGGTCGCAGCGCTCGCGGCGAAGGCCGGGGCGCCGACGTTCACGCATGTGCGCGACCTGGTCGAGATGGACCCGGACACGCCGGTCGACGGGTCCGAGGAGGTGGTCGTCGCGGCGGCGGAGACCGGCGCCGCGATGCACCATTGCCACGTCAACAGCACGTCGGGCCGGCACCTGGACCGCGTCCTGGCGATGCTCGACCGCGCCCGCGCCGACGGGTCCCGGGTCACCGTCGAGTGCTATCCCTACGGCTCGGGCAGCACGGCGATCGGTGCGGCGTTCCTGGCGCCGGAACTGCTCGGCCGACGCGGCCTGTCGCCGTCCAGCCTGGTCATGGTCGGCAGCGGCGAACGGATCGCCGACGACGCCCGGTTGCGGGAGCTGCGGCGGACCGACCCCGGCGCGCCGTGCATCGTGGAGCTCCTCGACGAGTCCGACCCGGCGGACCAGGCGTTGCTCCGCCGGCCGTTGGAGTTCCTCGACGCGATCGTGGCCAGCGACGCGATGCCGGTGTTCTGGCCGGACGGATCACACGAGACCTCGGTCTGGCCGCTGCCTCCGGGCGGCGTCACCCACCCGCGGACCGCCGGCACGTACACCCGGTCGCTGCGCCTGATGGTGCGCGAGTCGCAGGCCTGGACCTGGCTCGAGGCGTTCCGCCGCTGTTCCTACCTGCCGGCCCGGGTGCTCGACGATGTCGCGCCGGACGCCCGCCGCAAGGGGCATCTGGGCGTGGGCGCGGACGCCGACGTCGTCGTCCTCGATCCGGACCGGGTCACCGACGCGGCGACGTACCTCGACCCCACGCGGCCGGCCCAGGGTGTCCGGCACCTCATCGTCGGAGGCGCGTTCGTGGTGCGCGACGGCGACCTGGACCCGCACGCGATGCCGGGCCGCGCGCTGCGCGGCTCACCGCGCTGAGAGCACCATCCCGGCCAGCAGCGCGGTGCGTGGCGCGATCTCGGCGACCACCACGTGCTCGTGGTCGGCGTGCGCGCCGCCGCCGACCGCGCCGAGCCCGTCGAGCGTCGGGATGCCCGCACCGCCGGTGAAGTTGCCGTCCGACCCGCCGCCGACGGCCACACCGTCGGGCACCGGCAGCCCGAGCGTCGTCGCCAGGGCGGCATACCGGGCGTAGAGCTGCTCCGAGGCGGGCCGCTCCAGCGGCGGACGGTTGAGCCCGCCGGTCACGACGACCTCCGCGCCCGGCAGGACCGGGGTCAAGGCCCGGATGGCCCGGTCGACCCGGTCCAGTTCGGCGGCGGAGCTCGCGCGGGCGTCGACGTCGACCCGGGCGCGGGCCGGGACCGTGTTGGTCGTCGTGCCACCGGAAAGCGTCGTCGGCGTCACCGTCGTCCCCGCGCTCGCGTCGCCCAGCCCCGCCACCACCGGCAGCTGCGCGGCCAGCTCCAGGCCCGCGTTGATCCCCGCCTCCGGCTCGAGGCCGGCATGCGCGGCCCGGCCCCGCGCCTCCACCTGGTAGAGCGCCACGCCCTTGCGGACGACCTTCAACGCGCCGCTGTCCGCCGACGCCTCGGGCACCAGCACGGCCGCGGCGGCCACCGCCTCGTCCAGGATGAGCGATCGAGAGGTCACCGACCCGGTCTCCTCGTCGCCAGTGACGAGCAGGCAGACGTCCGCGACGGCGCCGTCGCCGGCCACGCTGCGCACGGCGGCGATCGCGTGGATCGCCATCACCAGTCCGGTGAGCATGTCGAACGATCCCGGCCCGCGCAGGATCCCGTCGGCGTGCTCGAACGGCAGCCGGTCCAGCGTGCCGATCGGCCACACCGTGTCTTGGTGGCACAGCAGCACCACCCGCGGCGGCGCGCCAGCACCCGACTCGACCCCGAGCCGCAGCCGCAGATGCGTCACACCGTCGCGCTCCAGCACCTCCGGGCGGGCGCCGAGCCGGTCGAGGAGCACGGCGGCGACCGCCTCCGCCCCCGCGGCCACCGCAGCGAGGTCCGCCGACGGCGACTCCACCCGGACCAGCCGCTCGATGTCGGCCAGCATCGCCGGCAATCGGTCGTGGGCATCGTCGAGGAGGCGGCGCAGGGTGCCCGGATCGGGCGACAGAGTGGTCACGGTGTTCCATGGTGGACCCGATCGGCGCCGGTGTCCTCGTCGGCGCAGACGAGGTTCGACGGGCCGCGCAGGTAGCGATCGTGCGACCCGACGATCCTCATAGAATCGGCGCTATGACCGCGACCCCACGCCCTGACACCTCCCTGCCGACGACGTTCGCGCCGGCCGAGGTAGAGGGTCGGCTTTACGAGCGGTGGGTCGAGCGCGGCTACTTCGAGGCCGACGAGAAGAGCGACAAGCCGCCGTTCTGCGTGGTCATCCCGCCGCCGAACGTCACCGGCTCGCTGCATCTGGGCCACGCGTACGAGCACACGCTGATCGACGCGCTGGTGCGCCGGCGGCGGATGCAGGGCTACGAGGCGCTGTGGATGCCGGGCATGGACCACGCCGGCATCGCCACCCAGAACGTGGTCGAACGCGAGCTGTCCCGCGAAGGCGTGTCCCGCCACGACCTGGGCCGGGATGCGTTCGTGGCGAAGGTCTGGGAGTGGAAGGCCGAGTCCGGCGGCAAGATCCTAGATCAAATGCGCCGGCTCGGCGACGGTGTCGCGTGGAGCCGGGAGCGGTTCACCATGGACGACGGCCTGTCTCGGGCCGTGCAGACGATCTTCAAGCGGCTCTACGACGACGGGTTGATCTACCGGGCCGAGCGCATCATCAACTGGTGCGTGCGCTGCCACACCGCGCTGTCGGACATCGAGGTCGAGCACTC
>JBOGDS010000124.1:0-8060 GCA_050743075.1 Jiangellaceae bacterium | reverse complement strand
GTCCACTATCACGCCACAAGTCGTGTGTCTACAGAGTTCGGGAATCCGGGGACCGGCCCAACCCTGTGACCAGTACAAACGGGTCTGCAACAAGCCCAATCTGCCTACATTCTGCGGAACTCAGGGAGGGGATCTTGCGAGTTCCCTGTGAGCGGTCAGACCGGCACTGGCAGGCGGACGATCGCCCGGGTCCCGGTGCCGGCTGGGTTGTCGACGAGTTCGATGTCGCCGCCGTGCAGGTTCACCTGCTGGGCGGTCACCGTCAGCCCTAGGCCGGCACCGGGGCTTCCGGGTCTGCGTTGGAACCGCTCGAACGCGGCGGCCCGCTGCTCCCCGGTCAGGCCGGGACCGGTGTCGTCGACGACGAGGACGGCCTGGCCGCGGCCATCCGCCCGAAGGCTCACCGTCACGTCCGCCGAGCCGTGCACCACAGCGTTCGTCAGCAGGTTGTCGCAGATCAGCCGTAGCCCCTCGGGCCAGCCACGGACAGCCAGCTCGTCGGGCGCCGACATCGTCACGCGGGCCTCGGGAAGTCGCCGCCGTGCCGCATCGACCGCCTGGTCGACGACGTCGGCGAGATCGACGAGCTGAAAGGCGCTGGGGTCAAGCAGTTCGCCCTGCGCCAGTGAGCGCAGCATGCCGAGCACGTTCACCATCCGCTCGTGCTCGCCGTGCAGGTCGCCGAGGATCTCGTCGAAGTCCGAGGCCGGCAGGTTGGGATGGGTGGACAGCACATCGAGGTTGGTCTTGATGCTCATCATCGGCGTACGCAGCTCGTGGGCTGCGGTCGCCGAGAACGATCGTGCGGACTGCAAGGCTTCCTCGGTCTTCCGCTGCTGCGCGTCCCGGCTGGCCAGCAGGTCGTCCAGCGTGGCCGCCAGTGTGTCGATCTCGTCAATGCCGGCGTCGCGTGGCATCGCGGCGTGGTCGGCGTCCGCGCCGGCGGAGATCTCGGCCGCTCGTCGCCGCAGCGCGCGCAGCGGCCCGGTCAGCCATCGGCCGGCCACCAGGCCGGCCGCACCCGCCGCCACCGTCGTGAGCGCGCCCACCAGCAGGATCCGGTTGCGGATCAGCACCAGCTGATCGTCGATGAGGTGGAGCGGGCCACTCACCCACAGCCGAGCCTGCCCCCGGGGCGCGTCGGCGGTCAGCACCCGCCACTTCTCGCCCGCGCCGTCGGTCACCGTGACCGGCCCTCCGGCCCGCGCGGGAAGCGCCGACGGTTCCGGCGTATCGCCGACGACGACCGGTTCCCGGCCGGCCGCCTCGATCCGGATGCCACCCCCGCAGGCGTGCGGCCTGCCGCACGACCGTGGCGTCGACGAGCGGCCGGTCGCGGTCGGCCAGCGCGGCCTGGGCAAGCGGAGCCACGGCACGAGCGGCGTCGCGTAGCTCCTGATCCTGCACGGCGAGCAGGTCACGCTCGGCGAAGCGCAACAACACCGTCCCGGCCAGCAGGACAGCAACGGCCACCAGCGCGGCCACGAGGACAGCCACGCGGGTGGACATGGTTCGGATCACGCCCGACGCCCTTCGGTCGGTGCCTTCAGGACGAAGCCGACCCCGCGCACCGTGTGGATCAGGCGGGGTCGGCCGCCTCCAGCTTGCGGCGCAGATAGCTCACGAACGTGTCCACCACGTCGGTGCGCACGTCGAAGTCGTAGCCCCAGACGAGCTCCAGCAGCCTGGTCCGGGTCAGAACCACGCCGCGGTTGCGGCAGAGCACCTCGAGCAGGTCGAACTCGCGCCTGGTCAGGTCGAGCAGATCCCCGTCGACGCTGACCGTGCGGGCCTGCGGGCGGACGCTCAACGGGCCGACCCGAAGGTCCTCGGCGGGCTCCCGTGCGGCCCGCCGCAGCAATGCGCGCAGGCGCAACTCGAGCTCGGCCAAGGCGAAGGGCTTGACCACATAGTCGTCCGCGCCGGCCGCCAGGCCGCGGATACGGTCGTCGACGTCCTCCAGTGCGGAGAGCATCAGGACAGGCAGGTCCTCGCCGCGAGTCCGCAGCCGCCGGCACACCTCGATGCCGTCGGGCTGTGGCATCCGGACGTCCAGCACCACAGCGTCGGGCGGGTCGGTGCGCAGCAGCTGGTCGGCGAGGTCACCGCCATCGGCCGTCGCCACGTCGAAGCCGGCCAGCTCGAGGCCGCGGCGAAGCGACCGCACGATGTCGGCGTCGTCGTCGACGATCAGCACTCGGGCACCCTGTCCTGGCACACGACCTCCTCATACCCTGTCGCCGTCGCGAAGTCGAAATATCAAAGGCGTCTGGGAGATCCCTGTGAGCCTCCTCCGTCGGCATGCCATCCCCCGCGTCGGCGGGGACGACCGCCGTCGGACGCGAGGGCGTTCCCGCGGGGAACGTATGGCTGAGTCTGCGACGCGTCGACACGGGTACCGGCACAGGTCCGCAGTCGAACCGTCTGGACGATGCGCCTTCCCACTTTCACCACCCGGTCCATGTCCATCTCGGGCACTTCCTGGTGCTGACGCGCAACGGCGGCAACCCCTCGCCTGCCGACGCTGGGTCGAAGGACGCCTTGATCCCAAGGCGTTCGAGGACATAGCCATCATGGCCAGGTTCGACGTAACCTGAGCGGCTCGCAAGCAGGTCGACACTGAACCGCCGTAGATGCACAGCTAGGCTTCTCAGCTTGCGCCGTTGGGACGCCTTCCTTCGACAATTTCGACTGTTATCGAACCCGTTAACTCGGATGGTGTTCATCATGGCCTGAGAGACCATTCTCTCTCGGTGGCGGTCTCTATTGTTGGCTGTATGGACAGCGGGTTGCTCAGCACGTCGGTCATCCGGTGGTGGCCGGGCTGGATGCTGCCGGCGACGTGTTCGACACCACAGCTGAGGTCGACGTGTGGACGCTGTCCGACGACGAGCTGGCCGACGTGCTGGAGCGCTGCGAGCGCCTCGCCGCCAGGCAGGCGGAGCTGTCGATGCGGTTGGTCCGTGAGGCCGACGCCCGTGATCTTGGTCGCCGGTTGGGGGCGCCGTCGACGGCGTGGCTGAAGCACCGGCTACACCGTCGCCCCGGGGACGCCAAAGGGCGGGTCGACTTGGCGAACCGGCTCCACGCCGGTGACACTGCCGAAGGGCCGGTTGACTGGGCGGCGAACGTCGGTTCGGCCGCCTCGGATCGGGCCATGCCGGCTACTGCTGCCGCTCTTGCCCGCGGTGATGTGCCGGTCGACCGCGCCCGAGTCGTCGCGACGACCATGCTCGGCCTGACTCCGCTGATCACATCCGCCTCCTCGGTCCGGGACGCAGCGACCATCTGGCATGTCCCTGGATGCCTCCACGATCTCGGCCAGGCCGAATCCTCCCCAGCTGCTGCCTGCCCGGCTTAACGTGGTGACGTGATCGAGCTGCGCTTGAGCCCGAGCGACCTGAGCAACGTCCGTTTTGCCTACTCACCGCTGGCGGAGGTGGCCGAAAGCCTCCACATGCTCGCGGCCGGCCGGATCGACCCGATGCACCGGCCGTGATTCGAGGCGGTGCGCGAGCCGCTACGCTCGATCGATCTCGAGCTGTTGACTGCGATCGTTCCGCCGCACCCGATGATGGCCTCGTTCATGTTCGTCGGCGCGGTGGACCCGTCGACGACGATCGAGCAGCAGTTGGACGCCGTCGCCAATGCAGACCCGGACTGGGTGCGAGCCGGGATCGAAATCGTCTGGGCGATGGAGCCCATGCCACCGGCGGCAGACGCAGTCGTCGCCGCTGGGCCGGCCGGTGCTCGGCGGATTGCGGAGGCGTTGTCTGCGTACTGGCAGGCGGTCATGGCGCCGCACTGGTCGCGGATGCGCTCGGTTCTCGACGCCGACATCACCCATCGCGTTTCGCGGCTCACGACGGGCGGGCTCAACGCCCTGCTGGCCGACCTGCATCCGGAGCTCCAGATCAGTGGGCCGACGATATCCATCGACAAGCCGCGGCTCAGCCGCCAGCACGATCTGGCCGGGCGCGGGCTCCTCTTGGTGCCGTCCGTGTTCGCGTGGCCCAACCTGGTCGTCGGCGTCGACCCACCGAACCCGCCTTCGGTCACCTACGGCGCGCGAGGCGTCGGCGTCCTGTGGGAGCACGACGTCGAACTGGACGAGGACGACGCCCTGGGCGCGCTGCTCGGACGGACGCGTGCGATGATCCTGGCCCGGCTGGATCTGCCGCTGTCGACCACGCGCCTCGCGACCAAGATCGGCTACTCGCCCCCGTCGGTCAGCCAGCACCTGTCGGTCCTGCGCCGATGCGGCCTGGTGACGTCGCGGCGCGCCGGCCGCAGCGTGCTCCACCAACGCACCGCCCTCGCTACCAGCCTGCTCGCGGCGAGCCCAGCGCGCCGAGTCGCGCCAGTACGGATAGGGGCTGAGCGAGCGAGTCACGCGAGGACGAAGAGCTCCGCACGACGCACCTACGCGATCCCTCGACGGTCCGGGGAGGACGGCCTCGACCGGATCTATCTGACGCGCTGGCCCTCGTGAGAACATCGATCTCCATGCAGGTTGCGTCGATCGACGAGCTGGCCGACAGCGAGCTCGGTACCGCCGGGACCGCCGAGAGTGGCCGCAGCTCGGTCACCGTGTACGGCCGGTCCGGTTCGCGGCTGCGGCAGACCGTGGTGGCGCTCGCAGCCGGCCGCGTCATGGGCGAGCACAAGAGCCCGGGCGACGCGTCGGTGCTCTGCCTCCGGGGACGCCTCGTGCTCCACGCCGGCTCGACGAACGTGGAACTGGGACCGGGCGACCTGCTAGCCGTACCCCCGCAGCGGCACGACATCGAGGCCGTCGAGCCCTCGGTGCTTCTGCTCACCGTCGCGCTGCACTGAGCCTGACTTGACGCAACCGTACAGTTGCCATACCGTGAGCTGCACTCAACTGGTTGCTATATGGAGGTCAAGCCATGCCGGTCCCCGATCGGATCGAACGCACGCTCGAGCTCGCACACCCACCCGAGGCCGTGTGGCGAGCGCTGACGACGGCGGGAGGGCTCGGTGGCTGGTTCGGCACGAGTGCCGACGTCGACCTGCGCCCCGGTGGGAAGGCACATGTCCGGTGGGACGAGAACACCAGCGCCATCCTGTGGATCAACGTCGTCGAACAACCACGCCGGTTCGCCTACACCTGGGGAATCGAAGGGTTGCCGGACAGCGATCCGCGCCGCACGTATGTCGAGTTCACGCTCGAACCGACCGGCACCGGCACCCGGTTGACTGTCGTCGAAAGCGGCTTCGCGCAGATCCCCGACGCGCTCCTGGAACGCGCGTACGAGGGGAACGTCAAGGGCTGGGAACAAGAACTCGGCGAACTCGTCACGTACCTCGATGCCGCCGCCTGACGCCGAATCGGTCGCAGCGGCCGTCTTCGCGGCCCTGGCCGACCCGAGCCGGCGCCGGATCCTCGCCGCGCTCGCTGCCACCGGCCCGGCGACGGCCACGGACCTCGCAGATCGCCTGCCGATCTCCCGGCAGGCGATCGCGAAGCAGCTGGCCCTGCTGTCCGATGCGGGCCTGGTACAGGCCGAGGCCGGTGAACGGCGCCGGGTCAGGTTCCGGCTGCAGTCAGGGCCGATGGGTGTCGCGCAGTCGTTCCTGGCCGCACTGGCCCGCGACTGGGAGGCCCATCTCGGCGCGCTGCAAGATCACCTCGATCGCGGGGGGACAAGTCGTGCCCCACGCGGAGTCGGCCGTCAGGGAGCCTGATCAGTGCCGGCGGCGCGGTCGACGCCGCGGCGCACCCGCACCGAGCGGTCGACCAGGTCGCGCAGTACGTCCACGTCGACGTCGGCCAGCCTCTTCAGATACAGGCACCCCTTGCCGGTCTTGAACGAGCCGAGCTTCGCCATGACCGTGTGGTGGCGGTCTTCGAAGCCGCCGATCAGGTAGATCACCAGGTGAGCCTTCCGCGCCGCGAAGCCGGCCAGCGGCGCCGTTCCCTCGTGGCCACTCTCGTACCGGTAGCGGTAGGTGCCGAAGCCGATGATGCCCGACGCCCACAGCGCCGCCGGCTCGCCCGTGACGTCCGCCAGCAGCGTGCACAGCGTGCGCGCGTCAGCTCGCCTCGTTTCGCCCGGGATGGCGGCGAGGAAGGCGTCGACGTCCCCGCTCGTCGGCCGCATCTTCGGCGCCGAGGTCATCATGCCACCGGTTACACCAGCGGATCGCTGATCCAGCCCTTGACACGAGTGAGGTGTTCACACAACTCGTTGACCAGCACCGGAGCCCTCGCATAGCCACCGCCCGGCACACCGAAGTGAACTTTCTGGCACATGCTCGGACGCTTCTCAGAGTGCCTCAGCGCCCTGCGCATAGGCTTCGTGGACCGTCCCGGTCGGCAGGCCTTACCGGGCATTCTCGCGGACGGGTCTTGCGGGAAACTCGAACAGGTGCGCGGCCGCTGACCAGCGCAGTTCCGGTAACGCGTTGGTCTTGCGACGCGCGGTTCTCAGCCTGCGGTCTTCGGCGGCGTTATGACGCACCCGGCGAGCGTCCGGATCGTGCGGTTGCTGGAGAGCCGACACTGTGTCGGAGCTGGGACGTAGCATCGCGGCCGTGGAGGTTATGGACTGGCTGCTCGACGCTGACCCGGCGATCCGGTGGCAGGTGCTGGACGACCTCACTGATGCGCCTCCCGACCAGGTCGCAGCCGAGCGTGCCCGCGTCCAGACCGAGGGGTGGGGAGCCCGCCTACTCGCCTTGCGTGATTCCGACGGCCAGTGGGACGGCGGCGTGTGCTTCCCGCGGCGCATCGTCGACGACTGGCGGGCCGGCATCGAGCCAGACTTCTCCGATGGCCAGCCTTGGACCTCGACGCTGCCCACGCTGATGCTGCTGCACGACCTCGGCCTGGATCCGACGAGCAAGGCCGCGGGCGAGACGATCGGTTTGGTCGCCGCGAACTGCCGGTGGGAGCACGATGGCCAGGCGTTCTTCGATGGCGAGGTCGAGGCGTGCATCAACGGCCGCACGCTCTCGATCGGCGCCTACTTCGGTGCGGACGTCGACGGCCTTGTCACTCGCCTGCTCGCCGACCAGCTCGACGACGGCGGCTGGAACTGCTGGATCGAGCACGGCGCCACCGTTTCGTCGTTCGACTCGACGATCTGCGTGCTCGAGGGCCTGTGTGGGTACGAACTCTCAGGAGGCAAGGTGGCGGTGACCGACGCCCGCCGGCGCGGCGAGGAGTACCTGCTGGTGCGGCAGCTGTTCAGACGCAGGAGCACCGCCGAGGTGCCAGCCGAGCGCTGGCTACAGTTTTCGTGGCCGCCGCGCTGGCACTACGACGTCCTTCGCGCGCTCGGCCACTTCCGCCGCGCCGGCGGTGCCCCGGACGGGCGGGTCGCCGAGGCCGTGCAGCTCGTCCGGGACAAGCGCCAAGCGGACGGCACCTGGCTGCTAGAGAACACCCACCCAGGCGAGACCCAGTTCGAGTTCGAGGACGGCGACGGACGCCCGAGCCGGTGGAACACGCTGCGGGCGCTGCGCGTCCTCGACTGGTACGACGGCCGACGGTAACTCGCGGTGCCACGTTGATCGTCGCGGAGTCGCACGGCAACCGGCTCACGGCCTACGACATCGGTCAAAACGGCGACCTGGGCAACCGGCGAACCTGGGCAGACGCCGGGGAGGATCACCCCGACGGGATCTATGTGGACGCCAAGGGCGCGATTTGGTACGCCGATGTGGCCAACCACATTGCGTGCGGATGCGCGAGGACGGCGAAGTGCTCGCGACGGTCGAGCTGGACCGAGGGCGCCTTCGCCTGCACACTCAGCCGTGGCGACCAACCGCAGCTGTACGTCGTCGGCCAGGAGTTCGGCGGCCCCGAGGCGGCAGAGTCCACAGGGCAAGTGGTCGCCCTCCCCTTGCCCGCACCCGGTGCCGGACACCCGTAGCCAGATGTCCCGCCCCGCCCGTCTTGATAAGGGATCCGCTTCGGGCACGCGCCGAAGCCCGGGCGGGGGCTGGTCGTGTTTCGTGCTCCCATCGGCGTCGCAAGTTGCAGCGAGAGCCGGCCGGGTGCGAGCAGCAAGCCGGCGTGGGCGCTGGGGACC
>JBOGDS010000123.1:0-8117 GCA_050743075.1 Jiangellaceae bacterium | reverse complement strand
CGGCAGGACGTCGTCGCCGCGCAGCAGCTCGGGCCGCTCCTCCTCGGTCGACCACAGGCCGAGCGCGCTGGCAGCGGATGGCAGGACGGCCGCGGCCGCCGAGGCATAGCCAGCAGCGGACGGGTGGAAGCGATCGTTGGCGAACATGTCCCTGGGCGCGGCCGCGAACTCGCGGCCGAGAATGGAGCCGAGCGAGACGGTCCGGCCGCCGGCTTCCACGACGGCGACGGTCTGGGCCGCGGCTAGCCGGCGGCTGGCCCGCCGGGCGAGCCACCGCAGTGGGCGCGGGATGGGTTCCACGGTGCCCAGGTCCGGGCAGGTCCCGACGACGACGGCGGCACCGGCCGCACGCAGTGCCCGGACGGCCTCGTCGAGCAACCGGACTGAGACGGCGGGGTTCATCCGGTGGGTGACGTCGTTGCCGCCGACGATGATCAGGGCCAGGCTGGGCCGCGAGTCGAGCGCCGTGGCAACCTGCTCGGCCAGGTCGCTCGACTGCGCGCCCGACCTGGCGACGACCGTGAGCATGACCGGGCGGGCGGCTATTTCGGCGAGACCGGCCGCGAGCAGCGCACCTGGCGTTTCGTCCGGAATGTCGACCCCGAGCCCGGCTGCCGAGGAGTCGCCGAGGATCGCGAACGAGATCGGCCCGCCGGTGTAGTGCCCGTAGAGACCGTCGGCGTTCGGTGGGTCGTCGACGATGGTTCCGATGGCCAGTCGAGCCTGGCGCGCCTCCAGTCGGAGGAGGCCGTAGAAGCCGGCGCCTGCCAGGCCGAGCCCTCCGCCCCCGTAGAGGGCGGCCGTGGCGATCCGCCGGGCCGTACGGGCACTGACCATGGCTGTCACGTACCGGACTCTAACCGGCACCGGTCGCCTAGGCTTCGCGACGTGCGGTACTACGACAGCGTCGTCGACCTGATCGGCAACACCCCGCTTGTGCGGCTCGGGCAGGTCGGTGACGGCGTCCCGGCCACGGTCCTGGCCAAGGTCGAGTACTTCAATCCAGGTGGCTCGGTGAAGGACCGGATCGCCCTGCGCATGATCGAGCAGGCCGAGAAGGACGGCCGGATCAAGCCCGGCGGGACCATCGTCGAGCCGACCAGCGGCAACACCGGCGTTGGACTCGCCTTGATCGCGCAACGCAGGGCCTACCGGTGTGTCTTCGTCTGCCCGGACAAAGTCAGCGAGGACAAGCGCGACGTGCTCAAGGCCTATGGCGCCGAGGTTGTTGTCTGCCCGACGGCTGTCCCGCCGGAACACCCGGACTCGTATTACTCGGTGTCGGGCCGCCTGGCGAGTGAGATCGACGGCGCCTGGAAGCCGGACCAGTACGCCAACCCCGACAACCCGCGCTCGCACTACGAGACGACCGGTCCCGAGGTCTGGGAGCAGACAGACGGCCAGGTCACGCACTTCGTCGCCGGTATCGGGACCGGTGGCACCATCAGCGGCGCAGGGCGCTACCTCAAGCAGGTTTCCGACGGGGGGGTGCGAGTCGTCGGGGCCGACCCCGAGGGGTCCGTCTACTCCGGCGGCACGGGGCGGCCGTACCTCGTCGAAGGCGTCGGCGAGGACTTCTGGCCGCAGACCTATGACCGCGGGGTCTGCGACGAGATCGTGGCCGTGTCGGACAAGGACTCGTTCGAGATGACCCGCCGCCTCGCCCGCGTAGAGGGCTTGCTGGTGGGGGGCTCGTGCGGCATGGCCGTGGTGGCGGCGCTGGAGGTGGCGGCGCGCGCGTCTTCCGACGACGTCGTCGTGGTGCTTCTGCCCGACGGCGGACGCGGCTACCTGTCGAAGGTCTTCAACGACGACTGGATGGCGTCGTACGGGTTCGGCTCCGCGGAGACTGCAGGGACGACAGTGGGCGCCGTACTGCGTCGCAAGAGCGGTGAGATGCCCGCGTTGGTGCACACCCATCCGAACGAGACCGTCGCCCAGGCGGTGGCGATCCTGCGCGAGTACGCGGTGTCCCAGATGCCCGTGGTCAGGGCCGAGCCACCGGTGATGGCAGCCGAGGTCGCGGGGTCGGTGGTCGAGCGCGACATCCTCGACGCCCTGTTCACCGGCCGCGCACATCTGACCGATGCCGTGGACAAACACATGTCCGACCCGCTGCCCGGTGTGGGCGCGGGCGAGCCGGTGGCCGAGGCGGTGGCGGCGCTCGGTTCCTCCGACGCGGTTCTCGTGCTCGACGACGGCAAGCCCGTCGGCGTGCTCACCCGTGCCGACCTGTTGGGCTACCTCGCCGGCTGAGTCGCATCGGGAGGGGTGCGGCTCAGCGGGAACGGTATACGTCGGCACGGTGCTCGACCGCGGTGACTGTCACGACGCGTGCATCGTCGTCGATCTCGTAGAGGATCCGGTACGCGCCCCTGCGGGCGGACCAGGTTCCCGCGTACGGAGGCAGGAGGAGCTCCCTCCCGACCCGACGCGGATTCTGCATGAGTGTGGTCGTCACGAACTCGTAGACCGCCGTCGCCACCTTCTCCGGGAGGCTGCCGGCCAGCGTCCGTGCGGCCGGCCCGGTGATGCGCAACTCGAAGCGCTGGTCACCCGTCGGACTCACCCTCCGCTTCGAACTCGCCTCTCCATCAAGGCGGCAAGCTCATCGGCGTCCAGCACGTCCCCGGTCGCAACAGCTTGGCGGGACTCGGCGAGTTGACGTACAGCGTCCGGGCTCGCCAGGACGTCCAGGGTCTCCTCGAGCGCTTCGAGGTCCTGCGGCGAGAGCAGGATGGCAGCTGCGTGGCCATGCCGCGTGATCACGACGCGTTCGTGGGTGCGTTCGACCTCGTCAAGGAGCTCGGAGAGCCGGTTCCTGGCCTCGGTGAACGGCAGCGATGTCATGGTCGTAGTGTATGTCAAAGTGGCGCGAAATCTGCACAGACGAGAGAACGGAAGTCTCGGCGGACAGAGCGGCGTGGCGCCGCGCGAGCAGATCGCGATCCGGCTGTTCGGCAAGACGCCGTGGAAGAGCTATCGCAAGGTCGTGCACCTCCTGGAGACCGTGGCGAAGCATCGGCCTGTCGATCTCCTGCAGGATCGCCTTGTGCACGAGTACCCGGTACGAAGGCGTCACGGACATCAGGTCATGGTCGTACGCCGCATGGTGGATCTTGCACACGGCGAGCCCGTTGGTGACGAGGGGAGCCCGCCGTGGGCGCGAAGACCTGGCTTCGGAAGATCCCGGGCTGCGGCCTTCATCGCGAGGTTGTCGGCTGCCAGCGGGTCGGTTCCCTGGTGCTTGTAACGCGGAAACCATCGGAACCGACATGGTCGGCATACGGTGCGCCGCCGGGTCCGCGGAGTGCGTCGCTCGTCGTGAACGTCGGAGCCGGCATCCCGGACAGCCATGGAGTCCCACGCTGCGTGCTCAACGCCTGCCGTGGCGCGTCATGGCTGAATGTCTGGAGGGCCTTCCACGGGATCCGCTCGGCGTGAAGCGAGGTCTGCTCGTCCAGGTATCGGAATGCGGCGGCCCGGATGGCATCGCCTGCATGTCGCGTGTGCGCGCGAGATCAGGGAAATTCTCCTCACCATGGCATGGAACTCTTTCCGCGATCATGTCGAAGGTAGGCCGGCGCGGTCACGTCGAGCACGCGACCCTCGGCGTCGACGCTGAGGCTCAGTCGCTGGCCCGCGACCCGGAGCCCGTCGACCGTCAGCGCTCCGACGGGCGACGGTGCCATGGGCCGGATGGCCAGGGTCCCGGCCGGCACGTCGGGAGTGATGCCGAGGACTGCGGACAGCAGCGCGACGGCCGCAGCCGCCGACCACGCCTGCGGTCGGCAGGCAGCCGGGTAGGGGACGGGCCGCGGCGTGTCCGTGCGGGTGTCGCCGCTGTACAGCTCGGGCAGCCGGTAGTCGAACGCCTGGCCGGCGGCGAGTAGGCCCTCGACCAGCCCGGCGGCAGCGACGATGTGACCGGAGCGGGCCAGACCGCCGACCACGATTGCGGTGTCGTGTGGCCACACCGAGCCACCGTGGTAGCGCAGCGGCCAGTACCCGCTCGAGCTGGTGGCCATCGTCCGCAGGCCGAAGCCCGAGTCCATCTCGGCAGACGCGAGCCGGTGGGCGACGGCGGCGCTCTCGTCGCCGTCGAGTAGTCCGGTCCCGAGCAGATGCCCGATGTTGCTGGTCAGCGTGTCCACGCGCCGCTTGTCGGCGTCGAGCGCGATCGCGGGATAGGGACCGTCGCCGTCGTCGACCCAGAACTCGCGTCGGAAACGCTCGGCCAGCTCGGCCGCCCACGAGCGCCAGCGTCCGGCATCAGGCAGTCCGAAGGCGTCGAGCAGCGCGGCACCGCCGACGGCCGCCTCGTACGCATAGCCCTGGACCTCGGCGAGCGCGATCGGGCCGGTGGCGAGTCGGCCGTCGCGCCACTGGACCGAGTCCCCGGAGTCCTTCCAGCCCTGGTTGACCAGCCCGCGTCCGGAGACGTCGACGTACTCGAGGAACCCGTCGCCGTCGGCATCGCCGAAGTCCGCCATCCAGGCCAGGGCCGCCTGCGCGTGCGGCAGCAGGCTGGCCACCTCCGCGGCGGGCAGACCCCACCGCCAGGCGTCGTGCAAGAGGCACAGCCAGAGCGGCGTCGCGTCGACCGTGCCGTAGTAGATCGGCGGCAGATCCCCCGCCGATGCGGCACGGGACCTCCGCCGGAGCTCGTGCAGGATCTTGCCCGGCTCCTCGGCCGTGTCGGTCACGGTGCGGCGTCCCTGCCGGTCAGCGAGCGCGCGAAGCGTCCTCCCCGCAAGGTCCGTGCCCAGCGGCAGGAGCATCCGCGCCGCCCACAGGGAGTCGCGGCCGAACAACGTGAGGTACCACGGTGCTCCTCCGGCGAGGAAGGTGTCAGCGGGGCGGTCGGGGAGGGCGACGCGGAGGCCGGCGAGGTCGTCCAGTGCCTGGCCCACCAGCGCGGCCAGCCGCCAGTCGTCGGCCCGCACCCGTGGCGCGCTCCACTCGGGCAGTGGCTCGCCGGCCGGTGCCACGACGGCTCGGTCGTCGCGTGCCTCGACCCGCCAGCGCAGCGTCTGCGGCTGTCCGGCTGCGACGGTGACGTCCCAGCGGAGCGCGGGGTTCACCAGGTCGGAGACGTCACGGGACGCTGCGTCGCCGGAGACCAAGACGACGACCCCATCGCCGGTCCACCGCAACGCGGCCTCGTGGGCGGGTTCGGCGGGCAGTGCCGGCGGGGCCCGGCCGGCCTTGACGGCGCTCATCGGCGCGAGATCGCAGGACAGCTCGAGGCGCAGCGGTACGCGCACTGGCGCCGCCGTCGCGGCGCTGACCACGATCTCCTCGCTCACGACACCCGCGGCTGCCCGGCGGCGGCGTTCGATCCGCACGGTGGGATCAGGCGGCGGGTCGTCGACGTTGCGCGCCAGCGAGACGATCACAACGGCTCCGGGTCCGTCGGGTGCAGCCATCACCGGCTCGGGTTCCTCCCCGGCGACGGTCAACAGGGCGGTGGACAGAACGCGGACATCACCCGCGTACACCCCGTGGGCGCCGACCGCCCGGATCTGGCCGTCCGCACCGGACCACGCCTGGCTCGGCGCACTCAGACACACGAGGAGGTCGTGCAGCAACGGCTGCCGGTTCACGCTGCACCCTTCTCTTGACACGATGCCGGATTGCGGCACACGCTATGCGCATCCGATTTGATCGCTCAAACCAACCGGTTCACAGCATCGTTTGAACGCTCAAATCCGACGGCCATGGTGTCACACCGGCGAAGCGGGAGGCCAGGCGGATGAGCCAGTCGCGGCGGCCGACTCTGGAAAGTGTGGCGCGGCACGCCGCCGTGTCGCGCCAGACGGTGTCGAACGCGCTGAACTCGCCGCACCGGGTCCGGCCCGAGACCCTCGACCGGGTCCGGGCCGCAATCGACGAGCTGGGCTACCGCCCCCATCTCGCGGCGCGCCAGCTCAAGACCCGCCGGTCCCGGGTGATCGGCCTGCGGCTCGAGCCCGTCCGCGACGGGATCAACGGCGCAGTCCTCGACCGCTTCCTGCATGCGCTGACCGAGGAGGCGCAGCGCGCCGGTTACCGGATCATGCTGATCGCCGCGGCCGACGACAACGCCGAGATCGCGCAGTACGAAGAGCTGCTCGGTACGGCCGACATCGACGCGTTCGTGCTGGCGAGCACCCATCACGGCGACCCACGGACCCGCTGGCTGGGTGACCGCGGCGTCTCGTTCGTGACGTTCGGCCGGCCCTGGGACGACAGCGAGCTTTCGGCCCACCCCTGGGTCGACGTCGACGGCGCCGCGGGCACGCGGGCCGCCGTCGAGCATCTCTGGGGCCTGGGCCATCGCCGCATCGGCTTCGTCGGCTGGCCGGTGGGCTCCGGGGTCGGCGACGACCGCAGGGCCGGGTGGCGGTCGGCGCTGACCGACCGGACCGGCAGCCCGCACGGTTTCGACGACCTCGATGCCGGCGTGTTCGACCAGGCGGACGCCGGCTCCGCCGCCACGCGCGCACTGCTCGACGTTCCCGACCCACCCACGGCGGTCGTCTGCGCCAGCGACTCGCTCGCGCTGGGCGCGATCGCCGCGGCGACGGCGCGGCGCCGGAATCTGGCCGTGGTCGGCTTCGACGACACGCCGGCCGCTGCCGCGGTCGGCCTCACCAGCGTGGCCCAACCGCTGGCCGAGGCGGCGGCCCATGCCGTCGCCCTGCTGCTGCACCGCCTCGACGGGACCACGACCCCGACCGGCGTCCCGGAAACAGTCCGGCTGCTCACGCCGCACCTGGTCGTGCGCAGCTCCACCACCTGATCCACTGACAAAGGAGCATCCATGCCCGCGTTCCCACTCCGGCGAGCCGCCCTGACGGCGACCATCGCCGCAACACTGAGCTTCGCCGCCTGCGGCGGCGACAGCTTCGACGACGACGAACCCGAAGCCGGCCCGACCGAGGAGTCCGGCCCCGTGTCGCTCGAGATCCTGATCGCGACCAGCGGCGACGCGGAAACCAATGCCGTGACCACCGCAATCGACGCCTGGGCCGAGGAAACCGGTAACACGGCCGAGGTCATCACTGCCCAGGACATGGCGCAGCAGCTCGCTCAAGGCTTCGCCGGCGGCAACCCGCCGGACCTCTTCTACCTCGACGCCGGGCGCTTCGCTGACTACGCCGCCGCCGGCTCGCTGGAGCCGTACGCCGACCAGATCGAGGACATCGACGACTTCTACCAGCCGCTGCGGCAGACGTTCACGTACGAAGGCACCGAGTACTGCGTCGCCAAGGACTTCTCGACGCTAGCGCTGGAGATCAACACGGCCGCATGGGCGGCCGCGGGACTGACCGACGCCGACATCCCGACGACGTGGGATGAGCTAGCCGACGTTGCCCGCACGCTGACCACGGGCGAGCAGACCGGACTGGTGATCGGCGACACCAGGGACCGGATCGGTGCATTCATGGTGCAGGCCGGCGGTTGGATCACCAACCCCGAGGGCACCGAGGCGACCGCCGACTCGCCAGAGAACGCTGCGGCGCTCGCCTTCGTTCAGGGCCTGCTCGACGAAGGCGTCGTGAGGTACCCGAGCCAGGTCGACTCCGGCTGGGGCGGCGAGGCCTTCGGCACCGGCCGGGCCGCGATGACGATCGAGGGCAACTGGATCCGCGGGGCCATGAGCAACGACTTCCCCGACGTGGAGTACACGGCCGTCGAGCTGCCCGAAGGACCGGCGGGTAAGGGCACGCTCATGTTCACGCAGTGCTGGGGCGTGGCCGCGGCCGGCGAGAACCAGGATGCTGCCGTCGAACTGATCCGCCACCTGACCGACGGCGAGCAGCAGCTGGAGTTCGCGAACGCCTTCGGCGTCATGCCGTCACGGCAGTCGGTCAGCGAGGACTATGTTGCGCAGTTCCCGGACGACGCCGCGTTCGTGGCCGGCGGTGAGTACGGGCAGGGCCCGGTCAACGCGCCGGGCATGGAGAGCGTGCTGGCCGACTTCGACGCCGGGCTCCAGCAGCTCGCCGGCGGCGACCCTGCGCAGATCCTCGCCAACCTGCAGGCCAACACCGAGGCCGCACTGAGCCGGTGACCACCCAGACGCTGTCCCCTGCCCGGGCGCACCGGCCGGTGCGCCCGGGCAGGGGACA
>JBOGDS010000122.1:0-8300 GCA_050743075.1 Jiangellaceae bacterium | reverse complement strand
CCGCTGCCCGGCCGGCTCCGGCCAGCCCGCTCAACGCCACGGTGGGCGCTGGGCGGCGGTACGCGACCGCCGACACCAGGCTCGACGACTACCGGCGCAACCGAACCACCCACGGCGGCACCGTCAACGACGTCGTGCTGGCGACCGTCGCCGGTGCGCTGCGGACCTGGCTGCTGACCCGCGGGAACCGGTGCGGGCCGCGACGACGGTGCGGGCGCTGGTCCGGTCAGCGTGCGGACCGCCGAGCAGCACGGTGCGCTCGGCAACCGGGTGGCGTCCTACCTCGTCGATCTACCGGTGGGCGAGCCCAACCCGGTCGTGCGGCTGCACCGTGTCTCGTACGCGATGAATGCGCACAAGCAGACCGGTCAGGCCGTCGGCGCCGAGGCCCTCGTCGGGCTGGCCGGGTTCGCGCCCCCGACGCTGCACGCACTCGGGGCGCGGGTCGCGTCGGGACTGTCGCGGCGGCTGTTCAACCTCGTCGTCAGCAACGTGCCCGGCCCGCAGATGCCGCTCTACGCCGGTGGCGCCCGGCTGCTGGCCGCCCACCCGGTCGTGCCGCTGGCGCGCGGCCAGGCCGTCGCGGTGGGGCTGACGTCGTACGACGGCGGCGTCTACTACGGCCTCAACGCCGACCGCGACGCGATGCCCGACGTCGACGTGCTGGCGCAATGCCTGCCCGACGCGCTGGCGGAGCTGGCTGAGGCGCCCGCACGCGGGTTGGCACACTGAAGGGGTGAGCGTGCCACGGCGCGGACTCGTGCTCGGCGCCGGCGGAGTGCTCGGCGCCGCGTGGGCCGTGGGCGCGCTGTGCGCGCTCGAGGACGCCGCGGGCGTCGACCTGCGGACCTGCGAGCACATCGTCGGGACGTCGGCCGGCTCGGTGCTGGCCGCCTTGCTCGGCGCGGGGGTCACGCCGCGGCAGTTGCGCGATCACCAGCTGGGCCGTCCGATCGGGCAGGGGCCGCTGGCGGGCTTCCCGTGGGACTACGACCGCTCCACCGGCGGGGCTTTGCCGCCGCTTCCGCGGCCGGGTCTGGGCTCGGCCGCCCTGGTGCGGCGCAACGTGCGCAGGCTGCGGCGGCTTCCCCCGACGGCGGTGCTGTCCGCGCTGCTGCCGGCCGGGCGCGGTTCGCTGGACGACGTGGGCGAGCTGGTCGGAGCGGTGGCGCCGGGCGGTACGTGGTCGGCCCACCCGGGGGTCTGGATCGTCGCCATGGACTACGAGACCGGTCGCCGGGTGCCGTTCGGCCGGCCGGGCGAGCCGCCGGCCGCGCTGGCCGAGGCGGTGATGGCGTCCTGCGCGATCCCCGCGTGGTTCTCGCCGGTGACGATCGGCGGGCACCGCTACGTCGACGGCGGCGCCTGCTCGGGGACCTCGGTCGACCTGCTGGCCGGGCTCGGCCTGGACGAGGTGTACGTCGTCGCGCCGCTGGTCATGACTGAATCGGATCAACCCCGCTCGCTGCTGGGCAGGATGGAACGGCGGTGGCGGGCCGCGGTGACCCGCCGGTGCCTGCGCGAGGCGGCGAAGCTACGCCGGGAGGGCACCAGGGTCACGATCCTCGGCCCGGGCCGGGAGGATCTGGAGGCGATCGGCGTGAACGTCATGCAGGTCACCCGGCGCACCCGGGTCCTGGAGACCTCGCTGCGGACCACCGCGGCCGCCCTGGCCGGCGGCGGCGCATGGCGCGGGGCGAGCGCCGGCTGATGCGCGTCTTCATCGCGGCGACGATGCCGATGCTGACCGAGCTGTCCTCGACCGGGTGGCTCTCGGCGGCGTCGGGTTGTGCGGTGACGCCGGCGCTGCTGGCTGCCCTGCCGGACGCCCACCCGGAGGAGCTGGAGTACGCGGCGCTGACGGAGGCGGCTCGGGTGTCGCTGCGGCTGCTGGCGGCATCTCCTGCCGCCCCGGCGCGGCGGGTCGTGGTGGCTGCCGACGTGGCCGACGTTCGGGTTGATCCGCCGGCCGGCGCGTTGACGGTCCGGCTTCCCGGCACGGTGCGCCTTGTCGACGTCGGTGCCGTGCACGTCGATGACGGCGCGGCGGAGCCGGCCATACGCGCCGCGGTGGTTGCGCTCGCCGCTTCCGGTGGGGATGATGCGCCCGCCGTCGAGGAGGCGGAGGGCTTCGAGCTGCTCTGGTTCGCCACCCAGGAGATCGCCGACCTGGTCGCGGGCTGACCAGTCCGCCAAGCCCCGCCGAGACGCATGGCCGCGGAGATCGCCTGAGCGAGGTGTCCATGATGGGGCAGGGTTCGCAGTGTCGTCATTCGGTTGTCATCGGGAAGCGGTGGCACCGGTCGAGAGCGGCGCACTGTTCCTTCTCGCACCCGTCGGCGCGAGCATCGCGAGGGAACCGTGCCCGTGTCGGCAACCCGACCCCGGCGTCATCTACCTCCCGCTAGCGTTTTCGCCGGGGATGATGTGCGCGGCTGGGCGTGGCACGATGTGGCGGGTCCCCGCAATGTCGCCGAGGAGACGCCGTGGACGCTGTCACGCAGGTCCCGATGCCGGTCAACGAACCGGTCCTCACGTACGCACCGGGCTCGCCGGAGCGTGCCGAGGCCGAGCTGCGCCTCGCCGAGTTGGCCACCGAGCGGCACGAGCTCACCTGCACGATCGGCGGTGACCAGAAGCTCGGCGGCGGGGACGAGATCGACGTCGTCCAGCCGCATGCCCGCTCCCACGTGCTGGGCACCCTGCGCAACGCCACCCAGGACGACGCCCGGGCCGCCGTCGACGCGGCACGCGAGGCGGCGCCCGCATGGCGGGCGCTCTCCTTCGACGACCGCGCCGCCGTCTTCCTCAAGGCGGCCGAGCTGCTGGCCGGCCCGTGGCGGCAGACCCTGAACGCCTCGACGATGCTCGGCCAGTCGAAGACCATCGTCCAGGCCGAGATCGACAGCGCCTGCGAGCTGATCGACTTCTGGCGGTTCAACGTCTTCTTCGGCCGCGAGCTGCTGGAGGAGCAGCCGCTGGCCAACAGCCCCGGCGTCTGGAACCGCACCGACCATCGCCCGCTGGAGGGCTTCGTCTACGCGATCACGCCGTTCAACTTCACCGCGATCGGCGGCAACCTGCCCACGGCGCCGGCGCTGATGGGCAATACCGTCATCTGGAAGCCCAGCCCGACCCAGCAGCTGTCGGCCCACTTCACGATGCGCCTGCTCGAGGCCGCGGGCCTGCCGCCGGGCGTGATCAACATGCTGACCGGCGACGGAATCGCGGTCTCCGACGTCGCGCTGGCCGACCCCGACCTCGCGGGGATCCACTTCACCGGCTCGACGCCGACCTTCCAGCTGCTGTGGCGCACGGTCGGCGAGAACATCGCCGGGTACCGCAGCTACCCCCGAATCGTCGGCGAGACCGGCGGCAAGGACTTCGTCATGGCGCATCCGAGCGCCGACGTCGACGTGCTGCGCACGGCGCTGGTCCGGGGCGCGTTCGAGTACCAGGGGCAGAAGTGCTCGGCCGCGTCGCGCGCGTACGTCCCCCGCAGCGTGTGGGATCGCATGCGCGACGAGTTCGCGTCGCTCACCGACTCCCTGCCCATGGGCCCCGTCACCGACCTGTCCAACTTCATGGGCGCCGTCATCGACGACCGCGCGTTCGCCAAGCACGCCGCGGCGATCGAGCGGGCCAAGGGCGCTGACGCCGTCACCGTCGTCGCCGGCGGCTCCTGCGACGACTCGGAGGGCTACTTCGTGCGCCCCACCGTCCTGGCGAGCGCCGACCCGCAGGACGAGGTCTTCACCACCGAGTACTTCGGGCCTATCCTCGGCGTCCACGTCTACGAGGACGGCGACTACGACCGGGTCCTGACCCAGATGGAGGGCGTCGCGGCCTACGCCTTGACCGGCGCGATCATCGCCCAGGACCGCACGGCGATCGCCGAGGCCACGGACAAGCTGCGGTTCGCCGCCGGAAACTTCTACGTCAACGACAAGCCGACCGGCGCTGTCGTCGGCCAGCAGCCGTTCGGCGGAGCGCGCGCCAGCGGCACCAACGACAAGGCCGGCGCAGCCCAGAACCTGATGCGGTGGACGAGCACCCGGTCCATCAAGGAAACGCTCGACCCACCGACGACGCATACTTACCCACACATGGCCTGACGAACGGTCCGGCTACGGACAAGACAAGGGGGTTCCACGTGTTGGAGGACCGGCTGCCCACTCGCCCGCTCGTGTCGCGAGCCGTGCGACTGCTCTCCCAGCCTCGCCGCAGCGCCGCCGACAGCGCGCTTGTGACCGGTGTCGCACTGCGCCTCGCGGCGCTGGACAGCGACAGCGAGACCGCGGAGAAGCTGATCGCGGCGTCGGACCGGGTGATCATCGGCGTCGCCGGGCTCATCGGCGAGCCGGCGCCCCAGGCCGACTGGAGCGATACCGCAGAGGCGCTGGCGCTGATGATCGCCGGCCGCGCGCTGCAGCGACGGCACCTGATGGCGTCGCGGTCGGCGCTCGGCTCCGCGGACAAGGTGCTGGACCTGTCCGACCGGCTGCGCCGTACCGCGGAGGAGGACGTCGACCGTGACGACCTCGGCCGCGCCCTGGCGATGGCCGTCACGGCGCCGACCGAGATGATCGACGCTCTGATCGAGAGGGAGCAGAGCGGCCGCTCGTCGCCTGCCCGGGAGCGGGAGCCGGTGGTCGATGCGCAGCCGCGGCCGCCCGGCCCCGGGCCGCGGGCGTCCCGGCCGGCCCCGGGTGAGCGCGGCGTGCCGCTACGCGCGCTCGACGGCGGGCTGCCCGGGCGCTGACGCAGGCTGGTCGTGCGCTGGCGCGTTCTGAAACCGCGAACGCCGGTCGGGCGGCGGGAACGTCCGACGTGCTGGAGCGCGTGAGTTCGGGTTGCCCAGGGGGCGCGGTCGCTGATCAGTCCGCCGGTGCGGCTGCGGTCTCCTGCTTGACGGCGACTAGCAGGCCGTCTCCCACCGGCAACAGCGCGGGCAGGAGTCGCTCATCGTCGCGCACGGCCCGGCCGAGTTCGCGGATCGCGACGGTGTCGGGGTCGCGCTGCGCCGGGTCGGCGACCCGGTCGTGCCACAGCGCGTTGTCGAACGCGACGACTCCGCCCGGGCGGAGCAGCCGGATCGCCTGCTGCAGGTAGTCGTCGTACTCGGCCTTGTCACCGTCGCAGAACACGAGGTCGTACGCACCGTCGGTGAGCCGGGGCAGCACGTCCAGGGCGGCACCGGTGATCAGGCGGGTGCGGTTGTGGGCGATGCCCACCTCGGTGAACGCCTCGCGCGCGAGGCGCTGGTGCTCGGACTCGACGTCGACGCTGGTCAGCACGCCGTCGGGCCGCATTCCGGCGAGCAGGTAAAGCCCCGACACCCCGGCGCCGGTCCCGATCTCGACTACTGTGCGGGCACCCGTCGCAGCCGCGAGCATCCGGAGGGCGGCTCCGCCGCCTGGCCCGACCGGGACGGCCCCCACCTCCCGACCACGCTGGCGGGCCCGGAGGACGGCCTGGTCCTCCTCCAGGAAATTCTCGGCGTAGATCCACGACTCGGTCGTGATCGCGGCGGTGATGGCGGCCTCCTCGAGAACATGCCGGGTCGAGTGCAGCCTAGTGTCAACGCGGCCGCCGGGAGGGAACCCACGCCAGGTCGCGGGGCGTTGGCCGGTCAGGGCGTGCGGGAACACCGCGTGCGGGAACACCGCGTGCGCCCGTGCGGTTGGCCACTGAAGGGACGATGGGTCACGATGAGAGCAGTGCTCGTGCCCGTCCGTCCGGGGGAGGGAGGTTCCCAGGTGGCCGAGGAGCAGGTGCCTGAGGTACCGGCGCCGCGTCCCGTACCGGCTCCGGAGGACTGGACACCGCCGTCCTGGGACGAGGTCGTCCGCGAGCACTCCGGCCGGGTGTTCAGGCTTGCTTACCGGTTGACGGGAAACATCCACGACGCCGAGGACCTGACCCAGGACGTCTTCGTCCGGGTGTTCCGGTCGCTGTCGTCTTACTCGCCTGGCACGTTCGAGGGCTGGCTGCACCGCATCACCACGAACCTGTTCCTCGACGGCGTCCGCCGTAAGAAGCGCATCCGCTTCGACGCGCTCGCCGACGACGCCGCCGAGCGGCTGTCCGGGCGCGAGCCCTCGCCCGACCGCGTCTTCGACGACCGGATGCTCGACGCCGACATCCAGGCCGCGCTCGACTCGCTGCCGCCGGATTTCCGCGCCGCCGTCGTCCTCTGCGACATCGAGGGACTGTCGTACGAGGAGATCGCGGCCACCCTGGACATCAAGCTGGGAACCGTCCGTAGCCGCATCCACCGTGGCCGGGCACACCTGCGGGAGGCGCTTGAGCACCGGACTCCGCGGCCGGACGCCGTCGACCCCGCAGAGGCCCACCGAGGCTTGGAGGAGGCGCCGTGAAGCATCTCGGCGTCCTGGTCACCGCTCTGGTCGACGACCAGCTCGGCCACGACGATCGCGACCGCGCCCTCGCGCATGTCGCCGGGTGCGCAGAGTGCCGCGCCGAGGTCGAGCGCGAACGGCAGACGAAGTCCCTGCTGCGGCGGCTTCCCGACGTCCCACCCCCGGCAGAGCTCGTGCAGGCCTTGCTCACGATGGCCGAGCCCGGCGGCCCGCTGCCCCCGGAGCGGCGGCCCTTTCCCGGCGCAGCGGCGCCCACAGCGCGATGGCGAGCCCGTGACACCCGGTCCGGCACCACCCGGCCCGGCAGCGGCCGTCCCGGTGGCATCGCCGGGCCAGGCCGAGTCAGGCGGCCGGAGGGTGCGCCGCGGCTGAACCGTGACCCGAAGCGCGTGCGCCTGCTCGCCACGGGAGCCCTGTCCGCGGGTGCGTTGACGCTCGTGCTGGCTACGTTGGGAGGCCCGGCGGCTTCGGGTTCGGCTCCGGCGACGATCGTCCCGCCGGTTGAGCAGTTCACCGTCGAACACGCGCGGTCGACGGGCTCGCTGCCGTTCGTCGGGCCTGCCGCCGTCCTCGTACCGGCCGGTGTCGCCGGTAGCGGCCCGTGATCGCACAGCTGGCTCCTGCCCGCCGTGGTGCCGCATGCCTGGCTGCGCTGGCGGTGCCCGCGTTGGCCGTGCCGGTCCTGGTGGGATCCATGTCCGTCGCCACCGCGGCCCCAGCCGACGAGGATGGCGACGAGCTGTATGCCATGGGCCTGCTCGACCGGGCCATGGAAGCGCCGGACATCGTTTCGTACTCGGGCACGCAGTACGTCGCGGCATGGTCGTCGCTGGACGGCGCGTCGACGAGCGCGGTCGTCGACGTGACCCACGTGGCCGGTGGCCGGACCGAGGTAAGGGTCCACGGTGCCCAACCGATGTCGGCTCTCGACGACAGCGGCGGCGCCGCTTGGCTTGCCGGGGGCGGCGGCCCACTGGCCCTTCTCTCCCGCGCGTACGACGTCGCCGTCGTCGGCACCGGATCGGTGGCCGGCCGGCCGGTCCACGTCGTCGAGGCCCGTCGTCCTGACGGGTCGACGGCGGCGCGCCTCTGGCTCGACGGCGAGTCCGCGCTGCCGCTGCGGCGTGAGGTGTACGACGAGGACGGCGCGACGCGCACGGCGAGTGCCTTCGTCGAGATCCGGTTGGAGTCACCCACACCCGTTCGAGCCCTGCGCGGCGATGCCACCCGTCTCACCGGTACCTCGCTCTATCACGCCGACCTGGCAAGGCTGCGGGGCAGCGGGTGGAGCTGTCCGGACAGCCTTGACGGTGGGCTCGTGCTGTACGAGGCGAAGCGCGTCGGCGATGCGGTACAGCTCAGCTACTCCGACGGCGTCGTCACGGTGTCGGTGTTCGAGCAGCCTGGCCGGCTCGACCCGACCAGGCTGCACGGCTTCGCAGCGCGCGAGGTCGACGGCGGCGTGATCTACAGCAGTTCCGGCCCACCTGCCCAGTTCACCTGGTCGGTCGGCGACTGGGTCGTCACGGTCGTCGCCGACGCGCCGGCCGACACTCTCGACGCCGTCCTCGCCGCCATGCCGCCGGAGGAACCTCAGAGCCGTGGCCTGCTCGCGCGGGTGGGCAAAGGGGCCGAGCGCCTCGCGAGCTGGCTGAATCCGTTCGACTGAGCCGTGCCCGGGGGAGGATCACATCGATGAGTCATGACGATGGGTCCTCGATGGCGGGCTGGTCGCGGCCGCTGGGCACGGCGGTTCCGCCTGGACCGTGGGCGGTGCACGAGGGTGGCGCGGCCGTGGCCGAGCAGCCTGCGGCCCGTTGGACCACACCGATCGACCCGTGGGCCGCGGTCGGCGACGAGCGCCCCTACCGTGACGGCGCACCGCCCGGGCGGACCGGACGCCGCGGTGCCTACGCC